>CAZGHJ010000117.1:0-8974 GCA_964525355.1 uncultured Roseicyclus sp.
TCGCTCGACTTCGCCAATGGCGGCTACACGGTCGACAGCCCCACGGCGCTGTGGTGGAAGCAGTTGGCCACGGCGGTGGTATTCGGGCTCGGCATCGCGACGGTGCTGACGCTGATCTTCACGCCGTCGCTCCTGGCGCTCAGGGTCTGGTGGGGCACGATCCTGGGCTGGATCGCCCGGGGCCTCGCGCGGCTCGGGGCAAATCGCGCCAGCCGTACCGCGCAGGACTGGGCGCTGGCCCGTGCCGCGCGCGCCACCCGCGATCCGGTGATCTACTGGGACGAGGCGCCCGAGGCCGACAGGGCCGATGCGAGGATCGTCCCCGAAGAGGACATCCCGCTGACCGAGAAACTCGCGCCGCCGCCCGACGCCCCGGAAGGCGCCGACCGCGACAGCGACACGGGCCCGAGGCCCCCCCTGCGCGCGGCGGAGTAGCGCGCGGCACCCGTCCCCGGCGCGGGAACGACCCGCGACCCGCTCCGACGGCGCGCCCACGGCCTGCCCGGCCGGCGCCGAAACCCCGCCCGGAAGCGATACCGCATTTCATCGGCCGCACCGCGGACTGCGGCATGGCCAATGGCGGGCCGTTGCCACTCACATCGACCTCGCCGATCACCGCTTCACCAACCTGACCGGCGCAGCGCAGAGAGCTTGAAGATGCGAAACCCGTCGCGCGCGCAGGCATCGCCCGGCCCGCGATCCGCCGCGCAGCGCGCGCCTCCATCGCATCCCCATGCCGCGCCCGCCACCGCATCGCGGGCCTCGCTCGGGCCGCGCCCCGCTCCGGATGCGACCCCGCCGGCGGCGCCCGGCCTGCCCCTTCTGCGGCTTCAGGCCGACCACGGGGTGCCGTTCCGGGTTTGCCGCCATCTTCGAGACCACGCAGACGCCCGATACCGCCGCGCCTGTCCAGGCGCCGACCGGCCCTCATTTCATCCTGGCAGAAAAACTCCGGGGTGCGCGAGGGGCTGGCCCCTCGCTCCCGTCACACGGCACAAGCGGCGTCAGTCGACATCCTCGCCCGACATCTGCCGCGCCCAGAGCGTCGCGTAGCGTCCGCCCGTGGCCATCAGCGCCTCATGCGTGCCCTGCTCCACCACCTCGCCCGCGTGCAGCACGAGGATGCGGTCCGCATCCACGATCGTCGAGAGCCGGTGCGCGATGGTGATGACCGACCGGCCCTGCCCCATCATGCGCAGCTCCGACTGGATCGAGCGTTCCGTATCCGTGTCGAGCGCGCTCGTGGCCTCGTCCAGCAGCAGGAGCGGCGGATCCTTCAGAAGCGTCCGCGCGATGCCCACGCGCTGCTTCTCCCCACCCGAGAGCTTCAGGCCACGCTCGCCCACCTGCGTGTCGTACCCTTCGGGCAGGCTCGCGATGAAGTCGTGGATCTTCGCCGCCCGGGCCGCGGCCTCCACCTCGGCCCGGCTCGCCTCCGGCCGGCCATAGGCGATGTTGTAGAAGATCGTGTCGTTGAACAGGACCGTGTCCTGCGGCACGACCCCGATGGCCGCGTGCAGGCTTTCCTGCGTGACATCGCGCAGGTCCTGCCCGTCGATCCGGATCGCCCCGCCGGTCACGTCGTAGAAGCGGAACATCAGCCGCCCGATGGTCGACTTGCCCGAGCCCGACGGCCCCACCAGCGCCAGCGTCTCGCCCGGGCTGACGGTGAAGGACACGCCCTTCAGGATCGGCCGCGCGGGATCGTAGGCGAAGCGCACCTTGTCGAACACCACCTCGCCGCCGCGCACCACGAGATCGGGCGCGCCGGGCTTGTCGGCCACCTCGCGCGGCTGCTCCAGAAGGTCGAACATCTCGCCCATGTCCACGAGGCTCTGGCGGATCTCCCGGTAGACCGTGCCGAGGAAGTTGAGCGGCATGGTGATCTGGATCATGTAGGCGTTGACCATGACGAAATCGCCCACCGTCAGATCGCCCGCCTGCACCCCGAGCGCGGCCATCACCATCACCGCCACGAGACCCGCCGTGATGATCAGCGACTGGCCGAAATTCAGGAACGCAAGGCTGACCGAGGTCTTGATCGCCGCGTTCTCGTAGCCGGCCATGGCGCCGTCGTAACGATCCGCCTCGAGGCGCTCGGCGCCGAAATACTTGACCGTCTCGTAGTTCAGCAGGCTGTCGATGGCCTTCTGGTTGGCGTCGGTGTCCTGCTCGTTCATCTCGCGGCGGATCCGCACCCGCCACTCGGTCACCTTGAAGGTGAACCAGATGTAAAGGGCGATCGTCACCGCCAGCACCAGCATGTAGGAGATGTCGAACACCACCGCGAGCACAAGCCCCGTCAGCAGCAACTCCAGCGCCAGCGGCCCGACGGAAAACACGAGAAAGCGCAGCAGGAACTCGACCCCCTTCACGCCCCGCTCGATGATGCGGCTGAGCCCGCCGGTGCGGCGCGCGATATGGTAGCGCAGCGAAAGCGCGTGGATATGCTCGAAGGTCTCGCGCGCCAGTTGCCTGAGCGCGCCCTGCGCCACCCGCGCGAAGACCGCGTCGCGCATCTGCTGGAAGCCCACATTGGCCACGCGGGCGACACCGTAGGCCACCGTCACGCCCACCGCGCCCATCGCCAGAAGCCAGGCCGGCGAGCCGGCGGTTTCCCCCGCGAGGCCGTCGACGGCCGCCTTGTAGAGAAACGGCGTGGCCACCGCCACGAGCTTCGCGACGAGCAGCATCGCGAGCGCGAGGACCACGCGGCGCTTCACCCAGGCCGCGTCGTCGGGCCAGAGATAGGGCGCAACCTTGCGGATCGTGCGCCAGCCCGAGCGGCGCTCGGCCTGCTCGATCCCCGAGACCGCCGCGGTGTCGGGTGCCGCCTCGGACCCCGCCACTGTGGGGTCGGTGCGGTCGGACGGCGTCCGTGCGGGGCGGGTGCTGGCTGGCGTGGTGTCGGCTGGCATGCCCTCTACCTATGCGCCGCCGACCCGAATGGCCAGTGGGCGCCGCACCGGCGCATCATTGCGCCGCCTCCTCGCGCGGCAGGTCGCGCGGCAAGTCGGGCAGCTGGAAGATCTGGCCGGGGAAGATCAGGTCCGGATCGCGGATCTGGTCGATATTCTCCTCGAAGATCTGCACATAGGCGATGCCCTCGCCGAAATTCGCCTCGGCGATGCCCCAGAGGGTGAAGCCCGGCTGGACCGTGATCACCGAGACGCCGGGGCCCACCAGCATGGGCGAGGCGGCGATGCGCGCGGGATCCTCGCGCAGGAAGGGCGTGTCCACGCGCGAGTCCACCTCGCCGCCGGGCGCAAGCTGGGTCACGCTGAGCGTGTAGGTGCCGGGATCCACCTGTGGCAGTTCCAGCGACCACTGCCCGCCGGGGCCGATCTCGCCGGTCCGGATCGGCCTGTTGTCGAGCAGCACCTGCACCTGCCGATCCGCCACGCCGGTGCCCGACACCGTGACGGCGCCCTCGGCACTGTAGGAAATCGCGTCGATCCGGATGGTGGTCTGCGCCTCGGGCGGCCCGTCCGAGCCACCGCGGAGCACGCGCACCCCCTCGGGTCCGGCCACCACCAGCGCGGGCGGCGCGCTTGCGGGGCGCTCGGGGACCGGGCCGGCATCGGGCGGCGTCGCGGCCTGGGGCAATTCCGCGACAGGCCCCTCGGCGGCGGGCCGTGCGGCTTCGGGCGATACGGGCGCGGGCAAGGCGGCGGGCGGCGCCTCGGGGGCGGGCGTGTCGGCGGGACCTGTCTCGGCTGCGGCGATGTCGTCCATGGGCGCGCGCTCCGCCGGCGATTGCGCTGCGGAAGCGGTCTCGGCAACCGGGCCCGCGGGGTCGGCGGACCCGTCCGGCGCCGTCTGTCCCGCGCCGCTTGCGGCCACCTGCGCAGGGGCGCTCTCCGCCGCGCCGGGCGCGGGCGCCGACGCCGGAAGCCCGCCTGCCGCATCCGCGCCTGCCTGCGACGCCGCCTCGGGGCTCTCGTCGTCGATTTCCGCGCGTGCCGCCTGCAACTGGTCCATGCCGAAGGGGGCGATGATGACGGTCTCGGCCCCGGCGATTTCCTCTCCGCCGGGCATGCGCGCCGCAAGACTCAGGATCCGCGGCGCATCGGCGGGGGCCAGCGTCAGGATGGCGGCGAAGTCGCCGCCAGCGGTGCTGCGGGTCGCCGCGATTTCCGCGCCGTCCAGCCTCAGCGACACGTCCGCGCCGGGCGGCGCGTTTCCGGCGATCACGGCCGAGCCGTCGGGGGCGACGCGAATCTGGTCGAAACGCGGCGGCTCCGGCGGTGGCGGGCTGTCCGCGACCTGGCCCGGCGGCTCGTCCGGGGCCGCCGCGCCCCCGGAGACGGCCGGTTCGCCGCCCTGGCCGGCGGCGCTGGTGGTGCCGGCGTCGGCCGGTTCCTCGGCCACGTCCGGGCCCGCCCCGGGGCCGGGCTCCTGGCGCAGCGCGAAGCCCACGGCCAGCGCCACGATCGCCACGCCGCCCAGTACCGCGCCCAGAAGCGCAATCCTGCTTTCGCCGAAAACGGCACCGAGCCGCATGGCCCACCTCCGCGTCACATCCCCCGATCCCGAATGCCGGTCCACGCGCCCGCGACCCGCATCGGTGCCCGGCCCCTCCGACCCGTCCCTCGTGTCGGTTGAGCCGGCGCGCAATCGGCACTATGAGGACGGAAAATCAACGCAAGTGCAAGGCAGGCCATGGCGCGCTCATCCATCTGTGTCTATTGCGGCTCGCGGCCCGGCGCCGACCCCGAATACATGGCCGATGCCACGGCCCTCGGCGCGGCCCTGGCGCAGGCCGGACTGCGGCTGGTCTACGGCGCGGGCGACGTGGGCCTGATGGGCGCGGTGGCGCGCGCGGCGCAGGGCGCGGGCGGCGAGACCTTTGGCGTGATCCCGGGCCATCTGCTTGCGCGCGAGGTGGGCAAGCGCGATCTGAGCACCTTCATCGTCACCGAGACGATGCACGAGCGCAAGAAGGTCATGTACATGAACGCCGACGCCATCGTGATGCTGCCCGGCGGCGCGGGAAGCCTCGACGAGTTCTTCGAGGTGCTGACCTGGCGGCAGCTCGGCCTGCACGAGAAGCCCGTTTTCCTGCTCGATACCGCCGGCTACTGGCGCCCGATGCGCGCGCTTCTGGATCACGTGGTGGACCAGGGCTTCGCCGAGGCGAGCCTTCTGGGCTATTTCCACTCGGTGCCGGACGTGCCCACGCTCATGTCGGAGCTGGCGGCCGCTCTGCCCTGAGCGTGGCGGTCGAGTAGACCAGCAACGCCAGCCAGATGATCGGGAACGCGATCATGTGCCAGGGCGTGATGATCTCGCCCAGGATCAGCGCCGCGCAGGCGAATTGCAGCGTCGGGTTGAGGTATTGGATGAGGCCCACGGTCGCCATCCGCACACGCCGCGCCGCGAAGGAGAAGAGCATCAAAGGCACCGCCGTCAGCGGCCCCGACGCCACGAAAAGCGCGATGTCGCGCGGCTCGGCGACCAGCCCGCGGGTCTGCGCGGCCCACAGGAGATAGCCCAGCCCCAGCGGCACGACCAGCAGGACTTCGGCCGTGACCGAGACGACGGGGCCGGTCTCCACCCAGCGTTTCAGAAGGCCGTAGGCGCCGAAGGTCGCGGCAAGCACCAGCGAGATCCAAGGCGGCGTGCCAAGCCCCACGGTCAGCACCGTGACGGCCAGTGCCGCCAACGCGACCGCGGCCATCTGCCAGCGGCTCAACCCCTCGCGCAGGACCGCGGCTCCGATCGCGACGGCGACGAGCGGGAAGATGTAGTAGCCGAGCGAGGCCTCGACCGTGCGGCCGATCCCGACCGCGTAGATGAACAGGAACCAGTTGATCGAGATCATCGCCGCCGAGGCCGCGACGAGGCCGAATTGCCGCGGTGTCGCAAGCGCCCGCGGCAGGGCCTGAAGCCGCCCCTGCACGGCAAGGATGCCCGCGAAGAAGACCAGCGACCAGAGCGTGCGATGCGCCAGAACCTCCAGCGGCGGCACATGGGCGAGCATGGCGTAGAAAAGCGGCGACAGCCCCCAGATGGTGCAGGCCCCCGCCATGGCCAGAACGCCCTTCGCTGCCTGCCCCAAACCCTCTACCTCCGCCGACAGTCGCGCTTTCCACGGGCGCGGGCGGAGGTCAAGCCGCGGCCTGCGCGCCGACACGAAAAAGGCCCGCCACCGGGGGCGGGCCTTCGCAATGCGGTCGCATCCGCCTCACATGCGGGAGGCGACGTTTTCCCAGTTCACCAGCTTGTCGAGGAAGTTCGCCAAGTAGGCGGGGCGCTTGTTGCGGAAGTCGATGTAGTAGGAATGCTCCCACACGTCGCAGCCCAGAAGCGCGGTCTGCCCGAAGCAGAGCGGGTTCACGCCGTTCTCGGTCTTGGTGACCTTGAGCGACCCGTCCGTGTCCTTCACCAGCCAGCACCAGCCCGAGCCGAACTGGCCCGCGCCCGCCGCCGAGAACTGCGACTTGAACTCGTCGACCGAGCCGAAGCTTTCGGTGATGGCCTTCTCCAGCTCGCCGGGCATGCCCGTCTCGCCGGGGCCCATCATCTCCCAGAACTGCACGTGGTTCCAATGCTGCGAGGCGTTGTTGAAGATGCCGTTCTGCGCCACCGCGCCCGACTGGTAGGTGCCGGTGATGATGTCCTCGAGGCTCTTTCCGGCCCACTCGGTCCCCTCGATCAGCTTGTTGCCGTTGTCGACATAGGCCTTGTGGTGGATGTCATGGTGATACTCCAGCGTCTCCTGCGACATGCCGAGCCCGGCGAGCGCGTCGTGGGCGTAGGGAAGATCGGGAAGTTCGAAAGCCATGGGTTTGCCCCTCTTGGTTGTGGTGTCCTGTCGCGCGACACATGGAGGCCGGGGCGGGCGCGCGTCAACCCCACCGTCACGATGCGATCCGCAAAATGCCGCGGCCATGCACAGGATTTGTTTGCCGAACACCGTGCGATGTAAGGCCGCCCAAATCGCATCTGACAAACGACGACATCGACTTAGGGTTCCGAAAACACGCCGACATAACTCAATCGTATCCGCGAAGCCTTCTGCCGTACAGGATCTTGCGGACCACGCGCTCCGCACCCTTAAAGTTCCGGATCCCGAATTTGGCCCAAGCGAAGCGGACGGCTGAAACGCTCAGAAGCGCCCTGTTGATCAGAAAGGTGTCCTGATGACCGACGCGGCTCATGCGGATATGGTCGAAGCCGAGGGCTTTGAACCGCTTCAACACGTTCAGCACGTCCTCCCGATTGCTGACACCGCAGAAGTCATGGAATTCAACCGTGATCTGCGGAATCGACTTAAGGAAATCGTCGGAGCATGCCGCGAAGACATCGAGTTCCGCGCCCTCGATATCCATCTTCAGGAGGTCTACGCGGCTGATACCCTGGTCCCGGACAAAGTTTTCAAGGTCCGTGCATGGTACCTTTACGGTGTCACCGCCGCGATCCGAAAGCGTACTGCCCGCGCGGCTGTCCTTGCCCGATTTGTGAAACGAGATCTCGCCCACGTGATCGGTAATGGCGAGGTTGTACGCCGCGATGCCCCTGTCCTTCAGGAGAAGGCAAAGATCCGGATCCGCCTCGACGGCGATGCACCGGATTCCATATCTTCGTTCCATCTTGCGCGAAAACAAGCCCTTGTTGGCCCCTAGGTCCAAAACGACCGCATCGTCAGGAAGAAAAGCTGGCGCAAAGGTGTGAAACGCGACGTTCGTAAGCATGAAACCTCATTCGATCATACGCACCTGCACGATGACCTAACGATGCAGCCTTTTCTGCCTAAGCGCGCGACAGGTCATGTCGACAGCTTTGCCGACAAACAGACGGGTGACCAAGGAAAATTTGAAAAAATCCCACCGATTGCCCGGTTTTCAGCCGGTGCATAGTGTTTCCGAGAAGGCGGTGCTCACGATCCCGTGGGGCCTGTCCTGAAAGCGCCAGCCCGGCTCATCGTCGTTGACCGCCATAGACGGCTAGCGTGAGCCTTTATCGGTAGCCGACGTTTCCGCCCTCTCGGGCCGACACCGCCAGCAGATCGAAGACGTATTGCGCCACGGAGCGGAAACAGACCACCCGCGCCTCGGTCCCGGTCTCGAACCAGATCGCGCCGGGCACCTGCTGAAGCCGCGTGCGCCGCATCTCGGCCGGCGCCAGCGCGGCCATGTCGGCCGGCGTGATCTTGGCCAGCGTGTCGCGCAGGGCGCCGGGCGGCCCCTCGAGCGCGAACATGGCCCGCGCGTCCGAGACGTTGACCGCCAGGTGATGCGTGGCCCCGAGCGCCGCGCCCAGGCGCGCGCAGAGATCGTCCGCCGCGCCGTGGTCGCACAGGATCAGGATCTCGTCGGGCGACATCCAGGCCACGCGCGCCCCCTCGCCCGCCGTCACGGCACGGACCCCGGGCATTGGCGCGCCGGTCACGGTCTCGACCGCTCCGGCCGCCGCCGTGAGGTCGGTGCGCAGGCTCACCATGCCCTGAAGGCCCATTTCGCGGACCGTCACGGGCCCTTCGGCCAGCGCCCCCGGCAGCGCGCTGATTGCGGTCTCAGACATCGAGTTTCTCCCCGTCGGGATCGTAGAAGACCGGGCTGACGATGCGCGCCTCGACGGTGCGCGGATGGCCCTCGGTATCAACCTTGGTGGTGGCGAAGGCGATCACCTCGCCCATCCGGTCGGGACCGTTCAGCACCAGGCCCATGGCGATCCCCTTCTCCAGCATGGGCGAGTAGTAGCTCGAGGTGACGCGCCCTTGCGTGTTGCGCTGGCCGTTGGCGTTGACGCCCTCCGCCACCGCGTAGGCGCCATCGGGCAGGACCGAACCGTTCAGCGTCTCGAGCCCCACGAGCTTCCAGCGGCCGGGATCGGTCATGTGGGCCCGTTCCTGCGCCCGCTTGCCGAGATAGTCGTCCTTCTTCTTCGAGATCGCCCAGTCGAGGCCCAGATCCTGCGGGATCACCGTGCCGTCGGTCTCGTCGCCGATCATGATGAAGCCCTTCTCGGC
>CAZGHJ010000118.1:0-8940 GCA_964525355.1 uncultured Roseicyclus sp.
CGAATTTCGTGCCCATGAAGGTCGCGATCTTGGGCTTCTGCCAGGGCGTGCGCGTCACCTCGACGACCATCTCGCGCATGCCCTCGTAGCGCACGATCTCGCCGCCGATCAGGAACGTGTCGCCCTTCCGCAGCATCGAGGCGAAGTATTCCTCGACCTCGCCGAGAGGCTTTCCGCCGCGCGACTTGTGCAGGCGGACGGCCATCTTGTCGGCATCGACGATGGTGCCGATGTTCATCCGGATGCGCTGGGTGCCACGCGGGTCGCGCAGTTGCCACTGGCCGTCGGGCCGCTGCAGCAGCCGTTGCCATTGGTCATAGGCGCGGAGCGCGTAGCCTCCCGTGGCGACGAAGTCGAGGCAGCGGTCGAAGGTTGCGCGCGGCAGGCGCGCATAGGCGCCCGCGGTGGTGATCTCGGCATAAAGATCGTCCGCGTCGAAGGGCCCCGCCGCGGCGCGGATCAGGATATGCTGGCACAACACGTCGAGCGGCCCTTCGCCCCGCGGCTCGCCGTCCAGCGCATGGGCGCGCACCGCCTCGAGCGCGGCGACGCATTCGATCACCTCGAAGCGGTTCGCGGGCACGATCAGCGCCTTGGAGGGCGCGTTGTAGCGGTGGTTCGCCCGCCCGATCCGCTGCACAAGGCGCTTCACGTTCTTCGGCGCGCCCACCTGGATCACAAGGTCCACATCGCCCCAGTCGATGCCCAGATCGAGCGTGCCAGTGCAGACGATGGCGCGCAACTCGCCGGCGGTCATCGCCGCTTCCACGCGCTCGCGCTGTTCGCGGGCCAGCGCGCCGTGATGGATGCCGATGCGGATGCTGTCCTCGTTCGCGAGCCAGAGGTGGTGAAAGAAGATCTCGGCCTGCGCGCGGGTGTTGTGGAAGATGAGCGTGGTGCGGTGGCGCTTGACCTCTTCCAGCACTGCCGGAATGGCGTATTTCCCACCGCCACCGGACCAGGGCGGCGGCTCGGCGGTGGTCAGCATGGCGATGTCGGGATCGGGCCCGGGATCGGCCTGGAGGATCTCGCACGGGTCGGGGTGGCGGGCCAGCAGATGCGCGATGGCGGCGGGGTCCTCCACCGTCGCGGACAATCCCACGCGCCTCAGCCCCGGCGCCAGCGCGGAAAGCCGCGAAAGCGCCAGCATCAACTGGTCGCCGCGCTTCGACTCGGCCAGCGCGTGGATCTCGTCGACGATCACGCGCCTCAGCCCGGCGAAGGTGCGGCCCGCATCCTCGTAGGACGTGAGCAGCGCAAGGCTTTCGGGCGTCGTCAGCAGGATATGCGGCGGGTCCGCGCGCTGGCGCCGCTTGCGCGAGGCGGGCGTGTCGCCCGTCCGGTCCTCGACCCGGATCGGCAAACCCATTTCCCCGATCGGCCCGGTCAGGTTGCGCCGGATGTCGGCCGCCAGCGCCTTCAGGGGCGAGATGTAGAGCGTGTGCAACCCCGCGTGATCGCCCGCGGCCAGCTCGGCCAGCGTGGGCAGGAACCCCGCCATGGTCTTGCCCCCGCCCGTCGGCGCGATCAGAAGCTGGCAGGGCCGGTCCGCCGCCTCCAGCATGGCGCGCTGATGGGGGTGGATCTGCCAGCCGCGGGCATCGAACCACTGGGTGATCTCTGTGGGCAGACCGGTCATGGGCCGCAAGATAGGGGCGGCCGACCGAAAGGGCGAGAGGCGCCGCGCCCTCCGGTCCCCGGATACCGGCTTGGCTGGATCGCGTTCGTGCCGGATGCCCGGCCGCCGCCTGGCTCAGTGCACGATCTTTTCCTCGCGGACGTAGAGGTTCTCCCACGCGCGGTCGATCAGGTCGGGGCGCAGCTGGTATTCGATCCCCTCGAAGTCGCAGATCGCCTTGATCTGATCGAGAAGGAACGGCGCGTGGTAGTTCGCGTAGACGTTCTCCACGGTCGGATATTTCTTCTTCAGCAGGTAGATGAGCGCGTCCTCGTTCAGCTGCACGCCCTTCTTGCGGGCGACCATGGCGAAGATCTTCAGGAACTCCGCCTGGTTCGGCCCGTCGATCTTCACCTTGAAGAAGATCCGGCGCAGCGCGGCCTGGTCGAAGATCTCGTTGGGGTGGAAGTTGGTGGAAAAGACCACGAGCGTGTCGAAGGGCACTTCGAACTTCTCGCCCGACTGAAGGGCCAGGATGTCGTAGCCGACCTCCATGGGCACGATCCAGCGGTTGATCAGCGCTTGGGGCGGCTCTTCCTGGCGGCCGAGGTCGTCGACGATGAAAACGCCGCCCGAGGATTTCAGCTGAAGCGACGCCTGGTAGGTCCGGCTGACGGCATTGTAGTTGAGATCAAGCATCTTCAGCGTCAACTCGCCGCCCGTCATCACGGTGGGGCGCGTGCAAAGCAGGTAGCGCGTGTCATGCCGCGCGGTGGATTTCCGCAGGGGGCTGTAGCCGCTGGCCTCCGCACCCTCGACCATCGTGTGTACGATCGGGTCGTACATGGTGATGACCTGGCCCGCGTAGCTCAGCGCGTGGGGGATGTAGATATTGTCGCCCATCGCCGCGCGGATGCCTTCGGCGATGGAGGATTTGCCGTTGCCGGGCGGGCCGTACATCAGGACCGAGCGACCAGATGTGACCGCGGGACCCAGCTGGTCGAGCATCCCCTCGGGCAGGATCAGGTGGCCCATGGAGGCGTCCAGAAGCTCGCGCGTGATGCGGACGTTGCGGATGGACTGCCGGGCAACCTGCTCCTTGTAAGCCTCCAGCGGCACGGGCATCGCGCCGTAATATTCCGACTGCGACAGCGCGTCGAGCGCGCGCGCCTTGCCGCTGTCGGTCAGCTGGTAGCCCATCTCGTTCGAGGAGGTCGCGTGCAGCGTGCCCGTGGCCTGCATCAGGCCCATCTCGCGCAGCATGTCGATCAGTTCCTGCGCCAGCGGGGTCGGCAGGCTGACGGCCTTGGCGATCTCGGTGGCGTTCTCGACATTCTTGCGGAAGACGGTCTTCAGCAGGATGTCGCGCATCATCACGACGGTCAGGCCCGTATCGGTCAGCTTGCGCAGCGCGGGCGGAGCGAAGCTCTCGGGCAGGCCGGCTTGAATGTTCATGGCAGTCACGTCCCCGGTTTCTTGCGTCTGGGGGAAACTGCCGGGGGATTCGGGCGAATTCGCGGCGCGGTCGCGGAGAAAGCCCGGCCAGCGCCGGACCGTTTCGCGCCCCGCGCTCAGAGGCCCGCGCGCACCCCCATGGCGAGGTAGATCACCAGCGCGCCAGCCAGCGCCACCCCCATGGGAAAGAGCTTGCCCTGGTCCCACGAGGCCCAGTCCGCGGTCGCGCGGCGCAGCACCGGCACGCGCCCCGCGCCGCGATGGGTGACCCAGGAGCCGATGAGCACGAGCGAGAACAGTAGCAGGAAGAACAGGTAGTCGCCCGGCGCCACGAAGGGAGCCATGGCCGCCGCGAACTTGCTGTCGCCCGCCCCCGCAAGCCCCATGGATGTGATGACGAACCCCGCCAGAAGCACCACCACCAGCTGGATCAGCCGCACCCCGTATTCCCCCAGCGGCAGCACGACCAGCCCCGCCGCCAGAAACACCGCCGTCAGCGCCAGCACCGCCACGTTCGGGATGCGCATCTCGCGCAGGTCGGTCATGGCGACCCAGACGCAGATGGGCAGGGCGAGCGGCAGGAACCAGATGGCTTGGGTGAAGGTCAGCGACAGGGTCATCTTGGGGCTCAGGCCTCCTGATCGAGGGTGCGCAGCGCGCGCACGGCGGCGTCGAAATGTTGCGGATGGGTTTCGATGGCTTGCGCCAGCAGGTTGCGGCCGGTGCCGATCTCGCCCTGCCGGATGGCGGCGAGCGCCGCGGTGTGCAGAAGCTGCGCGCGCTCCACCTGCGTCATGCGCACCAGCGGCATCTGGTAATTGCCCTGTGCCGCGCGGGCGAGCACGAGGTTGTTCTTCGCGGTGAAGAGGTCGGGATCGTAGGAGATCGCCTCGAGGAACAGCTCCTCCGCGCCGGCGTGATCGCCGCGCGTCAGCCGCGAGAAGCCCCAGTTGTTCAGAACGCCCGCCGGCCGGGTCGTCAGGCCCGCGGCGGTCTCGTAGAAGCTTTCGGCCCGGTCCCATTCGCGGTTGCTGTCGGCGACCATCGCCTCGAGCCGGTAGCGCTTGTAGCTCTCGTGGGTCGGCGGGATCAGGTCGAGCTGCGCCTCGGCACTGTCCCAGTCGCCGGTGCGGATCAGCGCGTCGGCATAGTCCATCCGGTCGTCATGGGTGCTTTCGGGATGCGCGATGACCTCCTGCCAGACCGGCAGCGCCTCCTGGGCACGGCCGGCGCGCACGAGGCTTTCGGCCAGCCCGCGCTTGAGGTCCACGCGCTCGGGCCGCTCGGCGACGGAGCGCTCGAAATAGGCCACGGCCTCCTCGGGGGAGGCGGCGGTCAGCATCACCTCGCTGAGGTTGCTCTGGTCGATCACGTTCAGCGGATCGAGCGCACGGTCCACGTCCGCGCCCATCGTGTCGGTGCAGGCTGCAAGGCCGGCCACGGCCAGGACAGCCGGAAGGCTCCGGAAAAATCGGGTCATGCTCTGCCTCATCATCTGCTCGGCCGGGTCTAGCCTGATGAGGTCAGGAGTTCGTAAACCCCCGGGCCCCGACGGATCAGGTCGAACCGGTCCTCGTTGTTTTCCACAACATACACCGAATTCTCCATCCGTGCGATAGCCAGTCTGAGGTTCTCGCGGATCGCGTCCGTGCGGCCACTGTCGAGCGCGAAGGCCTGCTGGAAGACGCGCCGCGCCTCGCCGTATTCGCGCCGCTCCATCAGGACGACGCCCAGATTGTTGAGCGCCGGCACGAAGTCCTCGTCCTCCTCGACGGCCTGCCGCAGAAGGGCCTCGGCCTGCCCGATCCGGCCCAGCTTGAGGTTGGCCGAGCCAAGTGCCGAGAGCACGTCCACGTTCAGTCCCAGCTCGCCCGCCGCCCGGTAATAGGCCCTGAGCGCCAGTTCCGGCTCGTCCGCGGCCATCAGCCGGTGCCCGACGATCAGCCCGTCCACCGAGTCCGCATTCGTGTCGAGGCCCGGGCTCACCGGGTCCGTGGTGCCGAGCGTATCCGTCGCCATGCAGCCCGTCAGTCCCCAGAGGGCGCAGACGAGGGCTGCGATCGGTGCGGCGGAGACGGGCCTCATGGCGGGGAAAGTCCCTCGGGGATTGCTGCGCGGGCGCGCCCCGTCGGGCGGGGGTCGGTGCGCTATGATGATCGTCCCGCAACATAACCCGGATCGCTTTCCCCTGTCTGCCCCTTCGTGGCCCGCGCTACTGGCCGCCCAGCATCGTCGCGATGCCGTAGACCGAGGGGCCGATCAGGATGATCAGAAGCGGCGGCACGCAGAACATCATCGTCCCGAGCGTCAGCTTGGTGGGCAGCTTGTTGGCCTTTTCCTCGGCGCGCATCACGCGCTTGTCGCGCATTTCCTCGGCATAGACGCGCAGGGCCTCCGCGATCGAGGTGCCGAAGGTCGAGGACTGGATCAGCGTGGTGACGAAGCTGTTGATGTCCTGCACGTCGACCCGCTCGCCCATGTCGCGCAGCACCTGGCTCTTCTCCTTGCCGGCCTTCATCTCGTAGGCGACGATCTGGAATTCCTCGGCAAGCGCGGGATAGGAGGTCTCGATCTCCTTGGCGACCTTGTTGATCGCCTGGTCCAGCGACTGGCCCGCCTCGACGCAGACCAGCATCAGGTCGAGCGTGTCGGGAAAGCCCGAGATGATCTCCTCGCGCCGGGTCTGAAGCCGGCGCTGCACCCAGTATTTCGGCAGGTAGTAGCCGACGCAGCCGGGCAGCAGAACCGAAAGGATCGCCGCCTGGGCCGATCCGCCGCCCGCGACGAGCAGGTAGAGCGCGCCCAGCACGAGCCCGCCGATCCCGCCCACGAGCTGCAGGAAGTGGAACATCTGCACCGCGCTCTTGGAGCGGTAGCCGGCGCGGATCATCGTCATCTGCGAGGCCGACAGTTCCTCCTCGTCCTGCGGCTGCAGGTACTGGGCGAAGCGGTCCAGCCGGTCGTCCTTGCCGCCCGCGCGCAGGCCGCGCGGCAACGCCTTGCCGCGCCCCTGGCCGCCATCGCCCTTTTCGCCGTCCTTGAGCTTGCTGTAGGGGTCGCTCGGCGGTTTCAGCGCGGCCGGCAGGACCAGCACGATCAGCAGCACGCCCAGCACGCCCACCACGATCATCGGCGCAAGCTCGCCGAACTGCTCGGTCAGCCAGGCATTGGCGAGGTCGAAATAGGTTCGGATCAGTTCCATGGCGCGTCTCCTGCCTCGCTCAGACCTTGATGTTCACCATCATGCGCATGAAGATCATGTTCACGGCCAGCATGACGGCGACGACCGCGCAGGCCGGGATGAAGGCCGGCGTGTCGATCACGTCGGCGTAGTAGTCGGGCTGCGTCACGTTGATGCCGACGAGACACAGGATCGGGAAGAAGGACAGGAACGTCCCCGAGAACTTCGCCTCGGCGGTGATCGCCTTGACCTTGCGGAACAGCTTGAAGCGCGCCCGGATCACGTTGGCGAGGCCCTGCAGGATCTCGGCGAGGTTGCCGCCCGAGGTCTGCTGGATGCCGACGGCCACGGCGAGAAAGCGCAAGTCCTGGATGTCGAGCCGTTCGGCCATCGACCGGATCGCTTCCGACACGTCGCGGCCATAGGCGGCCTCGTCGGCGATGATGCCAAGCTCCGAGGCCAGCGGGTCGGACATCTCGCGCGCGACGGTGTGAACGGCCGAGACGAAGGGATGGCCGACGCGCAAGGACCGCACCATCAGCTCCACCGCGTCGGGCAGCTGTTCCTCCAGCTTGGCGATGCGCTTCTTCGCCTTCGACGCCACCCACTGATAGACCGCGCCCACGCCCATCACCACCGACACCAGAAGCCGGATCGGCAGCGCCGCCGTGGTCAGCACCGTGAGCGCGAGGAAGATGACGACCGTCAGCGCGGCCATCACCATCATCAGCTGCTCGGGCGTGAAGGCGATATTCGCCTTCTGCGCCTTGTCGGCGATGAGGGAGTAGAAGGGCACGCGGACCTTGCCCTTGTGCTGCTGCATCTCCTTGCGGAGTTGCGCCAGCACATCCTCGCGGCTGGTGCCCTCCTCCAGCATCGCGAGACGGCGGTTCACACGGGCGTTCAGGCTGATCGACTTGCCGAAGACGGCCAGGTAGATGCCCTCCACCAGCAGGATGACGCCGACGAAGATGCCGATATAGATAAGCGGTTCAATGGACAGCTGCATGGGGGATCACTCCGCGGCGACGGGTTCGTAGATGGCGGCGGGCAGGTCATAGCCCCACTGGCGGAACCGCTCGGCGTAATGCGAACGCACGCCGCAGGCGGTGAAATGGCCCTGGATCTTGCCGTCGGGGCGCAGCCCCGTGCGCTGGTAGCGGAAGACCTCCTGCATCGAGATCACCTCGCCCTCCATGCCGGTCACCTCGGTGATCGAGACCATCCGGCGCGAGCCGTCCTGGAGGCGGCTGGCCTGCACGATCAGGTTCACGGCGGAGGCGATCTGCGCGCGCACCGCCTTGATCGGCATCTCGATCCCCGACATCGCCACCATGTTCTCCAGCCGCGAGCAGGCGTCCCGGGCGGAGTTGGCGTGGATCGTGGTCATCGAGCCGTCATGGCCCGTGTTCATGGCCTGGAGCATGTCGATCACCTCCTCGCCGCGTGTCTCGCCCACGATGATGCGGTCGGGACGCATCCTGAGCGCGTTCCTGAGACAGTCGCGCTGGGTGACGGCACCCTTGCCTTCCACGTTGGGCGGGCGGCTTTCCATCCGGCCCACATGGATCTGCTGAAGCTGGAGTTCCGCGGTATCCTCGATCGTCAGGATCCGCTCCTTGTTGTCGATGAAGGACGACAGCGCGTTGAGCGTGGTCGTCTTGCCCGAGCCCGTGCCGCCCGAGACGATCACGTTCAGCCGCGTGGCGACGGCGGCCTGGAGATAGGCGGCCATCTCCTCGGAGAAGGCGCCGAACTGCACCAGGTCGTCGACGCCCAGCTTCTCCTTCTTGAATTTCCGGATGGACACGAGCGAGCCGTCCACGGCCACCGGCGGGACCATCGCGTTGAAGCGCGAGCCGTCCTTGAGACGGGCGTCGACGTAGGGGTTCGACTCGTCCACGCGCCGGCCGACGGCCGAGACGATCTTGTCGATGATCCGAAGAAGGTGGCGCTCGTCCTTGAAGCGCACGTCGCTGAGTTCCAGCCGTCCGGCCCGTTCGATGAAGACGCGGTTGGGACCGTTCACGAGGATGTCGTTGACCCCGTCGTCCTTCAGCAGCGGCTCGAGCGGGCCGAGGCCCGTGACCTCGTCGAACAGCTCGACATTCAGCATCTGCCGGTCTTCGCGGTTCAGCACCACGCCAAGCTCGGCCAGCTGTTCGCTGGTGATCGCGTTGATCTCGGCCCTGAGTTCGCTTTCCTTGGCGTTTTCCAGCGCCGAGAGGTTGAGGTTGTCGAGCAGACGGTGGTGCATCTCCGTCTTCAGCTCGTCGAGCCGCTGGCGGCGCTTGGCCTCCTTCTCGTCCCCGCCCGACAAGTCGGCCTTGGGCACCGCCGACAGTTCCTGCGGCTTGCGCGCGGCGATGGGCGCCTCGCCCGCGTCGGGAGTGGGCTCGGTGGGCGGTGCGGGCGCGTCCGCCTTCGGCTTGAGGGCCGCGTCCGGGGCGTCGCCGGCCTTTTCGGGCTTGCCGCCGGGCTTTCGATACTTCGAGAACATGGGCTTTGCTCCGGGTTACTTGGCTGCGGTTGCGGTGGCGGCCATGGCGCCGTGTAGGCCCTGGGCGAGCTTCGCGATTTCCTTTCGCAGGGGGTTCTTCCGGGCCGCCTCGGCCAGCGGTTGGCCGTTGTCGCCGGCCTCCTGCACGGCCTTGCCGCCATCGGGCAGGAGCGTCTTGATCTCCAC
>CAZGHJ010000119.1:0-136 GCA_964525355.1 uncultured Roseicyclus sp.
AGGCGCAGCGGGCCCTGCGCGCTGGCCGACAGGGGCGCGAGCGCAAGAAGCGCGGCACCGATCAGGGTCGCGATACGGTTCAACATGGGAACACCTCCTGCCGCTGCGGCGGCTCGGGACAGGGCGGGGATCATCT
>CAZGHJ010000119.1:146-5155 GCA_964525355.1 uncultured Roseicyclus sp.
CGAAGGGCAAGGGCTCGATCACGCCTTCGGTGATCTCGAGGCGCAGCGGGCCCTGCGCGCTGGCAGACAAGGGCGCAAGCGCGAGCAAGGCCGCGCCGATCAGGGTTGCGAAACGTGTGAACACAAGAACACCTCCTGCCGCATGGGCGGCTCGGGACAGGGCGGGGATCATCTCAGGCGCATCCCCTCGGGATTGAAGACAAGTTCCACCTGCCGCCAGCTCTCGTAGCTTTCCTGCGGAAGGTCGTATCCGTTCACGCCGCAGCGGATGATCGCACGGCGCGCGGCCTCGTAGGCCTGTTGCGCGGCGGCCTCGGAGCCGCCGGAAAACTCCAGCAGGCGCAGCGTGCCCGTCTCGGGCCGTCCGTCGCGCGCCATGTCGAATGCGACGACGACCGTGGTGCCCAGCGCCTCGGTCGACAGCGCGCCCACGTTCCAGCAGGCCTGCACGGCGATGCGGAACCCGTCGCGCGCGCCCTGGCTCAGCGGCGGGCCCGAGGGCGCGGCGGGGGCGGCCGGCGCGGGGCTTTCCACGGCCTCGGCAACCGCGCTGGCGATGGCGTCGGCAAGCGGGTCCGCAGGCGCGGGCTCGGGCGTCGGCGCCGGTGTCGGGGCGGGGGCGGCGGTCTCCACCGGCGGGGCCAAGGCCGGCCGCGGCGGGGGACGGATCGAGGCGGTCACAGGCCCGCCCGACGGCGTCTCGGCCTCGGTCACGATCTCGGTCGTGGCCTCTTCGGGGGCGGTCTGCGGCGCGTCCTCGGCGGGTGCCTCGCTGGGCTCGGGCGTGACCGCCTGGTCGAGCACCTCGGGCGCCGTCTCCATGTCCGGCTCGGGCGCCGGGGCCGGAACCGGCGCGACCCGCGGCGCCTCGCGCGGGACGGGACGGTCCGAGGGCGGCAGGTCGGGCGCGCCTGCGGGCTGGGGCAGCGCGGCGATCTCGTCGCTGACCTCGGCCTCGGGCGGCTGGGGCGCGGGGGGCTGAGGGTCCGCATCGGCCTGGGGCTCGGGCGCGGCCTCGGGCGGCGCGACAGGGGGCGGTGCCTCCTCGGGCGCGGGGGTTGCGGGCGTCTCGGTCTGCTGGGCGGGCTGAGGGGCTGCGGGCGTCTCGACGGCGGCCGGCACGGGCTCCACCCCCGATGTCAGCGCCTCGAACTCGGACACCGACAGGATGGTGACGCCTGTCACCTCGAACGGGGTCTCGGGGCTCGCGCGGAACAGGCTGTCGCCGACCGCGACCCACAGAAGGATCGCGGCATGGATCGCCGTCGATGCGTAGAGCGACCGGCGCATGGCTCCCTCACTCCCCGGACCCGTCGAGACGGGGGCCGCCCGAATCGGTCACCAGCCCGATCTCGCGGAAGCCCCCCGCGTTCAGCGCGCCCATCACCGTCATCACCTGCTCGTAGGGGATCGCCCCGTCCGCGCGCAGGAAGATGCGCGTGCTGTCGCGCTCGGCAGCCACGGCCCGAAGCCGCGCGACGAGATCGGCCATCAGCACTTCGGTCGTCTGGACCATCACCGTCCCGTCGGGTGCAAGCGTGACGGTCAGCGGCTCCTCTTCCTCCGACGGAAGCGCCTCGGCGGAGGTGTCGGGCAGGTCGATGGGCACGCCCACGGTCATCAGGGGTGCCGCCACCATGAAGATGATCAGAAGGCAAAGCATCACGTCCACGAAGGGCGTGACGTTGATCTCGGACATCGGCCGCGTCCCGCGCGAGCCCCGCCCGCGTCGGCGGCGCGGTCCGTCGGATTTCGCGACCGAGGCGCCCATCAGTCGAGCTGCCGCGACAGCAGCGTCGAGAACTCGTCGGCGAAACCCTCGTAGCTCGCCACAAGGCTGTCGGCGTCGCTCGACAGCTTGTTGTAGAAGATGACCGCCGGAATGGCCGCGAGAAGGCCGAGCCCCGTGGCCAGAAGCGCCTCGGCAATGCCGGGGGCCACGACCGCGAGCGAGGTATTGCCCGAGATCGCGATCTCCTGGAACGAGCGCATGATGCCCCAGACCGTGCCGAAAAGCCCCACGAAGGGCGCCGTGGCCCCGGTGGTGGCGAGGAAATTGAGCCCCTTGGTCAGACGCTCGTTCTCGCGCGCGATGGCCACGTCCATGGACCGGTCCACGCGCTGCTGCACGCCGGGGATCAGCGCCCCGTCATCGCGCAGCGACCGCCGCCACTCGGTCATGCCGGCCACGAAGACGCGCTCGGACGCGCTCGAGGGGGCCATGGCGACCCTGTCGTAAAGCTCGTCGAGCGGATCGCCCGACCAGAAGGCCGCGTCGAACTCCTGCGCGTTGGCCCGCGCGCGGCGATACATCGAGACCTTGGAGAAGGTGATCGCCCAGACATAGACCGACGCCACGATGAGCGCGATCATGACGAGCTGGACGGTGATGGTCGCACGGAAAAACAACGCAACGAGGGTGAAATCCGCCTCCTGCGCCATCGCGAGCGTTTCGGTTTCCATATCCTGTCTGTGGTCCTCTGGCCCGGCCTCTGCATGCGGGCGCGATTATGTCTGCGCCTCGTTAGCCCCAGCATTACCAGCTTCCAACGGCCTTGGCGAACACTTCTCGGTTACACGCCGTCATCTGCCGTGATGCGGGCGAGTTTTGCGCGAAGTTCCGCCGGAAGCCGCGTGGCGCGGCCGGCCGCGTTCAGCACAACGATCGTGACCTGCGCTTCGAGCAGCACCTCCTCCCCGCGGAGCACGCGCTGGGGCATGTCGAAACTGGCGCCCCTGAGGCCGGTGGCGCGGGTCTCGACGATCAGGTCGTCCTCGAAACGGGCGGGCCTGAGGTAGTCGGCCTCGACGCGCCGGACGGCGAAGACGAGGCCGCTTTCCTTCATCTCGAGCTGGCTGATCCCTGCCGCGCGCACCATTTCCGACCGGCCGCGCTCGAGAAAGCGCAGGTAGTTGGCGTAATAGACGATCCCGGCGAGATCGGTGTCCTCGTAATAGACACGGACGGGGTGGCGGTGGATCTGCATGGGCCGGACCATCCCCGCAGGCCTGCAGCGGGTCAAGGCCGCTCAGACGGGGCGCGGCAGGCGCGCGGCAAGCCTCAGCCCGTGGCTCGGGTCGGTGGCGGAGACCGGCAGAACCGGGTCGTAGGCCGCCCGGATCAGATCGGCGATCTGCGGTTTCAGGACCGCCGGGCCGCCCTCGGTCAGAACCGCGAGCGGCGAGGCGCCCAGAAACGCGGTGTCGGACCACAGGAGGATCGTCTGCACCACCTGGGATAGCGCGATGGTCTCGGCCGGGATTTCGGACAGGGCGTCGTCCATACGGATGAAGACGAAGGCCGCCTTGATCCCGCCCGCCTCGTCGAAACGGAAGGCGCGGTACTGGTTGGCATCGGCCCCCGAGAGGCGCGCGACGAGGTCGGGCAACTCGGGCAACAGCCGGTCGAGCCCCGGCGTCGCGGACAACTCCGTCCAGTCGCGCAGGAAGAAGACCATGAAGTTGGCGCCAAGCTCCGGGTCGGTCTCGGCCATCTTGTGGCCGGCCAGCGCGACGACGGCCTCGATGGCGCCCTTCAGGGTGGCAATGGTCCTGTCCTCGACACCGAAGACGACCGGCACGAGGGGCCGGCCCCAGCGCGCGAAGAGGAATTGCCCGTCGGCGCGGGTGAAAAGGGCGGTGATCTCGTCTGGGGTCAGCGGGGCGAGGGGTGTGTCGGCCATGGGCGCATGGCCTCGCCCGCCAGCCCGCGAAGGTCAAGCCCGAGAGGCCGGCTCGAGGCCACACTCGCGGGGCTAGAACAGCCCGCCCTGCTCGGGTCCGCCCGGCTCGGCCAGGCCCAGATGCGCCCAGCCCTTGCGCGCCAGCGCGCGGCCGCGCGGCGTGCGGGCGATGAGCCCCTGCTGGAGCAGGTAGGGCTCGATCACCTCCTCCAGCGCGTCGCGCGGCTCGGCGAGGGCGGCGGCGATGGTCTCGATGCCCACCGGGCCGCCGCCGTAATTCTCGGCGATGAGCGTCAGGTAGCGCCGGTCCGCGGCGTCGAGCCCCAGCCTGTCCACGCCCAGCCGCGTCAGCGCGGCATCGGCGATCTCGCGCGTGAGGCGTCCGTCGCCCTCCACCAGCGCGAAGTCGATCACCCGCCGCAGGAGCCGGCCGGCGATCCGGGGCGTGCCGCGGGCGCGGCCGGCGATCTCGATGGTGCCCTCGGGCTCGGCCGGAACCCGCGCCAGCCGCGCGCCGCGATGCACGATCAGGTCGAGTTCCTCGGTGGTGTAGAAATTGAGCCGCGTCGGAATGCCGAACCGGTCCCGGAGCGGTGTCGTCAGAAGCCCCAGCCGCGTGGTCGCGCCGACCAGCGTGAAGGGCTGTAACTCGATCCGCACGGTGCGCGCCGCGGGCCCCTCGCCAATCACGAGGTCGAGTTCGAAATCCTCGAGCGCGGGGTAGAGCACCTCTTCCACGGTGGGGTTCAGGCGGTGGATCTCGTCGATGAACAGCACGTCGCGCGCGTCGAGATTGGTGAGGATCGCGGCGAGATCGCCCGCCTTGGCCAGCACCGGGCCGCTCGTCATGCGGAAATTCACGCCCAACTCGCGCGCCATGATCTGCGCCAGCGTCGTCTTGCCGAGGCCGGGCGGGCCGTGGAACAGGACGTGATCCATCGCCTCGCCGCGGCGCCGGGCGCTTTCGATGAAGACGCGGAGGTTCGCGCGCGCCTCCTCCTGGCCGATGAAATCGTCCAGCGACTGGGGCCGCAGCGCGCGGTCGGCATCCTCGGCCATGGGCTCGGGGCGCAGCGTCGGATCGGGCGTGGGGTCGGGGTCGGTCATGGTCATCCCTTATCGCGCGCGCATCGCCGGGCCGCCAGCCCGGCCGGTCGGACGCCGCCTCAATCCCGTGGCGCGAGAAGCTTCAGCGCCGCGCGGATCAGGTCGGCCGTGCCGGCCTCGGGCGTCGTGCCGGCGGCCTCCGCCACGGCGCGGGCGGCGTCCGCGGGCGCATATCCAAGGTTCTGCAATGCCGAGAGCGCCTCGGCCTGCGCGGTGCCC
>CAZGHJ010000119.1:5255-8879 GCA_964525355.1 uncultured Roseicyclus sp.
GGATGGCGGGCCGTCCGGGTCGGACACCAAGGCTCCAGCACCCGCCGCCCCGGCCTGCGCCATGGCGGCGGGCGCCTTGTCCTGCAACTCGTTCACGACACGCTGCGCCAGTTTCGGGCCCACGCCGGGTGCCGCGCGCACCGCGCCCCAGTCGCCCAGCGCGACGGCGCGGGCCACGCCCTCGGCCCCGAGCGTGCCGAGGATCGCCATGGAGGCCTTGGCGCCCACGCCCTGCACGGAGACCAGCAGGCGGTGCCAGTCGCGCTCATAGGCGTCGAGAAAGCCGAAAAGCTGCAAGAGATCCTCGCGCACCAGAAGCTCGGTGAAAAGCGACACGGGCGCGCCGACGGGCGGCAAGGCGCCCAGGGTGCGTTCGGAGCAGTGGATCACGTAGCCGACGCCGCCCACGTCGACCAGCGCGTGGTCGCGCGCCACATGGTCGAGCCGGCCCGAGACCTTGCCGATCACACCGCCGCCCCCGATGCGCCCAGGGCCCGCGCCAGGCGATCCGTGCCGCGCGCGTGAAACGCATGACAGAGCGCCAGCGCCAGCGCATCAGCGGCGTCCGGTCCGGCCGGTTTCACGCCCGGCAGCTGCATCCGCACCATGTGGTCGATCTGCCGCTTGTCTGCATGCCCGGCGCCGACGACCGTCTTCTTGACCGCGTTGGGCGCGTATTCGGCCACGGGGATGCCAGCCGATGCGGGCACAAGCACCGCGACGCCCCGCGCCTGCCCGAGTTTCAGCGTCCCGGCCCCGTCGCGATTGACGAAGGTCATCTCGATCGAGGCCGCGTCCGGCCGGTAGGCCTCGACCACCTCGGTCAGTTGCCGGTGCAGCGAAACGAGGCGCTGCGCGAGATCGGCGCCCTCGGACCGGCAGGTGCCGTTGGCGACATGGCGCAGGCGGGACCCGGAGGCCTCGATCACGCCCCAACCGAGGAAGCGCAGCCCGGGATCGATTCCCATGATTCGCATGATCGCCCGTCCTTGCCCCCGAAATCTGCCGCCCGACAGCCGCCGGCATGACGACGCAGCGGCGGCGCAAGGCCCGTCCGCCGGGGTCGCGCGGCCTTTCGAGATGCCTAGCACGAAAGGCGAACATCTGCCAAGCCGCAGCCGGCCCGGACCTCTGCGCATCGGTTTTCGACCCGGGCGGAGATCCGGCGTCCAAATGCGCCATTTCATCGCCTGAATGCGACTTTTTCAGGCAGGATTTTCCATTTTCCATCAATGACTTGCTCACCAATCGAGCTATGCGCGCCCAACAATGAACCCATGCAAAAACATCATTTGTGCCGGACCTCGCCGATCCTTAGATGCGGCGTGCTGGCAACAGAACGTTGCGCTGCCCATCACCGACGACTGCAAAGGATTGCACCATGGCCATCATGACCAACCGCCCCGTCGGCGCCGGTTCCGGCGCCACCCGCGTTCTTGCTGACGTCGTCGGCCGGATCGCCGCCTGGAACGACGCCCGCGTGACCCGCAAGGCGCTGTCGAGACTCTCGGACCGCGAACTGGACGACCTCGGCCTGACACGGGGTGATATCGACGACATCTCCACGGGCCGCTTCTGAGCGTCACGCAAGGCGATCGGCCCGGGACACGGGCCAAGGGCGCACGGAGGATATCCGCGCGCCCTTTTGCCGTCCCGGGCGCGGACGGACCCGTCGCGCCGCAGCTGTCAGGCGACGGTGGGGAAGCTTCCGGTCTCCAGCGCCGTGGCGACCGACACGAGCACCCGGTAGATGTACTGGTAAAGATCGACCACCGCGTTCGACAGGGTGTCCGGCAACAGGATCAGCCCCGCCGCCCGTTCGAGCCGGTTACCTGCCAGAAGCTCCGCCACGGCCAGCCCGTAGACATCGTCACCGAGCGTCCAGATCAGGTAGCCCTTGACCAGCACCGCCACCGCGCAGGACAGAAGCACGCCCTTGACCGGAAAGCCGAAGCGAAGGCGGCGCGGGCGGCTGGATCGCGCCTGGACCACCCCGTCGGGATGGGTCAGCACGGCTGTCTTATGACGTTTGGTGTGGCGACGGCCCCGGCACTCATCAAGACGCGCCTTCTCGATTCGCGCAAGGCGATCAGGAAAAGTCGTGTGATTTCCAGCCATTAGGGCAACCCGCTCTCTGCAAGCGCCCCCACCGCCACTTGGATACCACAATTTCCACGCAGATGGGACAGAATTAAGGAGAAAATGTGAGCGTCGTCCATTCGCCGAGCGCGGCCTCGCTCACGAGGCGGAAGCCCTCGGCGGTGTAGGCGGCCACGACCTCGGCCGCCTGCTCGTTCAGCAGCCCCGACAGGATCACATGCCCGCCGGGCGCCACATGCGTGGCCATCTCCGGCGCGAGCGACAGGAGCGGACCCTTCAGGATATTGGCGAAGATCAGGTCGAACGGCGCGCCGGCGGCCAGGTCGGGGTGGTCGAACCCCGCCGCCTCGACACACAGCACACGCTCGGCCACACCGTTGGCGGCCGCGTTCGCGGCGGCCACCTCGACGGCGACGGGGTCGATATCCGAGGCGATCACCCGGCCCGGCGAGGTCAGCGCGGCGGCGATGGCCAGAACGGCCGTACCCGCGCCGATATCCGCGACGCGGCCCGGCACGATGCCCTGCCCAAGCAGCCGGTCATAGGCCTCGAGGCAGCCTTTCGTGGTGCCGTGATGACCGGTGCCAAAGGCCATGGCGGCCTCGATCAGGAGGGGCACACAACCTTCGGGCACGCGGTCCGCATCGTGGGAGCCGTAAAGGAAGAAGCGCCCGGCCTCGACGGGGTGAAGCTCGCGCCGGACATGGGCCACCCAGTCGGTCTCGGGCAGTTCCGAGACGGCGAAAGGTTCGGCGCCATGGGCGGCAGCGAGCAGCGACAGCGCGACATCGTCAGGCCGCTCGGTGAGATAGGCGCCCACCTCCCACCGGCCGGAACCGTCCTCGAGTTCGAAGACGCCTACGCCCACGGGCGCAGGATCGAGGTCTTCCAGCGCCGCGCCGAGGGCTTCGGCGCGGGCCTTCTCGGCAAGCGTGGTCAGCGCGGTCCAGGTGGTCATGGGGGCTACTCCGCCGGGGCCGGCGCGGGCGCGGGCCGGGCAAGGACGGTCTCGCGCCCCGGCTCGGGATGGCGCGGCACGAGACAGGACAGCATCAGCGACACGACCGCCATGCCGGCGGCCAGCAGGAAAACCGACACCGGCGAGGTCAGCCACAGATACCCCAGCGCGGCGGGCAGGAAAACGGCCGCGACATGGTTGATCGTGAAGGCCACGGCCGCGGTCGGCGCGATGTCCCCGGGTGCGGCGATCTTCTGGAAGTAGGTCTTGATGGCCAGCGCCAGCGCAAAGAAGATGTGGTTCAGCACGTAAAGCGCCGCCGCCGCGCCCGCGCCCCAGTCGAAAACGTAGAGCCCCGCATAAAGCAGGAAGATCGCGCCGAGCCCGCCGTATTCGACGATCAGCGCAAGCCGCTCGCCGAAGCGGGCGACGACAAGGCCCAGAAGCGGCGCCGCGATCATGTTGGCCAGCAGCGTCCCCATGAAGAGCGCGGTGATCTGGTGCACCTCGAAGCCGTAGCGCTCGACCATCATGAAGGCGGCGAAGACGACGAAGATCTGCCGCCG
>CAZGHJ010000120.1:0-8831 GCA_964525355.1 uncultured Roseicyclus sp.
CGCCTGCGGTCATGCGGAAAAGCGGCAGGGGGTCGTCATGTCCTTCGATGAGCATGGTCTGCTGCTGGTAGGGCAGGAAGGTCGGCGGATAGCGCTGCAGGTCGGCCTCGGTCTTGAAGGACGACAGGACGAGCCAGAGCACGGGCGCGAACATGAGGAAGACGCCAAGCGCGAGATAGGCGTAGGAGGCCCAGTCGGTCCAGTGGAGCCGCGTGCCGCCGTTCGCGCGCCCGCGCGTGCGGGTGAGGAAATCGGTGACGGCGCTCATGGGTCGGTCTCCGCGTAGGGCGGGACTTGTCCCGCCATGGCCCGGGCGTGGCGGGACAAGTCCCGCCCTACGCCTGGCCTTGCCCGGGGCTCCGCCCGTTCGTGGACCGGACCGTCCACTGGACGGACCGTCGCCGCTGCGCGTCGATCCGTCCGCTCCTCCGGGGCTCCGCCCGTTCGCCGCTCGAAAGGTCCACTGGACCTTTCGTCAGCTCCGCTGAACCGCGGCTCACCCATCCACGTTCCTCCGGCTGAGCCAGAGCTGGATCAGCGTCAGGATCACCAGCACCACCGCGACCATGAGCGAGGCCGCCGCCGCCAGCCCGAAGAGCCGCGGCGCGCCGGCGAAACCTTCCTCGTAGATGTACTGGATGATGAAGGTCGTGGCCGTGCCCGGTCCGCCGCCGGTGAAGGCGTAGATCTCGTCGAAGGTCTGCACCCCCTTGATGAGCGCGAGCACCAGAACCACGAGCATCGTGGGCATCAGGAGCGGCAGCGTGATCCGCGTGAAGGCCCGCCAGGGCGAGGCGCGGTCCATCGTCGCCGCCTCGTAGACGTCGCGGGGGATCGCCTGCAGCCCCGCCAGAAGGATCAGCGTGTAAAAGCCCATGTTGGCCCAGACCGACAGGAAGACCGACCAGGCGAAGGCCCAGTCCGCGTCCACCAGCCAGTTGATCCCGCCCATGCCGGTCCAGTCGAGGAACGCGTTCAGGACGCCCTCGCGCTGCAGGATCCACTTCCAGATCAGCGCGACGACGACCGGAGACAGCAGCACGGGAAAGAAGAACACCGCCCGGAAGAAGCCGCGCGCGCGGATGTCGCGGTTGAGCACGATCGCGGTCAAAAGCGAGACCCCCACCATCACGCCCACCTGCAGCGTCACGAACCAGGTGGTGTTCCAGACCGCGCGCCAGAACTTGTCCTCGCGGCAGGAATTGGGATCGAGGAAGCTGGCGCAATCGGTGAGCGTGGCGAAGTTCCGCAGCCCCACGTCGGGCCTGTCAGCCAGGAGCACGTTGCTGCCGCCCGTGGTGGCGTAGGAGACGTTCAGGATCACCGGCAGGAAGGCGAAGAGGCCGAAGAGGACCAGGTTCGGCGCGAGAAACACCCAGGCAAGCCGCTGCATCCCCAGAAGGCGCTGGAGCGCGAGCATGGGGATCTCGACGATCCGCATGACGGGTGAGATGATCGCAAGCATGGCCCGGCCCCCGCCGCGCCCGGCCCCGCACGCTGACGCGGGGGGCCGGGATGTCGGTTTATTCGGACATCGCCGCGTCGAGATCGGCGGCCATGCGGGCCACGGCCTCCTCGACGGTCAGTTCGCCCACGATGGCCTGGCTCACGCGCTCGACGGTGATGCCGAACATCGCGCGGTTGCCCGCATAGCCCTGGTAGGCGAAGGCAGCCGGCGCCACGTCGGGCAGATCGGCGGCGAAGGCCGCGAGCGCGGCGGCCGCGGCCGGCGAGGCGTCCTGGAACTCGACACCCGCGGAGGCGACGCCCAGGTGGCCGGGCAGGTTGCGGGTGCGCGCGCTGACCTCGGCATAGACGTCCTCCTGCGCGAGGAAGTCGATCACGGCGGCCACGATCTCGGGATGCTCGGTCTGCTCGAAGCCCACGATCCCCGCGCCGCCCGGCATGCCCGAACAGGCGCCCGCCGGCCCGCAGGGCGAGCCCACGACGCGCCAGTCGAAGAAGTCGCCGACCTGCTCGTCCATGCGCCCGACCTGCCAGGAGCCGGAGTAGTAGAACACGAGCTCTCCGTTGACGAATTCCTGCGCCGCGTCCTGGTAGGTCGCGCCGCCCTGGCCGGCCCAGACGTCGCGCGCCATGGTGCCGTCCTCGTGCCAGGCGACGAATTGCGCGACGAAATCCGCGAAGCCCTCGTCGGACAGCGTCGGCGCCCCGTCGGGCCCGAAGATCGCCGCGCCATAGGCGATGGCGGGGCCGCCGACGCGGTGGCCCGAGCGGTCGATGGCCATGGGGAAGGGCGTGTCGGTGGCCGCCGCGACCGCGCGCGAGGCCTCGGCCCAGTCGGCCCAGGTGGCGTCTTCGCCCGGCATCTCGATGCCGGCCTGTTCGAAGAGCGTGGCGTTGACGAAGGCGCCGGTGATGGTCAGCTGGCTGTGCATCCCGTAGATGCCGTCGTCATCGGGGCCGCCGCGATACCAGTCGAGCGTGCCGCCGAAGCTGTCCTGCCAGTAGCCGGCATCCACGTAGGGGCGCAGGTCGAGGTAATAGGGGTTGAGCCCGCCGAGGTCCGTGACCTTGGCCATGTCCGGCCCCGTGCCGGCGGCAAGCTGCACCGGCAGGTTCTCGAGGATCGCCTGGTAGGGCACCACGTCGACGACGACGCTCACGCCCTCGTTGGCGGCCTCGAACCGGTCGAGCACGTCGTCATAGACCTCGCACTCGTTGCCGTCGGAATAGCACATGAAGCGGATTTCCTGCGCGCCGGCAGCACCTGCCAGAAATGCAATGCCGGTGGCGGCCGCCGAGAGGGCGGCAAGGGTCGTCTTCGGCACGGTCGTTCCTCCCTGAATTGACCTGTGACGTCTTTGTCCGTTGGCCGCGGCCGGCCGGGGCGCGCCGTGGCGGGGTCAGAATGGCGCGGAATGTGAGGCGGGGCAACGATTGAGTGCCCGGTGGCATCGGGCGCTCACGCCGCGTCACCTTCCGACAGCCCCGCCAGATACGCCGCGCAGCCCGCGAGCGCGGCGTAGTCGTCGGTCACCACCTGCACGCCGAACTGCTCCATGAAGCCCGAGAACCGGCCCTTGGCGCGGAAGGCGCCGGCGAAATCGAACGGCCCGAGCCAGGGCAGGAAGGCCCGCGTGACCCCGCCGATCAGGAAGATCCCGCCGAAGGGCAGGTGCGTGAGCGCCAGGTCGCCGATCACCGCGCCCATCACCTGCACGAAGATCCGGCCCGTCTCGCGGGCCTCGGCCTGGCCCGCCTCGATCGCGGCGAGGATCTCGGCCGCGCTCGCCTCCTGCCCGTGGAGCGCGCGGTGCAGCGCGCTCACGCCGCGGCCCGAGAGCACCTCCTCGACCGAGGCGAAGCCGTGGCGGCGGGCCAGGTCCGCCACGACCGCGTCCAGCCCCTCGACCGAGGCGGGCAGGCTGACATGGCCGGCCTCGGAGGGCGGCACGAAGCGGCCCGCACCCGTCTCGAAGACCGGGCAGGCGTTGAAGCCGGTGCCGAGGCCCACGACCAGCCTGGTCGCATGGTCGGGATGGGGCGGCCGGGCGATGACCTCGACGAGTGTGCCGGCCGCGATGTTGCCGATGGCGTGGCCCTGCGCCTGGAGGTCGTTGAGCACCGCCGAGGCCGTGCTGGTCAGCGCCGAGGCCAGCACGTCCCGGTCGATGCGCCAGTCGAGATTGGTCAGCTGCGCCACCCCGTCGCGCACCGGGCCCGCCGCCGCCACGCAGACGCCGCCGATCGCGTGGTGCGAGACGTGCTGCGCCTCGAGATAGGCGCCGATCACCTCGGCAAGGCCCGCGTGCTCGGCATTGCGGTAGCGCCGCACGCTCGCCGCGTCGACACGCGGCCCCGTCGCGAGGGCGACGCGGGTATTGGTGCCGCCGATATCGGCGACGAGCGACAGGTAGGGGGAGTGCGCTGTCATGCGGTGCGGTCGCTTCCAGGGGTCGTCGGGGGGCCAGGGGTCGGGGGCCAGGGGTCTGCGGGCAGGTGTCGGGGGGCCGGGATCAGGCGGCGCGGTCGCGCCACCAGCGGGCGAGGGCGTGATAGGACGCTTTCGGGGTTCTTGCCAAGCTGTCGAAATCCACATGGACAAGGCCGAAGCGTTTTTCGTAGCCGAGCGACCATTCGTAATTGTCCATCAGCGACCAGACGAAATAGCCGGCGACCGGTGCGCCGGTCGCGATGGCCTCGCGCACCGCGCCCAGATGGTCGGTCAGGTAGGCGATGCGCGCCGCGTCCGGCTTGTCGGGCAGATCGGGGTTCGCCATGCCGTTCTCGGTCACGAAGAGCGGCAGGTCGCCGGAATACTCGTCCGCGATGCTCACGAGGAAATCGCGCAGGCCGTGCGGGTAGATTTCCCAGCCCATCTGGGTCGTGGGCAGGACCGGGTCGGCCGGGCCGTAGGCGGGCCAGGGGCCGGGGGCGGCGGCGACGCGCTTGCGTGTGTAGTAGTTCACGCCGAGCCAGTCGAGCGGCGCGCGGATGCGGTCGAAATCGTCCTGCCATCCCTTGGGCAGATGCGGCTCCAGCCCCTCGAGCACCGCCTCCGGGTAGGCGCCCCTGAACAGGCCGCCCAGGAAGAAGCGGTTGTAGATCGCGTCGTGGCGCGCGGCGGCGGCCCTGTCCGCGTCCGCGCCGGTGGCCGGGGTCGACCATTCGAAATTGCACACCGCGCCCAGATTGTTCATGCCGAGGCCGCGCATCACCTCGATGGAGGCGCCGTGCGAGACCAGGACGTGGTGCATGGCGCGCGCCGTGGCGCGGATGTCGCGCATCCCCGGCGCCTGGTGGCCCTCGAAATGGCTCAGCCAGCCCACGCACCACGGCTCGTTGATGGGCGCGGCCGACCAGACGCGGTCGCCGATCCGGGCCATGACGGTTTCGGTGAACTCGGCGAACCAGCGGGGCATGTCGGCGTTGCGCCAGCCGCCGCGGTCGGCCAGCGCCTGCGGCAGTTCCCAGTGATAGAGCGTGGCGGCGGGCTTGAGCCCCCGCGCGAGCATCCCGTCCACCAGCCGGTCGTAGAAGTCGAGGCCTTCCGCGTTGGGCGTGCCCGTCCCCTCGGGCAGCACCCGCGCCCAGGAGGTGGAGAAGCGGTAGACATCCGCGCCGAGCGCCGCGATCAGGTCGAGGTCTTCCTCCCAGCGGTGGTAGTGGTCGCAGGCGCGCGCGCCGGTCTCGGCCCGGACCACGTTGCCGGGCGTGGCGGCGAAACTGTCCCAGTGCGTGGGACCGGCGCCGCCGAAATCGTGGCCCTCGATCTGGTAGGCCGAGGTCGCGACCCCGAAGAGGAATCCGTCGGGGAAATCGGTTCGGCTGAACTGCATCTGGCTGTCCTTCTCGGGCTGTCGGTCGGGGCGGGGCGGGGCGTGGACGAGGTCACGCCCGGCGGGCGCTGGCGGCCGCGGCCGGGGCCGGGCCGGTGGAGCGGCCGACCGTCAGGTCGGTCTCCCAGAGTTCCTGAAGGGGCGCGCAGCCGGGGTCTCGGATCAGCTCGATCAGCATCTCGGCACAGCGGCGCCCGGCCTTGCGGATCGGCGAGCGCATCGCCGTGAAGGGCGGCCCGCCCGGCGCGGACACGTCGTTGCCCATGTAGGACAGCACGTCGTCATGGCAGATCACGGAGACATCCCGCCCCAGCACGAGGCCGCGCTCGGCCGCGGCGCGGCGGATGCCGACCGCCGGCATGATGGCCGACGCGAGAAAGGCGGTCGGGGGATCCTCTGCGTCGAGCATCCGGCAGGCGCTGGCGTAGCCGTAATCCTCGGTCATGAAATCCTCGCGCATGAGCGCCGGATCGGGGGCGAGGCCGCGCGCGGTCAGGGCCTCCTCGTAGCCGCGGCGCCTGCGATCGGCGAAGTCCAGCTCCTCCTGCCCGTTGATCAGCGCGATGCGGCGGTGGCCGAGATCGAGCAGGAAATCGGTGGCGCGCCGGAAGGACCGGGCATTGGCGATGTCGAGCCAGCTGAAGGGGCTGTCGCGGCCGGTGCGGCCATGGACGAGATAGGGCAGGCCCAGATCCTCCAGAAGCGCGATGCGCGCATCCTGAACCTTGGGCGACTGCACCATGAGCCCGTCGACCGAGCCGTTGGCCGCCATCTGCCGGTAGGCGCGTTCGGAGGCGGCGGAGGGTACCATGGAGACCAGCAGGTCGTATCCCTCGCGCGCATAGACCTCGCCCGCGCCGGCGAGGAAATCGGCGAAGATCGGGCTGACCATGTCGTCGCGCCCCGTCAGCGGGATCACGTGGCCGATGGTCATGGTGCGGCCCGTGGCAAGTCGCCGCGCCCGCGCGTTGGGGGTGTAATTGGCCGCCCGCGCGGCGGCCAGCACCCGCTCGCGCGTTTCGGCGCGCACCTCGGGATAGCCGTTGAGTGCCCGGCTGACCGTGGTCTGGGACAATCCGAGCGAATCGGCCAGCTCCCTGAGATTCATCGCTTAATCCGCCCCAAAGCGCTTTCAAACCCGCCGCAGGGTAGTCGCCGGAAGGTTGTCTTGTCAAAGATTCAGGAACGCCTTCTTTTTCTGCATCTGCAAAAGAAGCCATTATTTTTCAGGGCGATGAGATTGCCGGATTGACACGCCCGACGGCTTCCGGAAGTGTGTGGGCAACCCAAAGCGCTTTGGGGCGGCACGACACGTGCGCCGGCGCGATTGGGGCGAACGGGCCGGGAGACACCGGCAAGCAATCTGGGAGGATTTCCGAATGAAGACCCGTTTCTTCACGAGCGTCGCCGCGCTTGCGCTCGCCGCAGGCGCCGCGCAGGCGCAGGACCTCGCGTTCCCCATCGGCGAGGGCGATTTCAACTGGGACAGCTACGAGGCCTTCGCGGCCGAGCATGATTACGCGGGCCAGACGGTCACGATCACGGGCCCGTGGACCGGCCTCGACGCCGAGAATGTCGAGGGTGTCGTCGCCTATTTCGAGGCCGCGACCGGCGCGACGGTGGAGTATTCCGGCTCGGACAGTTTCGAGCAGGACATCGTCATCGCCACGCAGGCCGACAGCCCGCCGAACATCGCCGTCTTCCCGCAGCCGGGCCTGATGTCCGACCTCGCCGCGCGCGGCGAGATCGCGCCGCTGACCGAGGAAGACGCGCAGTGGCTGCGCGACAACTACGCCGCCGGCGAAAGCTGGGTGAGCCTGGGTTCGGCCACCGGCCCCGACGGCGAGGAGCGGCTTTACGGCTTCTTCTACAAGGTCGATGTGAAATCGCTGGTCTGGTACAGCCCCGAGGCCTTCGACGAGGCCGGCTACGACGTGCCCGAGACGATGGAAGATCTCCTGGCGCTGAGCGAGCAGATCGTCGAGGACGGCGGCACGCCGTGGTGCATCGGGCTGGGCTCGGGGGCGGCCACGGGCTGGCCCGCGACGGACTGGGTCGAGGACATCATGCTGCGCACGCAGTCGCCCGAGGTCTACGACCAGTGGGTGTCGAACGAGATCCCCTTCACCGACGAGCGCGTGGTGAACGCGATCGAGACCTTCGGCACCTTCGCCCGCAACGACGCCTGGGTGAACGGCGGCACCGAAGCCGTGGCCACGACCGATTTCCGCGACAGCCCCGGCGGCCTCTTCACCTTCCCGCCGGAGTGCTACATGCACCGCCAGGCGTCGTTCATCCCGACCTTCTTCCCCGAGGGCGCGGACGTGGATTTCTTCTACTTCCCCGCCTTCGAAAGCGAGGATCTGGGCCAGCCCGTGCTGGGCGCGGGCACGCAGTTCTCGATCACCGAGGACAGCGAGGCGACGCGCGGCTTCATCGCCTTCCTCCAGACCCCCATCGCGCATGAGGTCTGGATGGCGCAGTCGGGCTTCCTGACGCCCTACGAGGGGGTGAACCTCGATCTCTTCAGCGACAGCACGCTGCGCCAGATGAACGAGATCCTGCTGAACGCCAGCACGTTCCGCTTCGACGCCTCGGACATCATGCCCTCCGAGATCGGGGCCGGCGCCTTCTGGACCGGCATGGTCGATTTCACCACCGGCGCGGATGCCGCCGAGGTGGCGCAGACGATCCAGAACCGCTGGGACGCGATCCGCTAAGGTCCGTCTCGCGACGACATCTCCGCCCCGCATCCGCCGGGGCGGAGGTCTTGGCCGGCCGCCTCCGGGAGAGAGGGCGGACGCAGGGGGAGGAAAGCCATGAGCCCGATCGTCCAGGGTATCATCACGATCATCGTCGGCGTCGGCGGCTGCGTGGGATACTTCTACTTCGCGAACCTTGTCCTCGATAAGGTGATCTTTCCGCCGAAGGGCGAAAACGCGGGGCGCAACATCAACCGCGCCAACATGGTGCGGCCCTGGCTGTTCCTGCTGCCCGCGATGCTGGCGCTGGGGCTTTACCTGGTCTACCCGGTCTTCGGCTCCTTCTTCCGCTCGCTCTACAACCGGGCGGGCGACGAGTTCATCGGGCTGGGCAACTACGCCACGCTGCTCGGCGACGAGGCGTTCCGCACGGCCTTCCTCAACAACGTGCTCTGGGTGCTGTTCGTGCCGGCCATGGCGACGTTCCTCGGCCTGGTGATCGCGCAGCTGACCGACCGGCTGAGCTGGGGCAACATCGCCAAGTCGATCATCTTCATGCCGATGGCGATCTCCTTCGTGGGCGCCTCGCTGATCTGGCGTTTCGTCTACGCGGTCGACCCCGATATCGGCATCATCAACGCGATCCGCGTGTTCTTCGGCGGCGAGGCGCTCGACCCGTTGCAGGTGCCGTTCTGGAACAACTTCTTCCTGATGTTCATCCTCGTGTGGATCCAGACGGGCTTTGCCATGGTGATCCTGTCGGCCGCGCTACGCGGCGTGCCCGAGGAGACCATCGAGGCCGCGATCATCGACGGGGCGAACCCGT
>CAZGHJ010000121.1:0-8811 GCA_964525355.1 uncultured Roseicyclus sp.
TTCTGCGCGCCTACTCGGCCCGCAACCGCTCGGGCTGCGTGCGGATCCCGTGGACCGAAAGCCCCAAGGCCAAGCGTGTCGAGGCCCGCTTCCCCGACCCGTCGGCGAACCCCTATCTGTGCTTCGCCGCGCTCCTGATGGCCGGCCTCGACGGGATCGAGAACAAGATCAACCCCGGCGAGCCGTCCGACAAGGACCTCTACGACCTGCCGCCCGAGGAACTGGCCGGCATCCCCACGGTCTGCGCCAGCCTGCGCGAGGCGCTGGAAAGCCTCGAGGCCGATCACGACTTCCTGCTGAAGGGCGGCGTGTTCACCAAGGACCAGATCGAGGGCTACATGGAGCTCAAGTGGGAAGAGGTCTACAAGTTCGAGCACACGCCGCACCCGGTCGAGTACGGCATGTATTACAGCTGCTGAGCGATCGCCGCTCCGCGCGACATGGACAGGGGCGCCCACGGGGCGCCCCTTCTTTTCATGACGGCCGGCGACGTCCGTATCGGGCCGCATGCCATCGGTGAAACCTGCGTCCTGCCGGACGAGCGGGGGGGGGGAGTCAGGTTCCGGACACCTCCTCCAGCCTGCCGGCAAAGCCCCGCCTCAATTCCGGCGGGACTGCCATTCGCCGGGGATGTGGCGCTTGTTCTTCTCCGCGCGCTCGGCGAGGTCGGCCTTGAAGGCCGCGAGCGCCGTGTCGTAGCTCTTGTCTCGCTCGGAGCGGTCGAGGGCATCGCCCTCCGCGCCGAGATGCGGCATGAACCGCTTCAGGGTCTGCACGATCTGCATCATGGAACTGCCTCTTTCTGCTTTTGCCGGGCCTCGTTCGGGCGGGCCCGCAGGGCAGAAAGGGGCGGAAATGTGGCGGAAAGAAGGCAGGCGTTTTCCGACCGGCAAAGCCACGCCGCGACTGTGGCCGCGGGGCCACCGCCCGGCCGGGGCCGTCGCGGTCGCGTCATGGGGTCAGTCTTCGGCCTCGTCGGCGGGTCCGGGCGCCTGCGCATCGTCGAAAAGCTGCGCCGTCTCGTCGGCGGGCAGGTCGGCGGGATCGCTCTCGGCCGCGCGCGCCTCCAGCAGCCCCGCCTCGCGCAGCTCCTTCAGGCCCGGCAGGTCGCGCGCGGTCTCGAGGCCGAAATGATCGAGGAAGCCTTGCGTGACGATGAAGGTCACGGGCCTGCCCACCGTCATGCGTCGCCGGCCGAAACGCACCCAGCCCAGTTCGATCAGCTGATCCACCGTGCCGCGGCTGACCGACACGCCGCGGATCTCCTCGATCTCGGCGCGGGTGACGGGCTGGTGATAGGCGACGATCGCAAGCGTCTCGATCGCCGCGCGGGAAAGCCTGCGTGTCTCGACCACGTCGCGCGACATCAGGAAGCCCAGGTCGGCCGCGGTGCGAATGGCCCAGCCCTCGCCCACGCGCACGACCTGCACGCCGCGCCCCTCGTAGCGGCGGCGCAGATGCTGCAGCGCCTCGGCCGGGTCGCAGCCATGGGGCATGCGCGCCTCCATCTCGGCCACGGTCAACGGCTCGGCCGCGGCGAAGAGCATGGCCTCCACCATCCGCTCCTGTTCGGCGATGGGCGGAGCCTGGAACAGGCTTTCGCGCGGCTCCGCCGGGCTGTCCTCGGGCGTCTCAGTCACCGCGATCCCTCCGCCTGAGTTCGATCGGCGCGAAGGTCTCGGACTGGCGCAGGTCCACCCGGCCCGATTTCACCAGCTCCAGCGCAGCGGCGAAATTCGCCGCCATGGCCGAGCGGCGGCGCTTGGGATCGACCTCCCAGCCCTGCGGCAGGAAGGCGGTCAGATCGGTCCAGGCGATGATGTCGGGCACGAGCGGCCTGAGCCGGTCGAGCGCCTCTTCCATGGTGAAGACCGCATCGCGGTCCATCGCGTAGGGCCTGAACTCGTCATGGGTGCGCACGCGCGCATAGGCCTGCAACAGGTCGATCAGCCCGGCAGTGTAGACCACGCGCCGGTTCGTCCCGGCGGCCTCGGGCATGCCGCGCACGAACCGCTCCCGGCCCAGCTGATCGCGCGCCATGAGCTTCGCCGCGCAATCGCGCATCGCCGAGAGCCGCTCGAGCTGAAAGGCCAGATGCGCGGCCAGATCCTCGGCGCTCGGCCCCTCGTCCTCGGCCTCCTGCGGCACGAGGAGCCGCGATTTCAGGTAGGCGAGCCAGGCGGCCATGACGAGGTAATCGGCCGCCAGTTCCAGCCTGAGCGCACGGGCCTCCTCGATGAAGGTCAGGTATTGCTCGGTCAGCGCGAGGATCGAGATTTCGCGCAGATCCACCTTCTGCGTGCGCGCCAGGTTCAGCAAAAGGTCGAGCGGCCCCTCGAACCCGTCCACGTCCACCACCAGCGCCTCGGCCGCGCGGCGCGAGGCGACCGCGTCCCATCTGTCCGCGCCCGTGTCCGTGTCGGTGTTGGCCGGTACCGGCGTGTCAGCCATGGCGCGCCCCGCTGATAAGCTCCGAAAACTCGGCCTCGGCGGACGGGATGTCAAGCGGGCGGACATGCGCGCGGCGGGCCAGCGCGGCCTCGCCCCTCGCGATTGCGGTGGCGTCCAGCGTGCCGGCCTCGGCTAGCACGTCCTCCATCTCGCCGCGGTCGCCATTGCAATGCAGGATCAGGTCGCAGCCCGCCACCCGCGCGCGCGCCGCCCGCGCCCCGATGGGGCCGGGCAGCGCGCCCATGGACAGGTCGTCGGTCATCAGCAGGCCCTGAAACCCGATCTCCTCGCGGATCGTGGCGATGCAGGCCGTCGAAAGCGTGGCGGGCGTCTCGGGGTCGATGGCCTCCATGACCACATGGGCGGTCATCCCCAGCGCCAGATCGGCCAATGGGCGGAAGGCTGCGAAATCGACCGCGCGCAGCGTCGCAAGATCGGCGGTCACGCGCGGCAGGTCCTCGTGGCTGTCGACCTCGGCCAGCCCGTAGCCCGGCAGATGCTTGAGCACGGGCAGCACCCCGCCATCGGCAAGGCCCTCCGCCACTGCCCGCGCCGCCCGCGCCACGGTTTCCGGGTCGTCGCCGTAAAGCCGGTTTCGCACGATCGGATGCGTGACCTCCCGCGCCACGTCTGCCAGCGGCGCGCAGTTCACGTCGATGCCGACCGCGCGCAATTCCTCGGCGATGAGCCGCGCGCGCAGGTACATCGCGCGCGGGCCCGCCTCGGGCCCCACCGCCTGCATCTGGTCGAGCGCGGGCGGCCACTCGCGCCAGTGCGGCGCGCGCATGCGCGCCACGCGCCCGCCTTCCTGGTCGATCAGGATGGGCGCGTCGCGGCCGACCGCCCCGCGCAGATCCCGCGTCAGACGACGAAGTTGCGCCGGGCTCTCGATGTTGCGGGCAAAGAGGATGAAGCCCCAGGGCTGCGCAATCTCGAAGAACAGCGCCTCGTCGGCCTCGAGGATCGGGCCCTCGAGCCCCAGGATGGTTGCCGAGATCTCCGCCACGATGGCCCTAGCGGACGGTGACGGGAATGCAGGCCGCCCCCTGCGCCACGAGCACGGCGCAGAAGCGCCGGGAGGCGGCCAGATCGTCGAAGCCCGCAGCCCGGAGCCGGAAGAAGCTCTGCCCGCCCGAACTTGCCTCTTCGACGACACGCGGGCGGCCGGCGAAATATTCGGGGAAGCGGCCCGCCAGCCGGTCCCATTCGTCGCGCGCGATCCGGGCGGTGTCGAAGGCGCCAAGCTGCACCAGCCGCGTGCCGACGGCCAGGTCTGCCACGGCAAGCTCGGTCACGGCACCGGCCGAGGCCGCGACGGGCGCACCGGCCTCGCGCGGCGCGAAGCTGCCCGGCCGGGTCGATGGCCTGGGCGAGCGCACCACGCCGGGAACGGACGCGGGGATGATCTCGGCGCCGGGCGGGCCCGCACGGGTCAGCGCCGCCTGCGTGACCTCGGGCGCTGCGGCGGGCCTTGACGGCTCGTCGATCCCGGTGGCCTGCGCCTCGCGCAGGAGGCGCTCGATCAGGCTGGCCGTGTCGGTCGCGGCGCCGCCCGGCCCGCCATCCTCGGCCGGCGTCTCCGGCGTGGCGGCCTCTGTCGCAGGCGCGTCACTCGGCACGGGCCGCAATTCGACGGGCCGCAACTCCACCGGCGGCGGCGCGATGACCAGCTGATCGGGCACGGGCGCGGCCTCGGCGCCCTCGGCGATCCTGTTGACCGCCAGCCCCTGATGCGGCGCCTGCGTGCCCCCCGGATCGGCGGGCGGCTGGCGCATGGGCCCCTCCAGCGCCTCGATCACCGGCACGCCGGAGACGTCGCGCATGGTCAGCTGGAACGCCCAGACCCCCATCCCCCCGATCAGCGCCAGCGAGACAAGCGCGCCCGCCCAGTTCATCAGCGCTGCAAGCCCGCCGCCCTCGGGACGGTGCGAGCCCTGCGCCGGCCCGCGCGGCTCTGCTGCGTATGTGTCGTCGGAATAGTCGAAATTCGCCATGCCTGACCTCATGTCGCCCGGGACTCGGGCACCATGCATGTCACCCGGCCGGATCTGTCGTTGACTGCTCGGTCCGGCCGCCTCGGCAGGGTTTGCCCCTACATCTTTTCGACCGGTTTGACCCCCAAGATACCAAGACCGTTGGAAATGACAATCGCCACGGCTCCGATCAGCGCGAGTTTCGCGCGCGTCGTGTCCGCGTCGTCCTCCTGGATGAAGCGCAATTCCGCCTGTGCATTGCCCTTGTTCCACAGCGCGTGAAACTCCGAGGCGAGGTCGTAGAGGTAAAAGGCCACGCGGTGGGGCTCGTTGGCCTGCGCCGCCGTCTCGACGAGGCGGGGAAACTCGCCCAGCTTGGCGATCAGCGCGAACTCGGCCGGATCGGCGATGGCCGAGAGATCCCCGGGCAGATCGGCCCCGATCCCCGCCTCCTCGGCCTTGCGCATCACCGAGCGGATGCGGGCATGGGCGTATTGCACGTAGAAGACCGGGTTCTCGCGCGACTGCTCCAGCACCTTGTCCACGTCGAAATCCAGCGCCATGTCGTTCTTGCGCGTCAGCATCACGAAGCGGGTCACGTCGGGGCCCACCATGTCCACCACGTCGCGCAGGGTCACGAAAGTGCCCGCGCGCTTCGACATCTTCAGTTCCTGATCGCCGCGCTTCAGCTTCACCAGCTGCATCAGCTTGATGTCGAGGGGCACGCGGCCCTCCGACAGCGCCGCGACGGCCGCTTTCATCCGCTTGACGTAACCGCCGTGGTCCGCGCCGAAAATGTCGATCAGCGCATCGAAACCGCGGGTGATCTTGTCGTAGTGATAGGCGATGTCGGGCGCGAAATAGGTCCAGGCGCCGTCGGACTTCATCACCGGCCGGTCCACGTCGTCGCCGTGCGCGGTGGAACGGAACAGCGTCTGGACCCGCGGCTCCCAATCCTCGGGCGTCTTGCCCTTGGGCGGCTCCAGAACGCCCTCGTAGATCAGGCCCTTGCCCTTCAGATCCTCGATCGCCGCCTCGATCCGGCCCGTGCCGTAAAGCGACTTCTCCGAATAGAAGACGTCCATCTCCACGCCGAGGAGGCGGAGATCCTCGCGGATCATCGCCATCATCGCATCGGTGGCGTAGTCGCGGATCTCGGCAAGCCACACGCTCTCGGGCTGATCGACCCAGGCCTCGCCCACCTCGCGCGCCAGCGCCTCGCCCACGGGCACCAGGTAGTCACCCGGATAGGTGCCGTCCTCGAAGGCGACAGTCCGGCCCAGCGCCTCCAGATACCGCAAGTAGACCGACCGCGCGAGCACATCGACCTGCGCACCGCCATCGTTGATGTAATATTCGCGCGTGACGTCGAAGCCCGAAAACGCCAGCAGCCGCGCCAGCGCATCGCCAAAGACCGCGCCACGGGTATGGCCCACATGCATCGGCCCCGTGGGATTTGCCGAGACGAACTCGACGTTCACCCGCCGCCCCTGCCCCAGGTCCGAGCGCCCGTAATCGGGGCCTTCCGCATGCACCCTCCGCAGCACGTCCCGCCACGTCGCCTCCGACAGCCGCAGGTTCAGGAATCCTGGCCCCGCCACCTCGGCGCTGGCGATCCGCGCGTCGCCACCCAGCGCGCCGGCCAGCATCTCGGCGATCTCGCGGGGCTTGAGGCCCGCGGGCTTGGCCAGCACCATCGCGGCGTTGGTCGCCATGTCGCCATGGGCCGGATCCCGCGGCGGCTCGACGGCGATATTGCCGAAATCGAGCCCCCCGGCCAGCCGACCTTCGGCCACCAGCCCCTCGAGCGCCTCGATCACGGCGACGCGGATATCGGAAAACAAGTTCATCGCGGGGCCCCTGACATCATGCAGACGCGGTCTATCACGGGCGCGTCCGAGGTCAACGGCACGCCGACGCGCGCGGCGCGCGCCAACGGTACATGGACACGCGTGGCCCGGCCGGCCGCAACGCCCCTGTCCCTTCTTCTTGTCCCAAATACGGGCTGCACGACGCCGCCACGCGCATCCCGGTCCGAATAACGCCGCGCCGCGTCACTCACGCATCTTCGGGCGGCGCCGCGGGCTGACAGCTCTCCAGCGTCCGGGCACGGCCCTCCAGCACGATCACCACGCTGGTCGCATCCGGCCCCTGGCCGAAGAAGATCCGTGCGTCGAAATCGCGCCCGTCCGCACGACATGCCCCGTCATAGAGAAACTGATCGGGCAAGTCGCGCAGACGCGTGGGGTTCGACAGGATGCAGCAGGTGCCTTGGACACAGACCTCGGGAAAGCTCAGGGTCAGTTCCACCGCACCCTCCGCGGGCCGCCCCTCCCCCGCGCAGGTTTCGAAATAGGAACCGTCGAGCGGAAAAGCGGCGGCGGGCGCGGCACAGGCCATAGCTGCGGTCGCGATCCAAAGGCTGCGTCGTGTCATGCTCACCCTCCCGAGCCGGTCTGCCGCATCCCGCGGCTCAAGAGTGCCGCAGCCGCGCGCCCCGATCAATACCCGCGCCCCGTGACCGGGCCCGATCACGAGATGCGCGCCACCTCGACCCCGCCGATCAGCGCCGCGTGACGCTGCAGCGCGAAACGGTCGGTCATGCCCGCGATATAGTCCGACACGATCCGCGCCAGCGCCGTCTCGTCGCCCGCAACGGCCTCCACGTCCTTGCGCCACTGTCTGGGCAACTCCTCGGGATGGGCCATGAAGAACGGAAACAGGTCGGCGACGACCTGGGTGACCTGCGCGCGCATCTCGATCACCGCGGGCGCGCGGTACATCCGGCGGAACAGGAAGGCGCGGATCACCTTGAGGTCCGCGAAGACCGCGTCGGAAAAGCGCACCATGGGCCTGCCGGCGGCCCGGATATCGTCGACATTGCCTGGGCCCAGATCGGCAAGCCGCGCCTTGGTCTGCGCCAGCACGTCCTCCACCAGGACACCGAAAAAGCGGCGCAGCGCCTCGTGGCGGCGGCGGTAATAGTTCAGGCCCGGATAGCGCCGGTCGACCGCGGCGAAACAGGCGTCGAGGATCGGCAACTCGGCCAGTTCATCGGTGGAAAACAACTCCGCCCGCAGCCCGTCATGCAGGTCGTGGTGGTTGTAGGCCACGTCATCGGCGAGCGCGGCCACCTGCGCCTCGGCGCTGGCATAGCTTTCCAGCTCCAGGTCGTGGACAGCGCAGTATCCGGCCAGCGCCCAGGGCACGGGATCGGATACCGGGCCATTGTGTTTAGCAATACCTTCAAGGGCTTCCCAGGTGAGGTTCAACCCGTCGAACTCGGCGTAATGGCGTTCGAGATGCGTCACGATGCGGATCGCCTGCGCGTTGTGGTCGAACCCGCCGTAAGGCGCCATGGCCGCGGACAGCGCATCCTCTCCGGTATGGCCGAAGGGCGGGTGGCCCAGATCGTGGGCCAGCGCCACCGCCTCGGTCAGATCTTCGTCGAGGCCCAGCGCGCGGGCCATGGTGCGCGCGACCTGCGCCACTTCCAGCGAATGGGTGAGCCGGGTGCGGAAATAATCGCCCTCATGCTCCACGAAGACCTGCGTCTTGTGCTTGAGCCTTCGAAACGCCGAGGCATGGATGATCCGGTCGCGATCTCTTTGAAAAGGCGAGCGAAAGGTGCTGAGCTCCTCGTCGAAGCGGCGGCCGCGGCTGTGCTCGGGGTGACAGGCATGGGGGGCGCGCATGGGCTGGAAACTCCGGTCGTCTTGCGGGCGTCCCTTGCCCGCTCCGCACCTTCTTCGTATATCTTGCACCAGAAATCGACCACTCCCGCGAGAGAGGAGCCGGACCATGACCCTTACGCTCACCGTGCCGCCGAAAGTCACCGACCGCGCCTTTGCGCGGCTGGCCGAGATCAACGCGGCCGCAGGCGAGGCCAAGGCGCTGCGCGTCGCCGTGGAAGGCGGCGGATGCTCGGGATTTCAATACGATATCCGGCTCGACACGCCCACCGCGGATGACGTGGTGCTGGAGGGTCAGGGCCAGAAGGTGGTCGTGGACAGCGTGTCGCTGCCGTTTCTGGCCGATGCGGTGATCGACTTCACGGAGGAGTTGATCGGCGCGCGGTTCACGATCGAAAACCCCAACGCCTCGTCCTCCTGCGGCTGCGGCACCTCCTTCTCCATGTGAGCCGCTCCGCGCTGCAAAGACGGATGTCACAATCCTGGTAAAAAACACGTACAGCGCGTATACGGTCCGCGTGAGGCCGCGCCCGTGCCAGGGGTGCGAATATTCGTACGAATATTCGACTGACCCCGGCGCCCCTTGCGAGCCGCGCGCATCCGGGCGAGAACCGGAACCGACGCAGCGGAGGGGGCCAGGATGCGCATCGCGACATTCAACATCAACGGCGTGAAGGCGCGGATCGGCGCGCTCT
>CAZGHJ010000122.1:0-8739 GCA_964525355.1 uncultured Roseicyclus sp.
CCGCGCAGCTTCGCATCGGCGTGATCCGGCGGCAGGAGGCAAACCATGCCGCGACCTGACGTCGACATCGCCATCCTGGGCGGGGGTTGCGCGGGTCTCAGTGTCGCGGTGCGGCTTGCCGCAGCAGGGCGCAGCCTGCGCGTCATCGAGCCGCGCGCGGCCTATTCCGAGGACCGCGCCTGGAGTTTCTGGCGCACCGCGCCCGATCCGTTCGAGACATGCGTGCGCACCTCGTGGACGGCCTGGGACGTGACCGGCCCCGGCGGGCGCGTGCGTCGGTCGTCCCGCACCCTACGGTATCAGACCGTTGGGGCCGGCGCCTTCTACGACCACGCGCAGGCGCTGCTGGACGACGCGAGCGGGGCCGAGCTTTCGCTGGGAACCGCGGCGCAGGACATCGCCAAGACCGCGCAGGGCTGGCAGATCGAGACCGGAACAGGCCAGTTCACCGCCCGCCATGTCATCGACACGCGGCCGCCGAAACGGGTGCCCGGCTACGGTCAGTTCTTTCTGGGCCGCGAGATCCGGACCGAACGGCCGGTGTTCGACCCGGACGTCGTGCAGCTGATGCAATTCCGGCCCGCCCGCAGCGGCGGCGTCGATTTCGTCTATATCCTGCCATATGCGCGCGATCTTGCACTGGTCGAGGTCACGTCCTTCGCGCCCGGATCGCCTGGCCGGGATGTCTTCGAGACCTGGCTTGCAGAGGAGATCGACACGCTGGAGGCCGGCCATCACGACGTGCTGCGCGAAGAGCACGGCGCGCTGCCGATGCAGGTCGGCTTTCGCGATCCGGCGCCGGACGGCTGCATCCGCATGGGCCTGGGCGGCGGCGCCGCGCGCCCGTCCACCGGCTACGCCTTCGCGCGGATCCAGCGGCAAGCCGACCTCGTGGCGCAGGCGCTCGCCACGGGCGGCGACGTGCCGGGCACGCTCGACGGTCCCTTCAGCCGCTTCATGGACCGGGTCTTCCTTCAGGTCATCCAGACCATGCCGGATCGCGGACCGGCCCTGTTCGAAAGCCTGTTCCGCAACACCGCGCCCGACCGGCTCGAGCATTTCCTGTCCGGGTCGATCCACCCGGTGGACCGCCTGTCGGTCATGGCATCGCTTCCGACGGTGCCGTTTCTGCGTGCCGCCCTGCGCCCGGCATGATCGCGGCGCACTGGCAGACGGCCCTGTTCGCGCTGGCGGCCATGGGCATCATGGCCGTGCATGCCGTCTTCGTTCCGTCGTTGCCGGTGCAGGTCCTCATGCTTGCCCCGCTGGTGGCCATCCTCGGCTTGCCGCACGGGGCGCTCGATCTGCCCATCGCCGAGGCGCTCTGGCCGCTCGAGACCCGGCCCGGCAGGCGATGTTCGCAGCGCTCTACCTCGGGCTGTCGGGGGCCGTGGTCGCGGTCTGGCTGCTTCTGCCCGGGTTTACCCTGCTGGCGTTTCTCGCCTATTCGATGTTGCATTTTTCCGACGACTGGGCCGAAGATCCGCCGGCACTGCGATGGTCGGGGGGCCTTGCGACCGTGGGGGCGCCGGCGCTTCTGCACCACGCCGAGGTGGAGGCTATCTTCGCAATGCTCGCGCAGGGGGGCGCCGCGCTGGCCGCCGATGCCGCGGCGCTGGCAGGCGGTGTCGGACTGGCGCTGCTGGCCGTCGCCATCCTGACGTCCCCGCGCACGCGCAGTCCGGCCGCGTTGGAACTGGCGGTGCTCTGGGCGACCGCGGCGGCGCTGCCGCCGCTGATGTATTTCGCGGTCTATTTCTGTGCCCTCCATTCCGTCCGGCATTTCACGGCGACGATGGTTGTGGTCCCGAACGGACGACGGGCGCTTCGAGTGGCCGTGCTGTTGTCGGTGATCGTCACGCTGGCCGCCTTGCTGGCGCTGGGCAAGGGCGCAGGCGGAACGGTAGCGGACACGACCGAGCAGGGCATCCGCGTCATCTTCATCGGTCTGGCCGCATTGACCGTGCCGCACATGATCCTTGTGGATCGCTTCCGTCGCGCGGACATCAGGGCCGCAGCACGCTGAGACGTCTCCTGCGTCGCAGGCCGGAGGGCGGCCCGGTCAGGGGCGAAATGGTCCACGCCATGGTTTTTTTTGGCGGCTGGCTCGCGCTCGAGCCGCTCGAGATCCGGCCGGCGCTGTCCTCCGGGCGATGGGTTGCCATGACATGCCTCCCTCACCCGATCTTCGCGCCCCAAAACGGAGTTTGGTCGGCGGCGAAGTAGCCGTCCGCGACCCGGAAGTTGCCCTGCAGTTCGACGGTATCGCCTGCCGTCAGCGGCACCATGGTCTGCAGCCACAGCGCCGTCAGCCTCGGAGACATGCGCGCGGCTGACCTCGCCGAATGATCCACGGATCTCGATTGGTCTCACATCACAGCATAAAACGCGAGCATCTCCGTGATCGCCGAGCTTTCAGGCAGCTGCGCAAGCTCCTCTGACGCTCGCACCTGTAACTCCCTGCAAAACGCGACGACCAGCGGGAATGCCCCGTGTCCGACGACTTCAAAAGCGGCTTTCGCGTCGTCGCACAGCCAGATCGTCGCCCTCGCTTGGGCGGCCACGGCAGGGCCGCGACCGCCTCGGTGTCAGAAGTTCAGGACGCGCGTATCGGCATCCATCAGGCGCGCGGCCATCGCGTCGGGTGCGGCCACGCCGATCCCCTCGAGCAGCACTGACGGATCAGCGCCCAGGCTGGGCAGGTAGATCGCGCAGACCTCGACGGTGGCGGCGGTCTGCGCGCGGATCATCTGCATCAGCCCCTGTGGGCTCATGTCTCGCGGGGGCTGGCCCGAGGTGGCGCTTTCGGGCGCGTCGTTCAGCGCGATGTCACCGGCCGGACCGCAGAGCATGATATGCGCGTTCGCACCCTGTTGCGCGGCCTGGAAGGTCAGCACGAGCGCCATCAGCTGCGTCTGCGGCTCCGGCGAGGTGATGATCGTCACGAGGTCGGCCCCGTCCTGAGCGACCGCCATGCCGGCGGTGAGGGTCGTGGCAGCAAGGGCTGCGGAAGCGAGAAGGTTTTTCATGTGTCACTCCAGACGTTTGGAATGCGCCAGACGGCGCGGTGGGGCTTGAAAAAGACGGCCATGATCCGTGACGGGTCACGGGCCCAGTGAGCTTCGAAGGGAGGACCGAAGTTGTCTCGTGTCGGTCTCAGCCCTCGTGCTCTTCGGCGAGCTTCTGGTCCTCGCGCATCTCGAGCCACATGGCGTTGACGACGGCGAAGAGGGCGGCAAGCGGAAGGCCGAGCAGCCAGGCGAAATACCACATTGGGCGTCTCCTTCAGTAGACGGTGTCGCTGTTGGCGGTGACGTCGGCCTCGGTCACCTTGCCCCAGAGCACCCGGTAGACCCAGGCGGTGTAGGCAAGGATGATCGGCATGAAGATCGCCGTCACGACAAGCATGATGAAAAGCGTCAGGTGCGAGCTGGAGCTGTCCCAGACGGTGAGCGAGCTGTTGGGGTCCACGGTCGAGGGCAGGATGAAGGGGAACATCGTGAGGCCCACGGTCGAGATCATCCCGAAGATGCCGAGCTTGGACCACAGGAGCGTGCCGACCTCGGAGCCCGACCGCAGGCCGCGGATGGCCATGGCCGTGCCGAGGAAGCCCAACAGCGGTGCCGCGATGATCCAGGGCCGGGCGGCATAGGCGGCAAGCCAGCTTTCGGTGCGCGCGACCTCGGACATCAGCGGGTTCGAGGGGCCGTCGGTGATGACCGGACCGGTGAAGGCATAGCCCTCTATCCCCACGGCCAGCCACAGCCCGGCCAGCGCGAAGCCGGCCATGGTCACGATCCCCGTCACGGTCCCGATGCGGCGCGCGCGCTCCACGATCACACCCTCGGATTTCAGGCCGAGCCAGGCCGCGCCATGGGTCAGCAGCATCGCGAGCGACACCACGCCCACGAGCAGCGCGAACGGGTTGAGGAGCCCGAGGAACTTGGCGTGGAACGTGCCGTCATACATCGGGTAGAGCGTGTCTGTGAGGTGAAACGGCACGCCCTGCAGCACATTGCCGACCGCCACGCCGAAGATCAGCGCGGGCACCGCGCCACCGGCAAACAGCGCCCAGTCCCAGGCCGACCGCCACGCGGGCGAGACCCGCTTGGAGCGGTACTTGAACGCCACGGGGCGGACGATGAAGGCCGCCAGCACCACGAACATCGCAAGGTAGAAGCCCGAGAAGCTGACCGCGTAGAGTGGCGGCCAGGCCGCGAAGATCGCCCCGCCGCCCAGGATGAACCACACCTGGTTGCCCTCCCAGACGGGGCCCACGGTGTTGATCGTCATGCGCCGCTCGGTGTCGGTTTTCGCGACGAAGGGCAAAAGCGCGCCCACGCCCATGTCGAAGCCGTCGGTGAGCGCAAAGCCGATCAGCAGCACGCCCAGAAGGCCCCACCAGATGACGCGCAAGACGTCATAGGAAATCAGATCGTAAAGCGTCATGGCAGTTACTCCGCGGGGGTTGCGTTGGGCGCACCCGGCACGTTGCCGTCATGGGTGCGCAAACGGTGTTCGTGGCGCGCGGTCCAGGCCTCGGTTTCCGCCACGTCGAGATACGGGCCCTTGCGGATGTATTTCAGCATCAGCCCGATCTCGACGACGAAGAGGATCGAGTAGAAGATCATGAAACCCGCAAGCGTGATCAGGAGCTCCGTCACGCCGAGATGGCTGACCGACATTGCCGTGGGCAACACGCCGTCCACCGTCCAGGGCTGCCGGCCGAACTCGGCCACGAACCAGCCCATCTCGGCCGCGATCCACGGCGTCGGGATCACGATCACCGCGCCCCAAAGCGCCCACCGCGGAAACTCCATGCCGCGGAAGGAGGCGCGATAGAAGAAATAGGCCATCATCCCGATGAAGGCGAAGCCGAGGCCCACCATGACCCGGAAGGCCCAGAACAGCGGCCAGACGGTCGGGATCGTGTCCTCGGCGGCCTGTGCGATCTGAGCATCGCTCGCCTGCCGCGGATCGTCCAGATAACGCAGCAACAGGAAGGCATAGCCCAGATCGGCCGAGTGCTCCTCGAACCGGGCCGTCACCGCCGGATCCGTCGCCTCGCGGTCTTCGCGGATCGTTTGCAAAGCGTCATAGGCGACGATGCCGGAGCGGATACGCTCCGCGGCGCGCGCCTCCAACTCGTTGATGCCGGGGATTTCCGTGTCGAGCGAGCGCGTGCCGATCAGCCCCATCGCCCAGGGGATGTGGAGCGCGTAATGGGTTTCGCGCGCCTCCTGGTCGGGGAAGCCGAAGGCCGTGAAATGCGCCGGGGCCTCTTCGGTCTCCCACATCGCCTCGATCGCGGCCAGCTTCATCTGCTGAGAGTGCGTCGCCGAATAGCCAGACTCGTCGCCCAGCACCACGACCGACAGCGCCGAGGCGAGGCCAAAGGACGAGGCCACCGCGATGGAGCGGCGGGCGAGCTCGATATGACGGCCCTTGAGCAGATACCAGGCCGAGACGCCGAGAACGAAGACCGAGGCGGTGACGTAGCCGGCGCTGACGGTATGGACGAATTTCGCCTGCGCCACCTCGTTGAAGAGCACTTCGAAGAACGAGGTCATCTCCATGCGCATGGTCATCGGGTTGAACTCCGCGCCGACCGGATTCTGCATCCAGCCGTTGGCGATCAGGATCCACAGCGCCGAGAAGTTCGAGCCGATCGCCACCAGCCAGGCCACCACGAGGTGCGCGACCTTGCTGAGCTTGTCCCACCCGAAGAAGAACAGACCTACGAAGGTCGCCTCGAGGAAGAAGGCCATGAGTCCTTCGATGGCCAGCGGCGCGCCGAAAATGTCGCCCACATAGTGGCTGTAGTAGGACCAGTTCATGCCGAACTGGAATTCCATGGTGATGCCGGTGGCGACGCCGAGGACGAAGTTGATGCCGAAAAGCGTGCCCCAGAACTTGGTCATCTGCCGCCAGATCGGGCGATTGGTCATCACGTAGACCGTCTCCATGATCGCGACGATGATCGACAGGCCCAGCGTCAGCGGCACGAAGAGGAAGTGATACATAGCGGTCATCGCGAATTGCAGTCGCGACAGTTCGACCACGTCGAGGTCCATGTCTCGGTCTCCTTTTCTCTTGATCCGACAAAAACGCCGGTCGGTTTGATCGCCGTTCTACGAGCCAGGGCGGAGCGGACCTTGATCCAGGTCAATTAGATATATTCAGGATATGCCTTTTAGCGCCAGTCTTCTGTCGCAGGCCGAGAGATCGACGTCGCGGTGCGTGGTCAGGAGGATCGCGGCGTCCGGAAGCTCGGCCCGTATCGCGGTCAAAACACGGATCGCGCTGTCGGGGTCCAGCCCCTCGGTCGGCTCGTCAAGGAGAAGGATCCCGGGACGGCGCAGGATCACGCGGGCCAGCGCCACGCGTCGCGCCTCACCGCCCGACAGGCCGGTTCCGCCTTCGCCCAGCGTCATGTCCAGCCCGCCGCGAAGGCTGAGCGCGGGCCACAGGCCGAGGTCTTGCACAAGGCGCATCATCTCCGAATCGCTCGCCTCGGGCGCGGCGAGGATCAGGTTGCTGCGGATCGTGCCCGACACGAGGCGGCTAACCTGCGGCAGAAGCCCGAGCCTCGCGCGCAAGCCGGCCTCGGGCAGGTCCGTGAGGGCCGTGCCGTCGATCGTGATCGAGCCCGACAGCGGCTCCGAGAGGCCGGCGATGGCGTGAAGCAGCGTCGATTTGCCGAGACCGGACCGCCCGGTCAGGGCGACCATCTCGCCGCGCCCGACCGCCAGGTCGAGGGGCTGCATCAGCGCGGTCATCGCACCGGGCGCGGCCACGGTGACGGTGCGCAGGGTCAGGCCATGCGCCGACGTCGTCGCGGGGTCCAGCCGTCCGTCGCCGGAGCGTGCGTCGAGCGTCGGGGCCAGCCGGCCTGCGGCATCGCGCATCCGGCCGATCTCGGCGACGCCGCGGTGCAGGGGTGCGAGCGCTTCGGAAAGCGCGAGGGCGGCAAACACCGCGATGGCCGCGGCGGCGGGCGTGATCGCGCCCTCGAGGGCCAGATGCGCGCCGCCGGCCAACGCCCCTGCGGCGGTGACGATCGCGCTGCCCGAGGCAATGCTTGCCGCGCGTCGGTCGAGCCGCGCGAGCCTCCGCTCGGCGGCGCGCGCAGCGGCGTCATGGCCAAGGACCCGTTCGCGCTCCGACGGCAGCGCCCCGGCAAAGGTCAGGATGGTGCGCGCACGCAGGTGCTCGACCGCGGCGCTACGGAACGCCTGTCGGGCGGCCTCGGCATCGGCGGCAGGCGCGATAGCGCGGCGCCCCTCGACGATCATGGCCAGGCCCGCGCCCGCCACCAGCGTGCCCGTGACCCAGAGCGCGATGACCGGTGCGACGAGCCAGGCCAGCATGGCCCCCGCGACCATCAGCGTCAGCCCCCCGGCGAGGATCGGGAAGACCAGCCGGATCGCCACCCCGTCGAGGGCGTCCACATCCGCCGTCACCCGGTTCAGCATCGCAGGGCTGCGCAGCTGCACCAGCATCTCGGCGGGTTGCGTCGCCAGCGCGTCGAGCACCTTGACCCGCAGCCGCGCGAGCGCCCGCAGCGTGGCGTCATGGGTCAGGATGCGCTCGCCGTAGCGCGCCGCGGTGCGGCCGAGCGCCAGCATCCGCACGCCCGCAGACGGCCGGAAGACGTCGAAGGCGATGCCGATCCCGGCAAGGCCCGCCGCGCCCGCCGCGGTCACGAACCAGCCCGACAGCCCCAGGAGCGCGGCGCCAGCCAGAAGCACGGTGACCGACAGGATCAGGCCCCGCGACAGGGCCGCGCGTTCCTCGCGCCAGATCGCACCCGCGATGCGCCAGAGCGGGCTCATGCCGCGCCCTCCATCTCTTGCGCCGACAGCACCACGCGCCGGTCCATCGCCGCCGCCAGCGTCGCGTCATGGGTCGCGACGATCACGGTCATGCCGCGCGCCCGGAGCGCCAGAAGCGCCGCGACGATCTCGGCCGCGGTGGCGGCGTCGAGATCGGCGGTGGGCTCGTCGGCAAGCAGCACGGGCCGCCCCGAGAGCGCCGCGCGGGCGAACATCAGGCGCCGCGCCTCGCCGCCCGACACCCCGCCGCCGGTCTCGCCCAGCTCCGTGTCGAGCCCGCCGGGCAGGCGCGCGACGATGTCCCCGGCCGAGGCGAGATCCAGCGCGGCCCGAAGCTCGGCCTCGGTCGGTGCGGTCGCCCGGCCCAGCGCCAGAGTGCTGCGCAGGGGGCCGGCCAGCATCTGCGCCGCCTGCGGCACCCAGGCGATCCGCGCGCGCCAGGCATCGGCGGTGTCGGCCGACAGCGTCGCGCCATCGAGCGTGATCCGGCCCGCATCCGGCGTCTCGAGGCCGCCGATCAGGGACAGAAGGGTCGACTTCCCGCTGCCCGACGGCCCGGTCAGCGCGATGGCTTCGCTTGGGCGGAGAGTCAGGTCGGGGAAGCGCAGCGCGCCGAGACGCAGGCCCGTCGATGTCAGGCTAGGCGCTCCGGTTCGGACGTCTGCGGCGCCACCGGTGCCGAGGATCTCGGCCTGGCCCTCGGCTTCCGTCTCGACGAGGTCACGGCTCACGGCAAGCGCGCCGGCCTTGTCGTGCCAGGCCGCGGCCAGGTCACGGAGCGGCTGGAAGAATTCGGGCGCGAGCATCAAGAGGAAGATCCCCTCGCTCAGAGTCAACGGCGTGGCCCAGGCACCGAACGGGATCTCTCCCAACAGCGCGAAGCCCACATAGACCGCGACCATCG
>CAZGHJ010000123.1:0-8657 GCA_964525355.1 uncultured Roseicyclus sp.
GCGCGACCTCGGCGATCTCCTCGGCGCCCATGATCTCGTGGCGCTGGGCGAAGACAACCTTGCGCTGCTCGTTCATCACGTCGTCGAATTTCAGAAGCTGCTTGCGGATGTCGAAGTTGCGCCCCTCGACCTTGCCCTGCGCACGTTCGAGCGACTTGTTCACCCAGGGGTGCACGATGGCCTCGCCCTCCTTCAGCCCCAGCGTGGACAGCATCTTGTCCAGCCGGTCCGAGCCGAAGATGCGCATCAGGTCGTCCTCGAGACTGAGGAAGAAGGACGACCGCCCCGGATCGCCCTGACGTCCCGACCGGCCGCGCAACTGGTTGTCGATGCGCCGGCTCTCGTGGCGCTCGGTGGCGAGCACGTAGAGACCGCCGGCATCCTTGACCCGCTGCTCGTCGGCGGCATGTTCGGCCTCGATCCGCTCGCGGATGGCCTGGTGATCGCCCTCGGGGTCGGCGGCGATGGCCTCCATGATCTTGAACTCGACATTGCCGCCCAGCTTGATGTCGGTGCCGCGCCCGGCCATGTTCGTGGCGATGGTGATCGCGCCCAGCTTGCCCGCATCGGCGACGATCTGCGCCTCCTGCTCGTGCTGGCGCGCGTTCAGAACGTTGTGCTCCAGCCCGGCCTCGGTCAGCAACTGGCTGAGCATCTCGGACTTGTCGATGGAGGTCGTGCCCACCAGCACCGGCTGTCCGCGCATGTGGGCGGCGCGGATCGCCTCCACGATGGCGTCGTATTTCTCCTTGCCGGTGCGGTAGACCTGGTCGTCCTCGTCCTCGCGCGCGATGGGACGGTTCGTCGGGATCTCCACGACGCCGAGCCCGTAGATCGCCATGAATTCCTCGGCCTCGGTGGCGGCGGTGCCGGTCATGCCGGCAAGCTTGTCGTAAAGGCGGAAATAGTTCTGGAACGTGACCGAGGCCATGGTGACGTTCTCGGGCTGGATCTTGCAGCCCTCCTTCGCCTCGATCGCCTGGTGCAGACCGTCCGACAGGCGCCGGCCCGGCATCATCCGGCCGGTGAACTCGTCGACCAGCACCACCTCGCCGCCGCGGACGATGTATTGCTGATCCCGGACAAAAAGCTTGTGGGCCCTGAGCGCGTTCGTGACGTGGTGGACGACGGTGGTGGATTCCGGGTCGTAGAGGCTCTGACCCTCGGGCAGGACGCCCATCTCGTGCAGTTTCTCCTCGAGGAAATCGTTGCCCTCGTCGGTGAAACTCGCGCTGCGCTGCTTCTCGTCCAGCGTGTAATGCTCTTCCCGGATCTCCGGGATCACCTTGTCGATGGTGACGTAGAGATCTGACCGGTCCTGGCTCGGCCCCGAGATGATCAGCGGCGTCCGCGCCTCGTCGATCAGGATCGAGTCGACCTCGTCCACGATCGCGAAATTGTGCCCGCGCTGGGCCATTTCCTCGAGGCTCGCGCGCATGTTGTCGCGCAGGTAGTCGAAGCCGAGTTCGTTGTTGGTGGCGTAGGTCACGTCCGCGGCATAGGCCTCGCGCTTTTCCGCATCGGGCTGGCGAGGATAGACGACGCCGGTGGTCAGACCCAGCGCACCATAGACCTGTCCCATCCAGTCCGCGTCGCGCTTGGCGAGGTAGTCGTTCACGGTAACGATATGCACGCCCTTGCCGCTGAGCGCGTTGAGATAGGCGGGGAAGGTCGCCACCAGCGTCTTGCCCTCGCCCGTCTTCATCTCGGCGATGTTGCCGCGATGCAGGAAGATGCCGCCGATCAGCTGCACGTCGAAGGCGCGCAGGCCCAGCGCGCGTTTCGCGGCCTCACGGCAATTGGCGAAGGCCTCCGGCAGAAGATCGTCGAGGCTTTCGCCCTCGGCCGCGCGGCGCTTCAACTCCTCGGTCTTCGCGACGATGCCCTCGTCCGACAGCGCCTCGAACTCGGGCTCCAGGGCGTTGATCTGCTGCACGATGGGGCGCACGGCCTTGACCTTGCGGTCGTTCGGCGAGCCGAAAACCTTCTTCGCGATCGTACCGAAACCGAGCATGCGCAACGCCTTCCTTCCGGATCGCGTGGCACCGCAACCCGGCTTGCCTCAAAACATCGTGTGGGGCATCCGGGTTGTTCGGCCCATCGCGGCGGTCTATCACGGCTGCAGACGGCCAAGGCCCCGATGCTGAACCCCAGGGTGAGCCCTGACGGGCACATAAGGGCACGCCGGAACACTGTCAACGCGGCCCCGTTCGCGCATGCGCGGGGTCAGGTCACGGGGGAATTCCCATGAAGAAGCTTCTTGCCGGCGCGGCGCTCGCCGCCATCACTGCCATGCCCTTGTCCGCGCAGGAGACCGGGGTGGGCGCCGACACGGTGCTGGCCACCGTCAACGGCACCGAGATCACGGTCGGCCATCTCGTCGCGATGTATTCGCTCCTGCCCGACCAGTACCGGGAACTCGAGCCGCAGGTTCTTTATGACGGCATGCTCGAACAGCTGGTGCGCCAGCAGGTGCTGGCCGACGAGGCCGGGCGCGACATGACCCCGACCATGGAACTGGGCCTCGCCAACGAAGAGCGCGCCTTCCTCGCGGCCAGCCTGATCGACATGATCGCGGCGGAAGACATCCCCGAGGACGTGCTCCAGGCCGAATACGACGCCCAGTTCGGGCAGACCGATCCCGCATCGGAGTTCAACGCGAGCCACATCCTCGTCGAGACCGAGGAGGCGGCGCAGGCGCTGATCGACGAACTGGCCGACGGGGCCGATTTCGCGGAACTGGCGGCGGAACATTCCGTCGGACCTTCGGGGCCCAATGGCGGGCAGCTAGGCTGGTTTGCCGCCGGCATGATGGTGCCCGAATTCGAGACCGCCGTGTTCGACCTGGAACCGGGCGAGGTTTCCGCGCCCGTGCAGACGCAGTTCGGCTGGCACGTCATCCTGCTCAACGACTTGCGCCAGCAGGCGGTGCCGACGCTCGATCAGGTGCGCGAGGACCTGGTCGAGGGGCTGCTGCGCGCGCGGGTCGATGCGCGCATCGACGAGCTTGTCAACTCCGCCGAGATCGATCGCCCGGCGCTTGACATTGACCCCTCGGTCATCGCGAATACCGATCTTCTGACGGAGTGATCCGTCGACGCGGCGTTCGGGGATGAGATGGCGAAGGCGGACAAGAAGAAAAAGAAGAAGCTGAAGTCGGGCGACGCGGCCGAGGCGCCGAAAAAGAAGAAGGGCGCGAAATCCGCGCCCCCGCCCGCGGTCTCGCCCCTCGCGCCCGCGGCGTTTCCGACGATCCCCCCCGTGGAGGGCGTGCTGCTCTCCACGGCTCGGACCGGTATCCGCTACAAGGGCCGGCCGGACGTCCTGCTGGCCCATGTCGCGCCCGGCAGCACGATCGCGGGCGTGTTCACCCGCTCCGCCACGCGCTCCGCCGCGGTGCTCGATTGCCAGGCCAAGCTCGCCGTCCTGCCCGAGGCGCCGCGCCACGGCTTCGCGATTCTCGTCAATTCGGGCAACGCGAACACCTTCACCGGCGCACGCGGTGCCCGCGACGTGACCGCGATCTCGACGTCGGTGGCCGAGGCCGCAGGCATCCCGCCGGAGCATGTCTTCACCTCCTCCACGGGCGTCATCGGTCAGCCGCTCGAGGCCGGCCGCATCACCTCCGTCCTGCACGACATGGTCGCCGGCCTGAGCGCCGACGGGTTCGAGGCCGCGGCCCGCGCGATCATGACCACCGACACCTTTCCCAAGGGCGCGTTCGAACAGGTCGAGATCGGTGGAAAGACCGTCACCATCGCCGGTATCGCCAAGGGCTCGGGCATGATCGCGCCCGACATGGCCACGATGCTGGCCTATGTCTTCACCGATGCCCATGTGACGCAGGACGGCCTGCAATCCATGCTCACGGCGGCCACGAAGACCAGTTTCAACGCGATCACCGTCGACAGCGACACCTCCACCTCGGACACCGTCCTGCTGGCGGCGACCGGGCGGGCGCACGCACCGCCGATCACCTCCGGCCGCAGCGCCGAGGGCAAGCTTTTCGCCGCAGCGCTTGGCCGCGTCATGCAGGATCTCGCGCTGCAGATCGTGCGCGACGGCGAGGGTGCGACCAAGCTGGTGGAGGTCCGCGTCACGGGTGCCAAGACCGCGCGGGATGCCGACAAGGTCGCCCGCGCCATCGCCAACTCGCCGCTCGTGAAGACGGCGATCGCTGGCGAGGACCCCAACTGGGGCCGCATCGTCATGGCGGTGGGCAAGTCGGGCGCCGTGGCCGACCGGGATCTGCTTGAGATCCGCCTGGGCGATATCCTCGTTGCGGAAAAGGGTTGGGTCGCAGACAGTTACCGCGAGGAGGACGGCGCGGCCTACATGAAGGGCGAGCGTCTGACGATCGGCGTGGAGATGGGTCTGGGTCGTGGCGCGGCCACGGTCTGGACCTGCGATCTGACCGCGCGCTACATCGAGATCAACGCGGATTACCGCTCGTGAAGGTGGTGCTCGTGTCGGCCGTGGCGCTTGTCGACGTGGACGGGCGCATTCTTCTGGCGCAGCGGCCCGAGGGCAAGTCCATGGCCGGCCTCTGGGAGTTTCCGGGCGGCAAGGTCGAGCCGGGCGAGACGCCCGAAGCCGCGCTGGTGCGCGAGTTGCACGAGGAGCTGGGCATCGAGACCTGGGACAGTTGTCTCGCGCCCCTGACCTTCGCGAGCCACTCCTACCCGGAATTCCACCTGCTGATGCCCGTTTTCGCCTGCCGCAAATGGGCCGGCCAGCCCCAGTCGCGGGAAGGTCAGCGCCTTGCCTGGGTCCGGCCGAACGCCCTTCGGGACTACCCGATGCCGCCCGCCGACGAGCCGCTGATCCCGCTCCTGCGGGACTGGCTCTGAGGTCGCCGGGCCGGCCCTCGGGTCAGTCGACCCAGCCCGAGAGGTTCTCCTTCACCACGTGGGTCAGCGCATCGATATGCGCGTCGTCGTCGTTCAGGCAGGGGATGTAGGTGAACTCCTCGCCGCCCGCTTCCTCGAAGCTCTCGCGGATCTCCTCGTTGATCTCTTCCAGCGTCTCGATGCAATCGGCACTGAACGCGGGGGCCACGACGGCGATGCGCTTCTTCCCCTTTTCCGCGAGGCGCGCGACCTCTTCCACCGTGTAGGGCTTCAGCCATTCCTCGGGGCCGAACCGGCTCTGGAACGTGGTCACGATATCGGTGTCCGCCCAGCCCAGCCGTTCCTTCAGCAGACGCGAGGTCTTGGCGCATTGGCAATGGTAGGGGTCGCCCTCCATCAGGTAGCGCTTGGGCACGCCGTGATAGCTCGCCACCAGAACATCGGGCCGGTTCTCGAGGTCGGCATAGGCGCGTTCCACCGATTGCGCGAGCGCCTCGATATAGAGCGGATGCTCGAAATAAGGCTCGACCGTGCGTGCGATGGGCTGCCACTTGATGTTCTGCAACGCGCGGAAGAACTCGTCGCAGGCCGTGGCCGAGGTCGCGCCCGCGTATTGCGGGTAAAGCGGGAAGAACAGGATCTTCGTACAACCCTGCGCCACCAGCTCGTCCACCTTGGACTTCGTCGACGGGTTGCCGTAGCGCATGCAGAAATCCACCACCACGCGGTCGCCATAGGCCGCCTCCAGCCGCGCCTTCATCTTCGCGGTCTGGTCCTTGGTGATGGTCATGAGGGGGCTTTCATTCGCCTCCTCGTTCCAGATCGACTTGTAGGCCGCCCCCGAGGAAAACGGCCGCTTGGTCAGGATGATCAGCTGCAGGAGCGGCTGCCAGATCCACGGGCTGTAATCGATCACCCGGCGGTCGGACAGGAACTCGTTCAGGTAGCGCCGCATCGGCCAGTAGCTGTAGTGATCCGGCGTGCCCAGATTGGCCAGCAAGATGCCCACCTTGCCGAAGGTCACCTTGGGATGGTCCGACGGCGCGTGCGGCAGTCCATTGTCGGGGGCCGTCTTGGCCACGGGCGCGGTCTCGGGTTGCTTCAGCATGTTCATCTACGGCTTGCCTCGCTCGTCGGCCCGGTCGGGGGCGTCGTGGTTGGTGTCCTGCACATAGCCCGCTTGCAGCGCGTCGGCCAGTCGTGTCCGCGCACTGCCGGGTCTGAGGGGTTTCTGCTGGCTGTCATGCGGCGCCCATCCGGTCAGGAAGATCAGTTCGAACGTGGCGCGCAGACGCCCGGCCTCGTCGCCGAATCGCGCGGCATAGATCGCCGCGGCCCGCGCGAAGAGCGAGCGGCGCACCGGCCTGCGATGCCGGTCGTGAAGCGCGTTCGTCTCGCCCATGGCGCGCAGATCGTGCATGAGGGCCACGAGATCGCCGTAGCGCACATCGCTCGGCAGCGCATCGGCCACCGGCAGCGCAAGGCCCGCCCGCTGCAACAGCGCGCCCCATTGCCGGATCTCGGCCATGGGCGCGACGCGCGGGCTCAGACCGCCCGTCTCCGCGATCTCGGCCTCGGTCAGCGCGGTGCGCAATTCGCTCAGCGTGTCGCCACCGAAGGTCACGGCCAGGAACAGGCCGTCGGGCTGCAGCGCGCGGCGACACTGCACGATCTGCCCCACCGGATCGTCCGCCCAATGCAGCGCCATGGCGTGCAGCACGAGGTCATGGGCGCCCTCGCGCAGGTGCAGGGTCTCGGCCGGCGCGACGATCGTGGCGCCGGGCAGGATGCGGCGCCAGAGGTCGGGATGCGCGGTGACGATGGCGGGCGACGTAAACGTTCTGTTAACGTCTTTCAGCCTCTCCTCGATCTCGTCGGCGGCGAGCCGGTGCAGAAAGCCGGCGCCCGACCCGTCCAGCGGAAGGCGCGCCCGGGCGCGATGGCGCTCGAGCGCCGTCGGGTCCACAAGGCGCGGGTGCGGGGTCGTCGAGGTCACGGGGCAAGGTCCAGTACGCTACTCGCGCAAAAGGTAGGGATCGGGCATGAATTTGCAAACGGTGCTGCGCGCGGTGTTTCCGCCCGAATGCCTCAATTGCGGCGCACGGGTCGAGGACGATTTCGCGCTCTGCGGCGCCTGCTGGACACAGACGCCGTTCATCCTGGGCGCGGCCTGCGACCTGTGCGGCAAGGCCCTGCCGGGCCAGACCGCCGCGGCGGGAGAGCGGCTGATCTGCGAAGAATGCCACCAGATCGCGCGGCCGTGGGAACAGGGCCGCGCCGTCGTGAGCTATGCCGATGTGGGACGCAAGCTCGTGCTGGGGCTCAAGCATGGCGACCGGGCCGAGGTTGCGCGTGCGGCCGGGCCGTGGCTCGCGCGGGCGGGGGCCGACCTGCTCGCGGACGATCCGCTTCTCGTGCCGATCCCGCTTCATCCCCTGCGCCTCGCCCGGCGGCGCTACAACCAGTCGGCGCTGCTGGCCGTGGCCATGGCGCGGGCAACCGGGCTCGAGGTCGCGCTGCAGGCCCTGGTCCGGGTCCGCGCCACGTCCAGCCAGGACGGCAAGGACCGGAACGCCCGATTCGAGAATGTCGATGGCGCCATCGCGCCCCATCCGCGGCACGGCGCAGGCCTCGAGGGGCGCGCCGTCCTTCTGATCGACGATGTCTTCACATCGGGCGCGACCTTCGCCGCCGCCGCCGAGGCCTGCCGCGTGGCCGGCACAACACATCTGCGTGTGCTGGCACTGGCGCGCGTCGGCCTCGACGCCTAGGTTGCGTGTGCCAGCCTTTGCAGGACCGATCCCATGCCGACCGTTGAAATCTACACCTCGCCGCTTTGCGGATATTGCCACGCCGCGAAACGGCTTCTGAGCGAAAAGGGCGTCACCTACGCCGAATACGACGTCGCCCGGACGCCCGACAAACGGCAGGAGATGCTGGGCCGCGCCAATGGCCGCCATACGGTGCCGCAGATCTTCATCGGCGACCGCCATATCGGCGGGTATGACGACATGGCCGCGCTGGACCGGGCGGGCAAGCTCGACCCGCTTCTGCAAGAGGCATGACCGGCCGCCCGCGACGCGCTGTCTCTTGAGCCGTAGCGTGCGCCGGGGTCAGATCGCGTCATGGCGCAACGGAAAATCCTGAAACAGGCCTCAGCCCCATCCGCCGACGCGCCGCCGGGCGATCCTCTGTCCGTCGCGCTGTTCAGCGAGATGTTCATGGCCGACCAGCTGGCGCGCAACCGCCTGAGCCGGGCGTTGCCCAAGGGTATGGAGCTGAGCCATTTTTCGGTCCTGAACCACCTTGCCGGCTCGCCGCAGGAGGAAAAGACCCCGGCGCAGCTGGCGCGCATCTTCCATGTCACGCGCGGCGCGATGAGCAACACGCTCTCCCGGCTGGACTGGGCCGGTCATATCCATGTTCGCCCCGACTGGGACGATGCGCGCCGCAAGCTGATCGCGATCTCGCCCTCGGGCCTGCGCGCCCGCGAGGCGGCGATCGCGGCGATTGCGCCGATCCTGGCCGAAACCGTGCGCGAGATCGGGGCCGAGCGCGTGCGCCAGGCGCTGCCGGTGATCCGCGCCCTGCGCCTGCGGATGGAGGACGACGGTCGCTGAGGGTCAGACAGGCTTCACGGAGGCGGTGACGTAATTCACCGAAAGATCCCGGTCCGAGACCGACCAGCGCCAGGAGACCGGGTTGAAGACGAAGCCCTTGCGGTCGACCGGCGCAAGCCCGGCCTTCTGCAACAGGTCGTAAAGCTCGTCGGGGGTGATGAATTTCGACCATTCATGGGTGCCCTTG
>CAZGHJ010000124.1:0-8623 GCA_964525355.1 uncultured Roseicyclus sp.
TATCGTGTGAGAGCGCTTACCGGACGGTAAGGTTGGCGTGATCTAAGCAGGTTGGCCGACCCTGTCAACGATGCCGGCATGGGCCTCTAAATCTTAAAGAAAAGAAAAATTTTTGATTTGAAGTGTGTTGTAGGGGGCAGGGAAAACTTGAGTAGCGGTGTTTTGTGCGGATGCTCCACGGGGTTCTCCACCGCTGGGAAGATGGTTGGGCGAGCCCTGTCGATAATCGTGGAAATCGATAAAAGTTATTATGAACAAATGGTTGCGAATATCCTGACCAGACAGTCCTGTGGAAAAAACATGAAACTTGCTGAAAACTGGCGCCATCAACAGCCCACGAGCTGCAGCGTTGTCCCGGGGATGATTTGACCGAACGGAGCTGAAGAACCGGAAGACATCCCTCAGGACGAGAAACGATCCCCGCCAGCCCCCTACTTTTCAGACGCGCCTCCCGATCTTATCAACACGACTGCTCAGAACAAAGGATCCCTTGTGCCCCAGGTTGTCCTCGCCTCCACATCGCCGACGCGGCAGCGCTTGCTGGATTCGATCCGAATCCCCTATCAGGCCATGCCTGCGCGAATCGACGAGGATGCGGTTCGCACGGCGCTTCTGGCCGAAGGGGCACCCGCGCGGGATATCGCGGATACGTTGGGTGAAATGAAGGCGCTCAAGGTCGCGGACAAACGGCCCGAGGCCATTGTCATCGGTTCCGATCAGGTTCTGGCACTCGGGAATGACGTGTTCGGCAAGCCGGAGGATCGCGACGAAGCCGCACGCCATCTGATGCGGCTTCAGGGTCAGCAGCACCTCCTTCTGTCCAGTGCGGTCGTCTTTTTCGAGGGACAGCCTGTGTGGCGTGCCGTTGGGCAGGCCCGGCTCAGAATGCATCCGATGGACGAGGCCCAAATAGAGGCCTATCTGAAAGTGGCCTGGCCCGGGGTGTCGGGATCGGTGGGCGCGTATCACGCCGAAGGCTACGGCGCCCGCCTGTTCAGCAGGATCGAGGGGGACTGGTTTTCGGTTCTCGGGCTTCCGCTGCTCGAGCTTTGTTCCTATTTCCGTTTGCGAGGATGGCTCACGTGACACGTGCAAAGGGGATTCCGCTGGCCGGCGTCATAGGCGACCCGGTGGGCCACAGTCTGTCGCCGAAGCTGCACGGCCACTGGCTGAAGCGCTATGGTCTGCCCGGCCATTACATTCCGATGCGTATCGCCCAGGGCGATTTGCGGGATGTGTTGCGCACCCTGCCGAAGATGGGCTTCGCCGGCGTCAACGTCACGATCCCGCACAAGGAACACGTCCTGTCGATCGCGGATTCGGTCAGCGACCGTGCCGTGCTCATCGGCGCGGCCAATACGCTGACGTTCACCGCACAAGGCAGGATCCAGGCCGATAATACCGATGGTGTCGGGTTCCTCGCCAGCATTCGCCAGTCCATCCCCGGCTGGACGGCGGCGCGCGGTCCCGCGCTCGTCCTTGGAAGTGGTGGTGCCGCCAAGGCAATTGTCTGGGCCTTGCTCGACGATGGCGCCCCCGAGATTTTCGTGGCCAATCGAACACGGTCCCGCGCGGACGGGCTGAGGGACCAGTTCGGTGCACGCGTCACGCCCATCGACTGGACCGCCATTCCCGAGACGGTGCCGAAGGTTGATCTGATCGTGAACACGACGTCGCTCGGAATGGCCGGACAACCTCCCCTCTCGGTCGATCTGACCGGGGTCCAGCCCGCGACGGTTGTCACCGATATCGTCTATGTACCCTTGCAAACGGAACTTTTGAGGCTTGCCGAGATGCACGGCTGTCAGTCGGTCGACGGGCTTGGCATGTTGTTGCATCAGGCGGTTCCGGGGTTCGAACGCTGGTTCAGCTATACGCCCATGGTAGATGACGATCTGCGCCGGGCCGTTCTGGCATGAGCCGTCTCGTGCTCGGGTTGACCGGGTCGATCGGCATGGGGAAGTCCACTACAGCGGGCATGTTCCGCGACCAGGGTGTTCCCGTCTGGGATGCCGACGCGGCCGTGCATCGCCTCTATGGTCCAGGTGCACCCGGAGCCGATGCCATTTCACGGATCGTTCCGACGGCCGTCACCGCCGAAGGTGTCGACCGTTGCGCGCTGAGGGCCGCCATCGCGGAGACGCCCGATCTCTTGCAGGCCATCGAGGCCGCGATCCATCCCCTTGTTGCGGCAGACAGACAAGATTTTCTGGACCGGCATTCCGACGCGGGCCTGGTCATGCTCGATATACCGCTGCTGTTCGAGACGGATGGCGAGCGACTGGTGGATCGCGTCATCGTCGTCAGCACCGATCCGGCCGAGCAGCGACGCCGTGTCTTGTCACGCCCGGGCATGGACGACGCTACCTTCGAGCGGCTGCTCGCCCGTCAGGTGCCGGATGCTGTCAAGCGCGCCCGGGCCGACCATGTGATCCCGACCGATACGCTTGAAACCGCCCGCGCGGCCGTGGAAGAACTGCTGACATCACTTCGGCGGGAGACACAGGGTCATGCGTGAGATTGTTCTCGACACGGAAACAACAGGCCTGAAGCCGGAGGACGGTCACCGGATCGTCGAGATCGGCGCCGTCGAGCTTTGGCACCAGGTGCCGACCGGAAAGACCTTTCACCAGTACATCAACCCCGAACGCCCCATGCCGACGGACGCCTTCCAGGTGCACGGCATCGGGGATGACATGCTCATGGACAAACCCGTTTTCTCACAGATTGCGCAGGCGTTCCGGGATTTCGTGGGCGACTCGCACCTGGTCATCCACAATGCCGATTTCGACATGGCGTTTCTGAACGCCGAGCTGGAGCGTACTGGCCATCCGATCCTGCCCGGCACGCAGGCGATCGACACGCTTCTGATCGCGCGGCGCAAGTTTCCCGGCTCGCCCGTGTCTCTGGATGCGCTCTGCCGTCGCTTCGGGGTCGACTTGTCCGCACGTGACAAACACGGCGCGTTGCTAGACGCGCAGATCCTGGCCGAGGTCTATCTCGAGCTGATCGGCGGCAAGCAGCCCGATCTTGTGCTGGAACAGGGAAGCCGGGGCACGGTGACGGTGAATGATCCCGCATGGCGCCCCGCTCCGCGTGGCACGAACCTGCCTGACAGGATATCGGAAGCAGAACGTGCGGCCCATGCCGCTTTCGTCGAGGATATCGGGCCGGACGCGCTCTGGACGCGCTATGCCGGCCCGCATGGTCACTGACGTCAGGCGTCGGCGGCCGGTTGCCCTTGCGCCGCCGAGCGCTGGGCCAGTTGTTGGCGGTAGAGCGCGAGAAAATCGATCTGGTCGAGATTGAGCGGAGGGAAACCGCCGTCACGCGTGACATCCGCCACGATGCGCCGCACGAACGGGAACAGCATCCGCGGGCATTCGATCAGCAAGTAGGGATGCAGTTGCTGGTCAGGAACGTTCTCGACCCGGAAGATGCCTCCGTATTCCAGCTCGAGCAGGAATATCTGTTCCGCAGGCTCGGCCTTGGTCTTGCTGTCGATCTTCAGCTTCAGGATGATGTCATACTGGTTTTCCGCCTCGCGCTTGCGCGCGTCCAGCGCCACCTGCACCTGGATTTCCGGCTGTGCGTTGGACTGCATGGCCTTCTGCGCGGCCACGTTCTCGAATGACATGTCCCGAATGAACTGGCCGAGGACCTGCATCTTCGGAAGTTCCATCTGACCCGGCTGCGTGTTGGCCTCGCCGTTCCCAGTGTTTTCCGGCGCGGACCCGCCGTTGGTGTCGGACATCAAATTCTCCATATCAGCCTTTGTGCGCTGCCTTTATCAGCAGCGGAAACAGGTCTCAATCCCGCGTCCAGCCGGATGGCCCGTTTTGCCGGGGCGGTTCGGCGTGATCGTACGTGCCCTCGATGATGTCGTCGGATGCGCGCGGGGCCTCGCGCCAATGGGTCGCACCGGTCGGGACCGTCTGTATGCGAACCCGCGATTTCAGCCACTTCAGAAGGGCCGAGCGTACCTGCGGCACCAGAAGGGCAAACCCGACGGCGTCGGTGAAGAAGCCGGGCGTCAGCAAAAGCGCACCGGAGAACAGGATCATCGCGCCATGCGCGAGATTGTCGGTCGGGTCGTGCAGTTCCTCGAAGCTGCGCCGAAGCCGGGCAAGCGCCTGCGTGCCCTGCGAACGCACGAGGAATGTCCCGGCAAGCGCTGTCGCCACGACGATTGCCAGCGTGGGCCAGAGCCCGATCCACCCGCCGACCTGGATGAACAGGGCGATCTCGATCAACGGCACAGCCAGAAACAGTAAAAACAACCACATTGCGGGGTCCTCCGGGCTGACGGGGGTACCAGCTTGTCGCGTCAGCGTGTCATGTGTCCGTGTCGTCATGGACTTGATGGCAACCACGACTTACATATGTCGCTCAAGACTGTCGTTCAAAGCCCCACCGCCCCTTTGAGGTTCCGAGATATGAACTCCTCCCTCCTGTCGCTTCTCGTCCTGGCCGGGATCGCCATTTTTCTGATCCTCCGGCTTCGCAGCGTGCTGGGGTCGCGGGAAGGCTTCGAAAAGACGCCGGCGCGCCCGATGGCGTCGCGGTCCGATCCGCGCCGGGATTTCGAGGTGATCGAGGGCGGTCCCGATGACGACATCGCCGATCACGTGGATATCGACAGCGAGGACGCCAAGGCGCTCGCCGCGATGAAGATGGCCGAACCCGGTTTCAACGTCCGCGAGTTTCTGCAAGGCGCGCGCGGCGCTTACGAGATGATCCTGATGGCATTCGAGCGCGGGGACGTGGACGAGCTTCGGGATTTCCTGGCTGGCGACGTGCTCGAGACATTCGAGACGGTGATCCGTCAGCGCGAGGAGCAGGGTCTGCGCATCGACGCCGAATTCGTCGGCATCCGCGAGCTTGCCCTGCAGAGCGCCACATTCGACCGCACGACCGGTGAAGCCGAGATCACCGTGCGTTTCGTGGGCGAACTGACTTCGGTCGTCCGCAACGCCGATGGGGATGTCATCGAAGGCGATGCCAGCGAGATCAAGCGCCAGCGCGACGTCTGGTCCTTCGCGCGCACGATGGGGGCCGACAATCCCAACTGGCTTCTGGTGGCAACCGACGGATGATCGATGGCGCAGGCTGGCCGGATTTTCCTCCGCCTGGTTCTGTGCCTGGGCCTTGTTGCATCCGCGGCCATGGCTGACGTACCGACCCGGCTGCTGAGCTTTGACGAATTGCGTGGCTGGGCCGAGGACGATCACGGTGCGGCGCTCACGGTTTTTCGCAAAACCTGCATGTGTCTTGACGAGCCCGAATGGCGCGGTCTGCGCGAGATTGCCGCAAGCGAGCCCGATCCACGGAGGTTTTTCGAGGATGCCTTTCGCCCCGTTCTGATCGGTGGCGATCGTCCCGCACTTTTCACCGGGTATTTCGAGCCGGAACTCGCCGGCTCCCTCACGCCGACCGCGCGCTTCCGGTTCCCGGTCTACCGCGTCCCGCCCGAGCTGGCCGAGGGCACGCGCTGGCTCAGCCGGACCGAAATCGAGACGCGCGGCGTGCTCGAAGGCCGCGGCCTCGAGATCGCGTGGGTCGACGATGCCGCGGATCTGTTCTTTCTCCATGTCCAGGGCTCGGGCCGCATTCGTCTTGCCGACGGGTCGCTCATCCGCGTGGGCTTTGGCGGGCGGAACGGCCATGAGTATCGCTCCGTCGGGCAGGAGATGGTCCGGCGCGGCCTGTGCGCGCCGCATGAGGTCTCGGCGCAGGCGATCGCCAACTGGGTGCGGCGTCATCCCGAGGACGGTCAGCGCCTGTTGCTCCACAACCCGTCCTACATCTTCTTCCGCGAGGTCGCGATCCGCGATCCGGAGCAGGGTCCGATCGGCGCGATGAACCGCTCGATCACGCCGCTCAGAACCGTCGCGGTCGACCCGACCCACACGCCGCTGGGGGCGCCCGTCTGGATCGAGAAAGCGGGGCCGACACCCATGCACCGTCTGACGATCGCGCAGGACACGGGCAGCGCGATTCGCGGGCCGCAACGGGCCGACATCTTCTATGGTTCGGGGGATGCCGCCGGTGCGGCGGCAGGTGTGATCCGGGATCCGGGCCGCATGGTCGTGCTTCTGCCCATCGAGCGCGCCCACCGCGCCGGTCGGGGCGCGTGACCATGGCGCGTCGCAGGAAGGGACTGTCGCCGGATGACCGCGACCTGTGGGAGCGGGTCAAACGCAGCGCGAGCCCGCTTTCGTCACAAATTGCCCCGCAAAAGCTTCCATCCGCTCCACCGTTGTCGGTGAAATCGGCCACGCCCCTGTCCGAACCCGCGTCTCCGAACCCGGTCAAACCCTTCCGCATCGGCGAACGTTCGCATGGCCCGTCGCCGGCGCATCCCCAGGCCGATCTGTCCGACCGGCTGGCTCATGCCCCGATCCGCATGAGACAGAGCGAGCACCGGCGCATGCAGCGCGGCAAGCTCAAGCCGGAGGCGCGGCTCGACCTGCACGGCATGACGCTTGCCGACGCGCATCCCGCGCTGATCGGCTTTGTCAGCGATGCCTATGACCGGGGGCTTCGGCTGCTTCTGGTCATCACCGGCAAGGGGCGCGGTGGAAGCGAACCCGACCATGGCCCCATCCCCATGCGGCGCGGCGTCCTGCGTCAGCAGGTGCCCGGCTGGCTGACCGCGCCGCCCATCGGTGCCCTGGTGCTGGAGGTGCGCGAGGCGCATCAGCGCCACGGCGGCGGCGGCGCCTATTACGTCTACCTCAAGCGCCGTCGCTGAGCCCGGCGGATCACAGCACGTAGCGGCTGAGGTCCGCGCTTCTCGTCAGTTCGCCAAGGTTTTCCTCGACGAAATCTGCATCGACGGTCACCGTCTCGCCGGTACGGTCGGGTGCGGTGAAGCTCAGTTCCTCGAACACACGCTCCATCACCGTGTAGAGCCGCCGCGCGCCGATATTCTCCACGCTCTGGTTCACGTCGGCGGCGATCTTGGCCAAGGCGGCGATCCCGTCCTCGGTGAAAGTCACGGTGACCTCCTCCGTCTTCATCAGCGCGGTGTATTGTCGGGTCAGCGCGTTGTCCGTTTCGGTGAGGATGCGCACGAAATCCTCTTCGGTCAGCGCGCGCAGGTTCACCCGGATCGGCAGACGCCCCTGCAATTCGGGCAGCAGGTCCGAGGGTTTCGCGATGTGAAACGCGCCCGAGGCGATGAAGAGGATATGGTCGGTCTTGACCGGCCCGTGCTTGGTGGAGACGGTCGTGCCCTCGATCAGCGGAAGCAGGTCGCGCTGCACGCCTTCGCGGCTGACATCGCCGCCGCGCGCGTCCTGGCGCGAGGCGACCTTGTCGATCTCGTCTATGAAGACAATCCCGTTCTGCTCGACCGCGCGCAGGGCTTCCTTGGTGACCATTTCGGGGTCCAGCAGCCGGTCGGCTTCTTCCTGTAGAAGAATGTCATAGCTCGCCGCGACGGTCATCCTCCGGCGCACCTTGCGCTGGCCCATCGCCTTCCCGAAGAGATCGCCAATGTTCATCATGCCCCCGCCCATACCGGGTGGCTGTCCGGGGATCTCGAAGCCCTGGAACGGGTTCGACGTATCGGCGACGTCCAGCTCGATCATCGTCTCGTCAAGCTCGCCCGCGCGGAGCTTCTTGCGGAACATCTCGCGCGTCTGGTCGCGCGCCCCCTCGCCGGCCAGCGCCTCGATCACACGCTCCTCGGCGGCGTCATGGGCCTTGGCCTTCACCTCTTCGCGCAGACTCTCGCGGACCATGACCTGTGCCGCGTCCACCAGATCGCGGATGATCTGTTCCACGTCGCGGCCAACGTAGCCGACTTCGGTGTATTTCGTGGCCTCCACCTTGATGAAGGGCGCCTTCGCCAGCCGTGCGAGCCGGCGCGAGATCTCGGTCTTGCCGACGCCGGTGGGGCCGATCATCAGGATGTTCTTGGGGTAGACCTCCTCGCGCAGGTCGTCGCCCAACTGCTTGCGGCGCCAGCGGTTGCGCAACGCGACAGCCACAGCGCGCTTCGCGTCCTTCTGTCCGATGATGAAACGGTCGAGTTCCGAGACGATTTCCCTCGGGGTCAGGTCGGTCACGCGGGCATCTCCTTTGCCAGCAGGTCATAAGGGGGCAGGCGGCTTTTCCCCGGAAAGCCCGGCAGGAGGCGCATCAGCGCGCGGCGCATCGCCTCCCATTTCGCACCGAGCAGCACGAGGCCGGCGCCGAGCAGCAGGATGACGAAAAAAGCCTGGCCTTCCACCACGGTCAGCGCCAGCGCCACCACGTATCCCACACCGGATACGAGGAAAGACCGCCGGTCGATCACGACCGCAAAGACGGCCATGAGCGCGATGAATGCGGCCAGCAACACCTGCGCGGGAATGCTGCCCGCGTCGAACAGCGTCAGCGCGACCGTGTTCACGATGGCAGGTGCCGCCAGCACGTGCAGCCAGAAACCCGACGCCGACCGGCGCGTGACACGATGCGGGTCGGACATGTCGAAGACCATGGCGACGACCAGCCCGATAACCCCGAGCGCCATCGTCAGGACGGCAAAGGGCCCGTCCGCGCTCAACAGGAAGATGTCGCGCGGCGTCTCCGGAAAGGATCCGCCCAGCGTGGCCAGCCCGAAGGCGGCGGCGAA
>CAZGHJ010000125.1:0-874 GCA_964525355.1 uncultured Roseicyclus sp.
TCCCACGCGTAGGCCTTGAGCGACACGCCCCGGTCCTTGTCGCGATCGCGGGCCGAGACGGCCGTGATTTCGATCGGTCGGCCGCAGCGCCGCGCCAGAAGCGACCCATGCCGCTGGACGATTTTCACCACGCCCGCGCCAACGGTGCCGAGCCCGGCGATTCCCAAGCGAATGGGGTCGGTCATGTTGGTCCTCCGGCGGATATCCTCTTGCTTCGGCCCCTGTTAGCCGCTCACGCGGGGGGCTGCAACGCGCGGCGCGTCACAGCGGCAGCGCGCGGAGCGCGGCCGCGCGGCGACGCAGATCGGCTGTCCGCGCCTCGAGGTTTTCGCCTTCGGGCGCGGCTTCGCGCGGCGGGATGGCATCGACGCTGGCCAGAAGTGGGCCGAGCGGTACGAGATCGGGGAAATCGGTGGCGCGGGCCTCGGCGCCGATCCGCGCGTCGAGCGCGGGCACCTCCGGGCCGCAGGCACCGAGTGCCGCGACCGCGAGGACAGGGATGATGAACCGACGCGCCATGCTCCGACCTAACCGCAGCGGCAGCGTGCTGTCCAGATGCGGCGGGCGGCAAGGTCATGGGGCGGTTGAATTGAACGCACGTTCAGATAACCTCCGGCCCATGGCGCGCAAGCAGGGAAGTCACGCGGATATCACCGGGCCGAAAGTCCGGCAGGCGGCGCTGCGGCTTTTCGCGCGGCACGGGTTCGCCGCCGTCTCCATGCGCCAGATCGCGGCCGAGGTGGGGGTGCAGGCCGGTGCGCTCTATCTCTACACGGCGGACAAGCAGACGCTGCTCTTCGAGTTGATGCGCGACCATCTGGAGGAGCTTCTGGAGGACTGGCACGCCCCGGACGCGGACCCGGTCGAACAGCTC
>CAZGHJ010000125.1:884-8590 GCA_964525355.1 uncultured Roseicyclus sp.
CAGCTCGAGAGCTTCGTGCGCCATCACATCGGTTTCCACCTCGACCGGCCGGAGCTGGTGTTCATCGCCTATATGGAGCTGCGCAACCTCACGCCCGAGAATTTCGCCATCATCGAGGGGCTGCGGCGCGATTACGAGGACCGGCTCGAGGCTGTGCTGAAGGCGGGGCTGGCCGCGGGCCGCTTCGCTGTGCCCGACACGAAGCTCGCGACCATGGCGCTGATCGCCATGCTGACCGGGGTCACGACGTGGTACCGGGAGGGCGGGCGGCTCGACCGGGCGGCGGTCGAGGCCGCCTATTGGGACATGGTGCGCAAGGCCGTCGGGCGCTGAGCCCTTTGGTCGGGGACGGGTGCCTCCGGCGGGAGTTTTCCGCCAGGCTGAAGGAGGGCAGGTCGCGCGCCCCTCAGGCGTTGCCCGGGATGGCCTGCGTCCGCGGCTCGCGCGGGAAGGGAACCAGACGTTCCTGATCCTCGTCCCAGAGTTTCAGCGTGAAGGACCGGATCGCCTCCGGCCAGCCGATCGTCTGCACCTCGTATTTCTCGCGCAGCGCACGGTGGCATTTGCGGAGCCGGTAGGAGGGGATGTTGGCGTTGAAATGGTGGATGTCGTGATAGGCGATGTTGCCCGTTCCGAGGTCCCACCACCAGCCTAGGTCGAGCGCGGAGGAGCCCTGGAGCGCCGCGCGCGCAGGGTTCAGGTCGGGCTTCCGGTCCCACCATGTATCCTCGAAATTGTGCTGGAGATAGACGAGGAACACGCCGATGCAGCCCGCGACGAAGACCGTTCCCGCATAGACGATCAGCGCGGGCGCACCGGCGAGAAGCCAGAGCGCAAGGAGCCATGCCGCAATTCCGAGATTGTGCAGGATCACGCCGCGCGCGTCGATCTTCCCCGCGTTTTTCGGCCAGCGATAGGCGAGAACGTAGGTGAACAGCCCGCCGATGGGGATCAGGATCAGCGGATTGCGGTAAGCGCGGTACCACAGGCGCGTCCAGAAGCCCGCCTCTTCCCATTCGCGCAGGGTCATGGTGAAGATCTCGGTCGTCTCGCGCTCGTCGAGATTGCCGAGATGGGAGTGGTGCTCGTTGTGGTTGTACTGCATGACCCGGTAAGGCGTGAGCGTGAAGACGCTGAGCCCGTGCCCCGCGAGATCGTTGAGCCCCTTGGTCGAGAAGAGCGAGGCATGCCCGCAATCGTGCTGCAGCACGTAGAGCCGCACGCCGGCGAAGGCGTTGACGACGATCAGCGGCACCACGAGCCACCAGACGGGCCAGGCCGCAAGGGCGAGCGCGAGGGTCAGGAAATAGACGGCGAAGGTGCCGAAATAACTCGCCGAGGCGATGCGGTCGTCGCGGGACGTCCAGTCCCGGGTGAAGGCACGGATCTCGCGATCCGCTTCGCGTCGATATCCCGGCGTGATCTCCGGGCGGTCAGTGATTGTCGCAGTCATGATCTCAAGCTCGTGCTGCGCGATCCGTTCAGGACGCGCGTGGCCCCACTCAATTCAAGTCGCATGTCACGCTAGATGCACCGTTGCAAACTGCCACGGGACGTTCACGTCCGCAAGGATCGCCGCGGGGTGCGTGCGGGCCATGGGCGGATGTTGTCAACAGCCCCCCAAGACCCATAGCAGGGTGCCTAGAGCCCGGGATAGACCGGGAATTTCCGGCAGAGCGCGACCACCTCGCCGGCCACCTTGGCCTCGGTCGGGCCAGTGGCATCCTCGCCGTTCGCAGCCAGCCCCTCGACCACCTCGACGATCCAGTCGCCGATCTGGCGGAACTCGGTCTCGCCGAAGCCGCGCGTGGTGGCCGCCGGAGAGCCGAGCCGCACGCCCGAGGTGATCGTGGGCTTTTCGGTGTCGAAGGGGATGCCGTTCTTGTTGCAGGTGATATGCGCGCGGCCCAGCGCCTTTTCGGTCGCGTTGCCCTTCACGCCCTTGGGGCGCAGGTCCACGAGCATCACATGCGTGTCCGTGCCGCCCGTGACGATGTCGAGCCCGCCGCGCATCAGCTGGTCGGCCAGCGCCTGGGCGTTGGAGATGACCTGCGCCTGATAGTCCCTGAACTCGGGCCGCAGCGCCTCGCCGAAGGCCACGGCCTTGGCGGCGATGACGTGCATGAGGGGCCCGCCCTGGATGCCGGGGAAGATGGCGGAGTTGAACTTCTTCGCCAGCGCCTCGTCATCGGTCAGGATCATGCCGCCGCGCGGCCCGCGCAGCGTCTTGTGCGTCGTGGTCGTCGCCACATGGGCATGCGGGAAGGGCGAGGGGTAATGGCCCGAGGCCACGAGCCCCGCGAAATGGGCCATGTCCACGAGGAGATACGCGCCCACGCTGTCGGCGATCTCGCGCATCCGGGCGAAGTCGATGATCCGCGGGATGGCCGAGCCGCCGGCGATGATCATCTTCGGCTTGTGTTCGGCCGCGAGTGCGGCGACCTGGTCGTAATCCACGGTCAGGTCGTCCTCCCGCACGCCGTACTGGATGGCATTGAACCACTTGCCCGACTGGTTGGGCTTGGCGCCGTGGGTCAGGTGCCCGCCCGCATCGAGGCTCATGCCGAGGATCGTGTCGCCGGGCGTCAGCAGCGCGGTGAACACGCCCTGGTTCGCCTGGCTGCCGGAGTTCGGCTGGACGTTGGCGAAGCCCACGCCGAAAAGCTGCTTCGCCCGCTCGATGGCGAGGGTCTCGGCGATGTCCACGTAGTCGCAACCGCCGTAGTAGCGCCGGCCCGGATAGCCCTCGGCGTACTTGTTGGTCATCACCGAGCCCTGCGCGGCCATCACCGCGGCCGACACGATGTTCTCCGAGGCGATCAGCTCGATCTCGTCGCGCTGGCGACCGAGTTCCTTCTCGATCGCGGCGAAGATTTCCGGGTCGCGGCTTTCGAGGCTTTCGGTGAAAAAGCCGTCGTCACGGTGCGGGGCGTTCATGGGCAGACCTCCTGCGGCGTCACATGTCGTCTTGGACACGCGATGTATTGCATTCCCGGCCATCGGGAAAGGCCGGAAAGCGGCACTGCGGCCATGGCACGCGGCATCGCAAGGCCGCCTTTGGTCCCCTTGGCCGCCCCGCATCGGGCCCAGCATCGGGCATTGAGTTTCGCCCCGCCGCGCGCGACAGTCGCCCGGCAGCCGACGAGCCGACCGAGGAGAGGGCCATGCCCGCAGCGCGCAACATCGCCTTCCTGGCGTCCGACACGGCGCTCGCGCAGGAGGCCAAGGCCCGGCTCGAGGCGCGCTATGGCGGTTTCGCGCCCGGCGAGGCCGATGTGATCGTGGCGCTGGGCGGCGACGGGTTCATGCTGTCGACCCTGCATGCCACGCAGGCGCTCGGCGCGCCGGTCTACGGCATGAACCGGGGCACCGTGGGCTTCCTGATGAACGCCTATCACGAGGACGACCTGATCGACCGGCTCGAGGCGGCGGAGGAAGAGGTTATCAACCCGCTGCACATGATCGCCGAGCGCGTCGACGGCACGACCCACGAGGCGCTTGCGATCAACGAGGTCAGCCTTCTGCGCGCCGGGCCGCAGGCGGCGAAGCTGCGCATCTACGTGGACGGGAGGCTCAGGATGGAGGAGCTTGTCTGCGACGGCGCGCTCCTGTCCACGCCGGCGGGGTCGACGGCCTACAACTACTCCGCCCACGGTCCGATCCTGCCCATCGGCGCCGACGTGCTGGCGCTGACGGCGATGGCGGCGTTCCGGCCGCGACGCTGGCGCGGCGCGCTCCTGCCCAAGACGGCGGTTGTGCGCTTCGAGGTGCTCGACCCCGAGAAACGTCCCGTCATGGCCGATGCCGACAGCCGCTCGGTCCGCGACGTGGCGAGCGTGGAAATCCGCAGCGAGCCCGAGGTCGCGCACCGCATCCTCTTCGATCCCGGCCACGGGCTGGAGGAGCGCCTGATCCGCGAGCAGTTCGTCTAGGGCGACGCCTCGCCCCGGCGCGGGGCCCGGGGGGGAGCGGGCGTCCTCGCGCCCCTTCGGAGCGGTCGGACGCCCGCGTTGCCACGGAAGAGGGGCGGGGGTCCGGGCGGACAGGGGAGGCCGGCGGTGCGGTTTTCGGGCCGGGACGGCAGCTTGCCATGCGCCAAGGGCGCGCCTGGCGAAGGCAGGGGCCTCGCGGTGTGGCGGTGCGCGACGCGGTGCCGCTTGGTTTCGCCCTGGCGCCTCGCTAGGAAGGGGCGCGGATCGGGGAGGCTTTCATGGCGGACGACAAACACGACACTTTGCGCTCGGCGGCATTGTTCTACCACGAACAGCCCAAGCCCGGAAAACTCGAGATCCGCGCCACGAAGCCGCTGGCCAATGGCCGCGACCTCGCGCGCGCCTATTCGCCCGGCGTGGCCGAGGCGAGCCTCGAGATCAAGGCCGACCCGGCCAATGCCGCGCGCTACACCTCGCGCGGGAACCTCGTGGCGGTCGTCTCGAACGGCACCGCCGTGCTGGGGCTTGGCAATATCGGCGCGCTGGCCTCGAAGCCGGTCATGGAGGGCAAGGCGGTTCTCTTCAAGAAATTCGCCGATATCGACTGTTTCGACCTCGAACTCGACGAGGCCGATCCCGAGAAACTGGCCGAGATCGTCTGCGCGCTCGAACCCACCTTCGGCGCGATCAATCTCGAGGACATCAAGGCGCCCGACTGTTTCATCGTCGAACGGATCTGCCGCGAGCGCATGAACATCCCCGTCTTTCACGACGACCAGCACGGCACCGCCATCGTCGTGGGCGCGGCGGCGACCAATGCGCTGCGGATCGCGGGCAAACGCTTCGAGGACATCAAGATCGTCTCCACCGGCGGCGGGGCGGCCGGCATCGCCTGCCTCAACATGCTGCTGAAACTGGGCGTGAAGCGCGAGAATGTCTGGCTCTGCGATCTCGACGGGCTGGTCTACGAAGGCCGCACGGAACAGATGACCCCGCAGAAGGCGGCCTATGCGCAGGGAACGACGCCGGCGACGCTGGACGAGGTGATCGAAGGCGCCGATCTGTTCCTCGGGCTTTCGGGGCCTGGCGTCCTGACGCAGGAGATGGTGACCAAGATGGCCGAGCGGCCCATCATCTTCGCGCTCGCCAACCCCACGCCCGAGATCCTGCCCGACGCCGTGCGCGAGGTCGCGCCCGACGCCATCATCGCCACGGGCCGCAGCGATTTCCCGAACCAGGTCAACAACGTCCTGTGCTTTCCCTTCATCTTCCGCGGCGCGCTCGACGTGGGCGCGACCGAGATCAACGACGCCATGCAGATCGCCTGCATCGAGGGGATCGCGGCGCTGGCCCGCGCCACGACCTCCGCCGAGGCCGCGGCCGCCTACCAGGGGGAGCAGCTGACCTTCGGTGCGGATTACCTCATCCCCAAACCCTTCGATCCGCGCCTGATGGCCGTGGTCGCCAGCGCCGTGGCCGAGGCCGCGATGGCCTCGGGCGTGGCCGCGCGGCCGCTCGAGGATCTGCCGGCCTATCGCGCGCGGCTCAACCAGTCGGTCTTCCGCTCCGCGCTCATCATGCGGCCCGTCTTCGAGGCCGCGGCCACCACCTCGCGGCGGATCGTCTTCGCCGAGGGCGAGGACGAGCGCGTGATGCGCGCGGCCCAGGCCATGCTGGAGGAGACGACCGACACGCCCATCCTGATCGGCCGGCCCGAGGTGATCGAACTGCGCGCCGAGCGGGCGGGCCTGACCATTCGACCGTCGGTCGATTTCGAACTGGTGAACCCCGAAAGCGACCCGCGCTACCGCGACTACTGGGGCACCTATCACGAGGTGATGCAGCGCCGCGGCGTCACGCCCGACCTGGCGCGCGCGATCATGCGCACCAACACCACGGCGATCGGCGCGGTGATGGTCCGCCGGGACGAGGCGGATTCGCTCATCTGCGGCACCTTCGGGCAGTATCTGTGGCACCTGAACTACGTCCAGCAGCTTCTGGGCACCGACGATCTGCATCCCGTCGCCGCGCTCAGCCTGATGATCCTCGAGGATGGCCCCCTCTTCATCGCCGACACGCATATCCACGCCCAGCCCACGCCCGAGCAGATCGCCGAGACCGTGATCGCCACCGCGCGCCATGTGAAACGCTTCGGGGTGGAGCCCAGGATCGCGCTGTGTTCCGGCAGCCAGTTCGGCAATCTCGACAGTGATAGCGGCCGGCGGATGCGCGCGGCGCTCGAGATCCTTGACGGGATGGACTGCAATTTCGTCTTCGAGGGCGAGATGCATGCCGACAGCGCGCTCGACCCGGACCTGCGCGCGCGGATCTTCCCCAATTCGCGGCTCGAAGGGGCGGCCAACGCGCTCGTCTTCGCCTCGACCGATGCGGCGGGCGCCTCGCGCAACATGCTGAAGATGAAGGCCAATGCGCTCGAGGTGGGGCCGATCCTGATGGGCATGGGCAACCGCGCCCATATCGTGACGCCCTCGATCACGGCGCGGGGCCTGCTGAACATCTCGGCGCTCGCGGGCACGCCGGTCAGCCTTTACGGCTGAGATCCGCGCCGGGCCGGGGGCGGTCCCGGCGCGAGCGAGGTCAGGACCTCACTCGCCGGGTTTGCCGCCGCCGGCGGCCTTTTTCGGGGCAGGCTCCTTGTCGCCCATCGTCGTCTTCCTCAAGCGCGGACCGGCCCCATGCCGGCGCGGCGTGAGAAAATCCCACCGCCGATCCCCCGAGTCGCGCAAGCGCCGTGTCGTCGTGTTTCAGCGGATGTGATCGCACTGCGCCATTCCACCCCCTGCGGCGAACGCGCCTCATTGCGCAACCTGTGCGCGAAGCGATAGAAAATCGCACAATCGAGGAAGGGACTTTTGCCATGGGATATGCCGACATCTACGCCGCCGCCAAATCGGACCCCGACGCGTTCTGGCTGGACGCCGCGCGGGGCATCGACTGGGACAGGGCGCCGTCGAGGGCGCTGTTCGACAAGGGTGACAACCTCTACGAATGGTACGCCGACGGCATGCTCAACGGCTGCTGGAACGCGGTCGACCGCCATGTGGAGGCTGGCCACGGCGCGCGTCTCGCGATCATCCATGACAGTCCCGTCACCGGCACGACCCACAAGATCACCTATGCCGAGCTTCAGACCCGCGTCGCCAGCCTCGCCGGCGCGCTGAAGGCCAAGGGCGTCGGCAAGGGCGACCGCGTCATCATCTACATGCCGATGGTGCCCGAGGCGCTGGAGGCGATGCTGGCCTGCGCGCGGCTGGGCGCGATCCACTCCGTCGTCTTCGGCGGCTTCGCCGCGAACGAACTGGCCGTGCGGATCGACGACTGCCAGCCCAAATGCATCATCGCGGCCTCCTGCGGGATCGAGCCGGGCCGCGTGGTGCATTACAAGCCGCTCCTCGACGGCGCGCTCGCCATCGCGGCGCATCAGCCCGAATTCTGCGTGATCTTCCAGCGGGAGCAGGAGGTCGCGCATCTGGAGGAGGGGCGCGACGTGGACTGGCACGCCTTCCAGTACGGGGTTCCGCCCGCCGACTGCGTCCCCGTCGAGGGCAACCACCCAGCCTACATCCTCTACACCTCTGGCACCACCGGCCAGCCCAAGGGTGTCGTGCGGCACACCGCGGGCCATCTCGTGGCGCTCAACTGGACCATGCGCAACCTTTACGACATGAACCCGGGCGAAGTCTTCTGGGCGGCCTCGGACGTGGGCTGGGTCGTGGGCCATTCCTACATCTGCTACGGGCCGCTGACCTTCGG
>CAZGHJ010000126.1:0-8550 GCA_964525355.1 uncultured Roseicyclus sp.
GCATGGCATGCAAGAGGTCAGGGGTTCGACTCCCCTTGGCTCCACCAATCCTCTCAGACCGGACGAGTTGACGGTGGCGTCGGGGGCGCGATCCGGGGTGCTGCCCGGAGACACCGGTTTCCGTCGCCGTCCCGAGGTGTCAGGGCACAGCGCAGCAGCGCTTCCTTGGCGGTTTTCGCAGCTGGGTGGAACCTCGCAGGTCATGGCTCGGGCAGTCCGGTCAACGCCGCCCCCGAGCAGCTGCGGCCAGTCGCATCCCATGCAGTCCTACATCCCCGACGGGCGGTGTCGGACAGTCACGGGGGCGCGCGTCGCAGCTTCCGGTCGCACCAGGGGTGCCGGATGGCGCTGCGGTCGCCTGGAGGGCGTTCGGCGATGAGCGCTCCGAAAGGACGGGCTCTGTGCGCGCGGGCCCGAGAGCGCCGGGGCCGCACCACGCTTCCCGGTAGATGATCCTGCGCGTAGCATCGCCGGGGATGCATTGCTGAAAGCCCGGACACGGCTTGCGGTCGTGGGTGTTGTCGTGGCCATGCCGTCCACGGCCCAGGTGGCGACAGTCGACTTTGCCCGGATCGCGCGCGATTTCCGATCCGGCGCCGCACCGATCGAGGCGCGCGACGGCACCTCCCGAAAGGTCGGGGATGGTCGCGGCACGGGGCGGGGCGTCACGGACGATGGTTCCGCGATCATCAATATCATCGCTGGCGCCAGCGACGCCGAGGGTCGGGCCGCGTATGCCTGCGTCTGTGGTTCCGGCGGGTGGGCGGTCTGGTCCATGCCTCGCGGGCACCGATGGAAGTATCGGCGGTGGACCGAGGGGCGTGCTCGGTCTCGGTCTTGCGGACGGAAAGATCTGCGGTCCCTCGGCCTGCAACGGGCCGGATCGCCGCAATGTCTGTCGCCGGCTTGTCGCGGGGCGCGTGGTCACTCCGCCCCGCGCGAGCGAGGGACAGGCGCGCGCGTGGGGCGGGCAACCGTTTCGTGAACCCGTCAGACGCCGCACGCGCATGGGCCGGATCGCGCAGGGCCGGCGCCTACTCGATGAAGTCCTCGAGGGTCACGCTGTCGACCTGCATGGCGGAGAGCGGTCCGTCGGCATAGAGCGCACCGGACAGGAAGGCGCGGGCTTCGGCCCGGGTCTCGAAGCCCCTGAGCGCCATAAGCCGGTCGAACGGCTCGGGGTCCGAGACCGAGACCACCTGCATCATGCCCTGGTCCTCGTGCGTCAGCACGTGGCAATGCTGCACGAATGCGCCGGAATGATAGGAATAGCGTGTGCGCAGGCGGGTCTCGTCCTCCGGCTGGAAACGCATCCGGGTCCCGGTGCTGGGCGCTCGGAAGGTGTCTTTCCACACGTCATAGGCCGCGAACGTGGCGCCGAAGAAGTCCGTTCCCGCAGGCCGCTCACGGGTGAACGGATTGACGTGGATATGGAAGACGTGGCCTGCGTTCCCGGCGGAACTCACCGCCCATTCGTTGGCCGAGTAAAGCTCCACGTTGCGGATGTAGTCGTCCTCCGTGTCGAAGAGGAAGCAGCTCCACTGTTTCGGGCTGGCGCCGGCCATGAGGGTGATGTCCCGCGGCGTGGCGGGCGAAAGCTCGGCCGAGCTTCCGTCGATGGGCGTGCAGGTCGTGGTGTCGCCGCGCGTGGTGCACGAACAGGCCTGCGTGGCGCCGCCGGGATCGGTGCACATCTGCACGCCATCCGCGTTCCAGACCTTGGACTTGGCGTCGAGCGGGGCGTCTGTGTCGACGACCCGGTCGCAGATCATGAAGTCGAGCCGGGGCAGCGGTCCGACGGGATGCGTCGTCGGGCGCGGCTCGTCGCAGATCCCGGGCCGGGCACCATCGGCGAAGCGCGTGGTCGCGTTGTAGATGTTGCCGTCGGTGCCCCGGTATTCCGACACGGCTCCGCCGCAATAGGTGCAGCGCCCCCCGGTCAGCGGACAGCGGAAGCTGTTCCGGCCATCGCCGAAGTAATGCACCGTCTCGACCGCAACGTCCTCGAAGGGCGTCGTGGTACCGTCATGCACGGCGGTGGGTTCGCAAGCGGAGATGTTGGGCGTGCCCGCGGTCCATGACCCGTCGTCATGGCGGCAATAGCGCGGGGCGGAGGCCCGGAGCTCCTCCGTGCCGATCTCGGGGAGCGCGGAGATCATGCGGTAGCCGTTGTCGTTGCCGAGGTTTGGCGCCTGCCAGCCCTGGTTCTGGTAATCGGACAGCGCCTGCGCCAGCGGCCCGGTCATGCGCGCCTCGGTGTAGTCGCGCGCCAGCACGAGGCCATCCGCCGGGGCATCGGTCGCGTCCACGGCCACCTTCAGCACGGCAAGGATGCGGCGCGCGTTCTGGATATCTGCATTCGGGGTCTCGCAGGAAGGAACCTGCACGGTCGGCTGCTGGGCGGCATCCACGAGGTAGAGGTATGTATGGCCCCCATCCATGGGAGGCGCCGCGTCCAGATTGCCGCGAACGCGGGTCAGCCCGTCCATCGTGACCTGGAACAGCGCGTCGCTGCGATAGGCGGCGGAGAGGGGGATGTTTTCCATCGGAACGATGGTCCCGGTCGGAAGCCCGTCGGTCGCGATCTCGTAGAGCGGCAGGGTGATGTCGGTGCGCGTCGCGCCCGCGCGCAGCCCTGGCGACATTTCCAGTTCGGGGCTTGCCACGACCTGCGGCGTGATCCCGCCGATGGAGCCCGAGTGCAGGAATCGGAAGCGATAGACCTGGTTCAGCTCGATCTCCAGAAGCGGCGTCGGCACGCCGTTCACGAAGGGCGGGCGGTTGGCGTAGGCCGCGCCCTCGCCGCAGTTCGCCCCGGTCTGCCGCACGTTTTCCTGAAGGAACGCGATGCCCTCGACCATGCCGCGCGCGTCATAGGGAAGCTGTTGCAGCATCAGTGTCTTTTCCACGATGCTGTCGTCGATCTCGGCCAGCGCCCTGTCGAGCCCGACCGCGTCATCGCGCACCACCAGCGTGCCGGCCATGCCCGACGACACCTGCACCGCCGTCGCCCCGTGCTTGTGCGCGTGATACCAGAAGGTGCCGCTGGGATGGCCCGTGTCGTTGACCTCGCCGGGCGCGTCCAGGCGCACGGTCTGATCGTAGGCCGGGTCGCCCGGCTGGATCGTGACGAAGACGTTGTCGCTGGCGCCCCGGGGGCTGACGTTCCAGCCATGGGTGTGGATGTTGGTGTTGTTCAGCCCGTGGATCATGTTGTAGATCGGATCGTTCCCGGCCGCGGCGTCCGATGGTCCGGGATCGGGCGGCGCGATGAAGCCGAACTCGCTCGAGGCGGCGGGGACGCCGTGGTGGCCGTGCACGTCCTCGAATTCCTCGCCGCTCGGGTGGATGCGTTGCAGATGGGCCCCGTGCGGGGCCTGCGCATCGTCGGGCGCCGGCAGGTTGTTGGTGATCGACAGCGCCAGAGTATCGCCGGGCCGGAATTCCAGCTGGGGTGCGACGGGGCGCAGGGGGCCGGTCGTGCCGTCGTTCACGCCCTCGAACACGTATTGCCGCAGCTTGCCCGTGCAACCGAGAAGCTCCACGGCCTGATACTCGACCGAGACCGCCCGTCGCGAGGGATCGGCGTTGAAATCCACCACATCCATGTGCCGGAAAGGGCGCGGGCTGGTATAGTTTCCCGCCGCCGCGTCCCAGGTCAGGACCAGGCCTTCCACGTAGTATTCCGCCAGAGGCTCCGTCGGGGCGGGCTGGCCCGGCGACCAGCTGCCGGGCGTCGCGAAGAAGGGACAGGCCGCCTCGCCGGCCTCCTGCGCCGCTGCGGGCAGAGCGACAGCCAGTGTCAGTATCGCCGTTGTCAGAGCGAAGCGCATGTCTCGATCCTTCGATTGGGATTTCAACCCTGACGTTAGCGTGGCGATCCTCTGCACGCAAAGGAACAGTGACGCGCCCCCGATGCGCGGCGAGGTCAGAACCGCAATGTCAGTCGGAACTGGACGTCGTCGGTGCTGGGTGCCGCGTCCCCGATGCGGTCGCGTTTCCATGTCACGCGGACGTTGCTCATCCGGCTGACCGGCAGCGTGAGCCCAAACTCGACCGCGCCATAGCGCGACGAGCTGTCCGTGGGCGAGAGATCCTCGAGCCCGGTCAGGCTGATGCTGCCGTCGACCCTCGGGCTCCGCGATCTGGGGCCGAACGCGTATTCCATGCGCAGCCGGGCCCTGGTTTCCACGAACTCGTAGGTTTCGGAGGAAAACCGGTGGCCCAGCCCGTCGGTGTAGGCGGGCCAGCTCTCGCGCGCGTATTTCAGGTTCAGCGAGGGCGTGATGCGCAGCGGGCCGGTGTCGAAATGCTGCGTCAGGTTCCCGCTCACCAGCAGCCTGTCGGCCGTCACGTCGTCCGAATAGGTTCCGACGGGGTCGAGCTCGCTCGCGCCCTGTCCGGCCAGTACGGCGAGGTCGTAGTTCAGGTTCGGCCGGGGATGATTGCCCGCCACATAGAGGCCCACCAGCCAGCCCGCGCCATGCGCGCGGCCCGAGCCGACCTCCTGGTCCAGCAGATCGACCAGGGCGAGTGCGCCCAGGACGGTGTTGCCGCCCAGATCCATGTGGGTGCCGACGCTCGCGCCGAGGATGTCGGCGGGGTCCCCGCGCCGGTTGACCTGGTTCTGATAGCTCAGCTGGGCCCAGACGTTGTCCTGCACGGTGCGAAGCCGCAGCCGGTAGGATTGCGGATCTGCGATGACCTCGAGCCGTTCGCCCTCCCTGCCGGAGACGATCGGCGTGAAGCCCGGCACGTTGCCGATGGCCTTGCGCCCGCGCAGCGTGGCGACGGTCTCCATCAGGCGGGCGCCCGCCACGTGCGGCGGCTGCGATGCGCCGTCGCCTTGCCGCATCCCGCCGCCACCCCCGCCCCCACCGCCCTGCTGCGCGAGCGCCGGGACGGCGGCAAGGCCCAGGGCGAGGGCGAGAGTTAGGGCCGGAACCTGCGCCGGGGTCCGGAAGCGCGCGCGATGCATCTGGCTGATGGTCCCTTTTGCTCGATCGGCGACACCGATGGCCGAGATGCCGCAGTTCAGCACATACCGACCTCAAAAGCGCCCCCCTTTCTGCAAGGCGGCATCCCCGTGGATGTCGGGTCCGGGGCGGGGGCCTTGCTGCGTCACCTTCCGGGGCCGTAACGGGCCGGCACGCTGCTGCGGTCGTGGCCCCCGGACATATCCATGGACACGTGTCAGGCACCTGAAAACATGGAAGGAATTCGGGCTTGGCCGTGGCTGCCCCGCGTGCTTCGGCTGCGACGGCAGATGCGACGCCCGACAAGAAACATGCTATGGTTGCCCCATGCCGGCGCTCGAACGGATGCCGCGCGTGTCGCGGTCTTGGGCAGGTCGGCGTCAGCGACGTCTCGGTGTCCGGGGCCGCGGCCGGCAACCGGAGGCCCGGCAGGGAAAGGATGCGCCAGATGAGCAGACGGGACTTTTTCGACACGGTGCGCGCCGATCTTTTCGACGGGCGCCTGACCCAGTCGCAGGTCGACGGCATGGAGGGGATCATCGCGGCGATGGCGGCCGTGGGCGACAGTCGGGACAAGACGCTGGCCTACGCGCTGGCCACCGCCTACCACGAGACCGGACGGCGCATGGAGCCCGTCCGCGAGGGCTTCGCCGCATCGGACGAGGAGGCCATCCAGGCCGTCGCCCGGCTGGCCGAGAAGCGCGGGCCGTCCTCGGCGCCAAGCCGCTACGGAAAACCGGCCGGTCCCCATGGCAAGACCTATTACGGCCGAGGCTACGTGCAGCTGACCTGGCTGGAGAACTACCAGCGCAGCAGCGCGGATGCGGGGCACGATCTCGTCCGGCATCCCGACAAGATGCTGGACCCGGAGATTTCCGCGCGCGTTCTCATCCGCGGCCTGCTCGACGGGCGCTGGAACGGGGCGCAGGGCAAGGGGCTGGCCGATTACCTGCCCAGCGACGGGGAGGATGACCTGAAAGGCGCCCGCCGCACCGTCAACGTGACCGACAAGTGGAAGCTGATCGCGGGGTATTACGACAAGTTCCTGGCGGCCATTCGGACGGCCGGCGGCCTCGCGGGCCTCTTCGCCGAGGCGCCGTCGCCGGGCGAGCCTTCCGCGCCGCCGACGCCCAGGCCCGAGCCCTTGCCGCGCCCGCGTCCCCGCCCGGAGGACGACGCGGCGCAGGCGCTTGCCGACTGGGTCGCGCGATGCCCCGGCGACATTGTCGCGATCGGCAATTGGCTTGCGGAATGTCCGGCCGCGCCCCGCACGCGCGGCAAGCCCAAGCCGATGTCGAAACCCGCCAGAAGCAAGCCGCGCAAGGCCCCGAGCGAGCCCGGAGCCGGGACGGGCAAGTGAAGCGCGCGGGGCGCGGCAACCGCGCGGGCCTTGCGTGGCGGTGCGCGCCCCGACGGACCTTGACCCGTCTTGAAGATTTGTTCCATCGTTTCCCGCACGCGCAAAAAAAGCGCACGTACAGGGAGACACTCATGAACAATCATATCATTGCCGCGCTTGTTGCCGGGACCACGGCCCTCGCAGGCGGCGCCGCTGCGGCACAGGACCAGACCTTCATCGCCATCGGCACCGGGGGCGTCACGGGCGTCTACTACCCGACCGGGGGCGCGATCTGCCGTCTCGTCAACCGCGACCGCGCCGAGCACGGCATCCGCTGCGGCGTGGAATCCACCGGCGGATCGGTGTTCAACATCAACGCGATCCGCAACGGCGAGCTCGAGTTCGGCGTGGCGCAGTCCGACTGGCAGTTCCACGCCTTCAACGGCACCTCGCAATTCGAGGAGCAGGGCCCCTTCGAGGAGCTGCGCGCCGTCTTCTCGGTCCATCCGGAGCCCTTTACCGTGGTGGCGCGCGCCGATGCGGGCATCGAGACCTTCGAAGATCTGCGCGGCAAGCGCGTGAATATCGGCAATCCCGGCTCCGGTCAGCGGGCCACGATGGAAGTGGTGCTGGAGGCCATCGGCTGGACGACCGACGATTTCTCCATGGCCGCGGAATTGCAGCCGGCCGAACAGTCCCAGGCGCTTTGCGACAACAACATCGACGCGATGATCTACACCGTGGGCCACCCCTCGGGCTCCATTCAGGAGGCCACCACGGCCTGCGACAGCGTGCTCGTCGATGTCGATGGAGAGGCGATCCGGCAGCTGGTCGCGGACCGGCCCTATTACCGCGTCGCCACGATCCCCGGCGGCATGTATCGCGGCAATCCCGACGACACGACGACCTTCGGCGTGGGCGCGACCTTCGTGACCTCGGCCGACGTGCCCGAGGAGGTGGTCTACACGGTCGTCTCGGCGGTCTTCGAGAACCTCGACCAGTTCCGCAGCCTGCACCCGGCCTTCGCCAATCTCGAGGCGGCGTCCATGGCCAACGACAGCCTTTCCGCGCCGCTCCATCCGGGCGCGGAGCGCTATTTCCGCGAGGCCGGCCTGATCGAGTGATCGGCTGACCCGCAGGCAACACGGGCTCGGGCGGCGCGGTCGCCCGGGCCCCAAGACACCGGACCGCGAAGCGCGGCCGAGCAGGGGGACAGCCCAATGGCGGCGGACGACAGGAAGCAGGATCAGGCGGGCCGCGAGGGGCGGCAGTTCTCCGACGCGGAGCTTCAGGACCTGGTGGCCAGCACCGACAGCGGTGCGCGCAACCCCAGAAACCGGAACATCGCGCTTCTGATCGCTGGGCTCGCGCTCATCTGGTCGCTTTTCCAGCTCTGGATCGCGCAGCCGATGCTCTGGTTCGGCGAGTACCTTCCGGTGATGAACTCGTCCCAGACGCGGCCCTTGCACCTGTTCTTCGCCATCGTCCTGGCGTTTCTCGCCTATCCGGCCTTCAAGACCTCGCCGCGTGACCGGATCCCCGTCACCGACTGGATCCTGCTGGCCGTGGGGGGCTTTTGCACCTTCTACATCTTCTGGGCGGCCGACGAGCTTGCGATGACCGCGCGCTCTGGCCTGCCGACGCAGTTCCAGGTCATCGTGGGCGCCATCGGCATCCTCGTGCTGCTGGAGGCCAGCCGCCGGGCGCTGGGGCCTGCGCTGACCATCGTGGGCTCGCTCTTCCTGCTTTACGCCTACATGGGCACGGGCTGGCTGATCCCCGACCTGATCGAGCACGAGGGGCTCAGCTTTCGCGCGCTGATCAACGCGCAGTGGCTCGATACGGGCGGCGTCTTCGGTATCCCGCTGGGCGTGTCGACGGCCTTCGTGTTCCTCTTCGTGCTCTTCGGCTCGCTTCTCGACAAGGCGGGCGCGGGCAATTACTTCATCAAACTGGCTTTCGCGGGGCTCGGGCATCTGCGGGGCGGGCCGGCCAAGGCCGCCGTCGTGGGCTCGGCCATGACGGGCCTGATCTCGGGCTCCTCCATCGCCAACGTGGTCACCACGGGCACCTTCACCATCCCGCTGATGAAGCGCGTGGGCTTCACCAACGAGCAGGCGGGCTCGGTCGAGGTGGCAAGCTCGGTCAACGGGCAGATCATGCCGCCCGTGATGGGCGCCGCCGCCTTCCTGATGGTGGAGTTCATCGGGATCTCCTACGTCGAGGTCATCAAGC
>CAZGHJ010000127.1:0-8516 GCA_964525355.1 uncultured Roseicyclus sp.
GGGTCAGTTGCGGACGGCGGGGCCTTCGACCGTCAGGCCGTTGCCGCGCGAGGCGACGTAAAGTTCCAGCGCCACGAATTCCGGGCTGCCAACCGAATAGGTCTCGCCGCGCGTATCGCGGATGCAGCCGCGAAAGCGGTTATGGACCGAAACGAGGCCCGCATTCCGCAACCGGTAGGTCGGGAAGCCATTGACCATGCCCTGGCTCAGGTGGTCGGCACGGATCAGGTTGCCGTAATTCTGCTCGTGGCAGTTGGCGCAGCTGAGTTCCAGCTGGCCGTAACGGGTGTAGTAGATCTCGCGCCCCTGCTCCCAGGTCTCCTGCGCGGGGCCGTCGATGGCCACGTCCACGACCTGGCCGCGCCCGACCGACGAGATCAGCGCCGACATGTTGCGCATGGCCTGGCTGTCATATCCGTAGGGCTCCTCCATGCCCATGCGCTCGGTCTGACACTCCTGGATCTGCATCTCGACGGTCTGCACGGTGCCATGCGCCTCGTCCCACTTGGGATAGGTCGGACGGACGTTCGACAGGGTCTCGGCGTTCTCGTGGCAAGAGGCGCAGCTGTTGCCCTCCGCGCCCATGGGCGTGTCGAACGCCTCGCGCGCCTGGTCCACGAAGATCATGGCCGGGTTGTCGAAATCGTCCATCTGCATGGCGCGGGTTTCGTCCGTGCGGAACACCCAGCCCGAGTATATCGTGCTGAAGACGTCTTGCAGATGCTCCGGCGGGTCCGTCTCGGTGATCATTTCCATGTCACCGTTGATCGTCAGCGTGTCGCCCGTGCGGATATCCGCGCTGGCAGCGCCGGCAAGCGCGATCGCGAAAGCCGCGATCGTACCGCCGCAAAGCAGGCTCTGTCTGTTCATGGCCGTTCATCTCCTCCCTTGCGACGGCTGGGGTGCGTGTCGGCGGTCAGGCCACCGATATGTCGGCCGTCTCCTCGTAGACCGAGCCGTCATCGTCGTACCAGGTGAACTGGAACGTGCCGGTGGCATCCACGCGCGCGTCGAACTGGAAATAGGGGTTCGTCGCGATGGCGGGCTCCAGCGTCACGTCGATGACGTTCTCGCCGTTGAAGTCGCAGGTGAAGCGGTTGATGATCTGCCGCGGGATGAGGTTGCCGTCGCCGTCACGACGCTGGCCGCTCTCCATCGGGTGGCTGATCAGCGTCCGGACCGAAACGATATCGCCGGCCGAGGCTTCGCGGGGGACGCGGACGCGCGGTGTAACATTGTCTGCCATGTGTCTGTCTCCTGGAAAGCTCAGCCGCCGCAGCCGCCGATGGTGACGCGCACGTTCTGACGCGCCTGGATGAAGCTGCCGTCGGCCATGCGCGCGATTGCGATGACGTCCTGCTCGCCGGCGAGACGGATCCGGGTGGAGGCCGCCTGACGCCCGGCCGCGGGGCCGAAGTTGAAGGTTGCCACGTCCGGGTTGGGGTTGCCGGCCGCGAGGATCATGATCGCCTCGGCGCCGGGGGCATCGACCTCGATCGGCACGGTGTTGCCGTTCTCGGCGATCTCCGGCGCGATCAGCGTGATGCCGCTGTCACCGGTGCTGGCACCGCCGGTGAATTCGTTGATCGCCTCATCCAGCAATTCCGCCGAAGCGATCTGCGGGAGGCCGAAAAAGGCGGCCGCGGCGGCCAGTCCCGTCCCGACAACCTGCCTGCGTGATAGTTCCATGGAAAGTCTCCTCGGTAGGCGTATGCGCTTTGGGTTCAGTACTCGGTCAGCGTAAGCAGGTACGCGACGACATCCTCGATATCCTGCGCGGTGAGCAGCGGCGCGAGGTCACCTTCGGCGGCGCGACCCGTATAGGCGTTGCCCGGGCGCGTGAAACCGTCCACCCTGTAGAAGGCGGGCATGACCGTCTCGGGGAACACGGCCTTGGCATCGACCATGATGCCCCTGAGCGCCGTCTCGTCCCAGCGCGCGCCGGCCCCGTCGAGCGACGGACCGACTTCACCGTGCCAGTCGTATTCCTCCAGCGCGGTAACCTGGTGGCAGGCGATGCAGTTGCCCTGCCCGCGGTCGACCATGATCTCCTTGCCGCGCTCGGCGTCACCGGGCACCCCGGTCAGGGACATGGCGACATCGCCGTATTCGTTTGCAACCACATCCCGGGGCAGCGTGATATCCGCATGCACGGCCGGCGCGGTCAGGCTTAGCGCAGCCAAAGCGAGGCTGGCCGTCGTAAACAGCTGGCGCTTCACAGATTTTCCTCCCTTCGGCGAGTCACTCACCGTCCATCAACCGTAGTCGCGCTCGCCTCCTGATTGCAACAACACATTTTGGTTTCTGCATGTGACGGCATGCCGAAGCCGGGCAGAGCAGGCTTTCGCCCATGAAACGAGGCAGTTGCATGCCTGAGGCTCCGCGTCGCACCCCGTCAGTTCCCGGCCTCGCGGCGCGCGTTGATCATGCGTGCATGGTAACGCTGGAAATCCTCCTCGCCGTCATAGCCTTCCGCGAGCACCCAGGTCAGAAGGTCGAACATCGTTCCCTTCTCGAAGGCGCCCGGCATCGTCACGACAGCCGCCTCCGCGCCGGTCGCACCTTCGGGCACCTCGGCGCGGAAGAACATCATGGTGGGCGTGAACATGTTGCGCCAGCGCCGCACGAGCTCACGCTCCTCCATCGCCTCGCCGTCGAAGTCGGTGGCCTCGAGCGCGCCGTGCATGTTGAGGCGGACCACGAAGAACTCTTCCGCCAGGATTTCGGCGATCTCGGGATCCGAGAAGACCTCCTCATGCATCCGCGTGCAGTAGATGCAGCCCCTCTGTTCGACGATGACGGCGAAACGCTGGCCGTTCGCGGTGGCATCGCCAAGGTCCTCTCGCAGGTCGAGAAAGGTCTCCTCGATCCAGGGCGCCACGTGCAGGCCGTCGGCGTTCAGCTCCGCCGCCATGGCCGATGTGCCAAGGGGTGCGCCAAGGGCCATCACGACCCCGGCCAGCATTGCTCTCAACATGGTCTTCTCCTCCCCGGGCTTGCGTTATCCGATCGTCTGGAACACCTCGAAATTCTCCAGCATCCACTGGCCGATGTAATTCATCGCATTGGTCGCGATCAGCACACCGAAGACCACGAGCGCGACGCCCGTGACCCGCTCGACCGTGCCCAGATGCCGCCGGAATCGCGCCATGAGGCCCATGAAGGGCCCCACGAAGGCCGCGGCCAGGACGAAGGGCAGCGTCATGCCGACCCCGTAACCCGTCAGCAGGATCGCGCCCTGCCCGGCAGTGTCCGTGCCCGCCGCGGTGAACAGGATCGCGGCCAGGATCGGCCCCACGCAGGGCGTCCAGCCGAAGGCGAAGGCGAGCCCGATCAGGTAGGCACCGCCTAAGCCGAGGCTTCTCGTGTCCCCCAGTTCCGCGTGCCACTGCCGGTTGAGAAAACCGATGCGGAAAAGCCCCAGGAAATGCAGACCCATGGCGATGATCAGCCCCGCCGCGATCCAGCGCAGCACGTCGAACCAGTCGCGCACCAGCTGGCCCAGCGCCGAGGCCGAGGCGCCGAGGCTGACGAAGACCGTCAGCATGCCGGCCGCGAAGAACAGCGATCCGAGGACCGCGCGGCCACGCACCGCCGGGGCAACCGCGCCATCCGAAGTCATGGTGTTGACACTTACACCCGCGAGGTAGCTTAGATAGAAGGGAACCATCGGCAGGACGCAGGGCGACAGGAAAGAGATCAGCCCTGCAAGGAATGCGCCGGTCAGAGTGACATCGAACATGGGCCCTCCCGATGCCGACACATTCAATAATTCAGATTAGATTGCACAACTTCAGGGTGTCAATCAGCTACATGATGTGCGCCCTCGCTTTCACCATGGGCCTGCTTGGCGCGGCCGCCGCGCCGGCACGCGCCGAGACGATTCTCATGATGTTCGAAGAACCGGGCTGTGTCTGGTGCCGCCGCTGGACCGAGGATGTGGGCGGCGAATACCCGCTGACACCGGAAGGACAGGCCGCGCCCCTGGTGCGGGTCCAGATCGACGATCCGGTGCCCGATGACATCACGCTCGAGTCGCGGCCGCGCTTCACGCCGACCTTCGTCGTGGTGCGCAACGGGGCGGAAATCGGCCGGATCGAGGGCTACCCGGGCGAGGATTTCTTCTGGGGCCTGCTGGGCCGCATTCTTGAACGCGCGGCGCCCAATGGGTGAATGGCCTGCAAGATCCGCCGCCGCGGGGCTGCCACGGGCCATGGGCGTCCGCGCCCCCCGTGGATAGTGTCCCACGCACCCCTCCCGAGAGCGCCGGCCGCGACAGACCGAGACCGATGACCGAGCAAGCCCAAGATCCGACCTCCATCCTGCCCGACCTCGGCAAGCCCATGGACGACGAGACGTGGCGGCAGGTGAAAAGCAATGCGCAGAACGCGTCGGACTTTCTGAAGGCGCTCAGCCACGAGGGGCGGCTGATGATCCTGTGCTCGCTGGCCCATGGTGAGAAGTCGGTGACCGAACTGGAACAGATGCTGTCCACACGGCAGGCGGCGGTCTCGCAGCAACTTGCCCGGCTCCGCCAGGAAAAGCTCATCACAGCCCGGCGCGAGGGCAAGCAGATCTTTTACAGTTTGACAGACGACCGCGCGCGCCGGATCATCGAACAGGTCTACGAGTTGTTCTGCACCTGAGCGCGCGCGCCCGGGGTTGAGGGAGGGAGCTTGCTCGATCTTCTATCGGAACCGGTGGCCGTTCTTCTGATCGGCGCGGGTGGCGGCATCCTGCTGGGACTGGCGGCGCGGCTGGGCCGCATGTGTACGCTCGGCATGATCGAGGATGTCCATTACGGCGGCGATTACGGCCGCATGTGGATGTGGCTCACCGCGCTCGGCACGGCTCTGATGGTGAATTTCGCCGCCGAGGCCGCGGGGTTGATCGACCTGTCCTCGACGGTGCATCTGGGCCACGCCTACCCGATCCTCGGCGCGGTGGCCGGCGGGCTTCTGTTCGGCTACGGCATGGCACAGGCCGGCAATTGCGGCTACGGCGTCCTTGCGCGGCTGGGCGGCGGCGACATGCGCGCGCTGCTGATCGCCATCGTCATGGGGGTCACCGCCAGCGCGGCGCTTTTCGGCATACTGGGCGAGCTTCGGCCCGCGCTTTTCCCGGTCGCGCCGGCGGGTACGTCGGTGCCGGGGCTCGCGCATATGCTCGAGGCCACCACCGGTCTGCCGCGCGCCGTTCCCGGTGTCGCGCTCGGGGCGCTCGTGCTGGGCCTGTCGGTCCGCTTCCAGACGCCCGGCTTCCGGGTTCGGCGCGTGGGCTGGGGCGTCGTGGCGGGGCTCGCGATCAGCTCAGGGTTTCTCGGCACCGCCTGGGTGGCAACCCAAGGGTTCGAGCCCTGGCCCGTCTCCTCGCATTCCTTCACCGCGCCCATCGGCGAGACGCTGCATTACGCGATGTTCTCCTCCGCGCTCGCGCCGAAATTCGGCATCGGCTCGGTGCTCGGCGTCGTTCTGGGCAGCGCGCTCGGATCGCTCATGCAGGACGGTTTCCGCTGGGAAGCCTGCGACGACCCGCGCGAGTTGCGGCGCCAGATCGGCGGCGCGGTCGCCATGGGCCTCGGCGCGGTGCTTGCCGCGGGCTGCAGCGTGGGACAGGGACTGACCGCGCTTTCGCTTCTGTCGGTGACGGCCCCCGTGGTCGCGGTCAGCATCTGGATCGGCGCGTGGCTGGGCCTGCGCCACCTGATCGCGGGGCTCGAGGCCGCCTGAGCCGCGCCGGGCTTGCCTGCGCCCCCTCCGGGCCGTAGACCGCGCGCAAAATCGAGGAGCATGGCCCATGCCGAACCCCTGCATCATCTGCGTCGCCATTACCGGCTCGGTGCCGACGAAGGCCGACAACCCCGCGGTGCCGATCACCATTTCCGAACAGGTCGAAAGCACCCACGAGGCTTTCGAGGCCGGCGCCGCGATCTGCCACGCCCATGTGCGCAACGACGACGGCACGCCCAGTTCCGATCCCGAGAAATTCGCCCGCCTCAAGGAAGGGCTCGAGAAACACTGCCCCGGCATGATAATCCAGTTCTCAACCGGCGGGCGCTCGGGTGCGGGGCGGGAACGCGGCGGCATGCTGCCGTTGAAACCGGACATGGCGTCTCTCACGGTGGGGTCCAACAACTTCCCCACCCGTGTCTACGAGAACCCGCCCGATCTGGTGGACTGGCTCGCGGCCGAGATGGCCGCGTATGGCATCCTGCCCGAGATCGAGGCCTTCGATCTCAGCCATATCCACCAGGCGGCGCTGATGCATCGCGACGGGCGCCTTCCCGCCACGCCTTACGTGCAGTTCGTCATGGGCGTGAAGAACGCCATGCCCGCCGACCGGGACGTGTTCGACTATTATGTCCGCACGATGGCGCGGCTGCTGCCGGATGCGCCGTGGTGCGCCGCGGGGATCGGGGCGAACCAGATCGTGGTGAACGAATGGAGCATCGCGGCCGGCGGCCACGCCCGCACGGGGCTGGAGGACAATGTCCGCCTCGACCGGAGCACGCTCGCGCCGTCTAACGCGGCCCTCGTGCGCCGTGCGGTGGAGCTTTGCGACCGCTACGAGCGTCCGGTCGCCGGCCCAGCCGAGGCGCGGGCGATCCTCGGGCTGCGCGCCGCCGCCTGACGCCGCCCGATCTCCGCCGCCGCGCTGTCGGCGGTGCCGGCACGCGGCGGCCTCATCCATCGCCGCCGCCCGTGACGCGTAATGCCGCCTCGGGTGGCCGGTCGCGGAACGCGGCCACCTGTTCGGGCGTGCCGAGCATGCCGACATCTTCGAGCCGCAGGTCCGCGATGCGCACCCGCGCGCCTTCCGCGATCAGGTGGTTGTAGAGCGGCGCCACGTAGCGTTCGCCCCTCTCCTCCCGGCCCCTGACGCCGTAATGATTCCGGTAGGCATCGGCGTAGCGCGCGGCGCAGTCGAACCAGTAGAGCCCAACGGTCGCATGCTCCGAGATCCGCGCCTTCTCGCGCAATTCGACCACGTTGCCGATCGCGTCGAGCCGCGCGAAGGACCACCCCTCGCCCGGCGCCGGAAAGCACGGGATCCAGCCTTCGCAGTCGCTTGGCAATGGCGGCACCATCGCGCCGGGGGCCACGAAGGTGTCGATGTTGTAGACCGCGAAGGGCGCATCCCCCGGCGCATCCTCGGCCAGCCTCATCGCCGTCGTCGCCTGCCCGTTGGTGACCGCGTCGAGGGTCAGCACCGCGATCTCTCCAAGGTCCAGCACCTTGGCACGCCGCGCGATGAACGCCTCCGCGCCCAGCCCGTCCCGCACGGCGAAGCGAAAACGCCAGCCCGCCTCCCGGAACGCCTCGAGGCTGAGCATGGACCAGTCGAAGAGTGGCCGGCCCAGCGCCTCGATCTCGTATTTCGGCCGGTCGAAGCCGGCTTTCGCAAAACGGCTGCCGAGGCCCGCCATGGTGATCGCCATTGTCCCGGTCATGCCGCGTCGTCCGCATCCGCCTCGCCGGCGGCCGGGGTGTGGGCCACGCGGTCACGCTCCACCAGCTCCGCCAGCTGATCGAAATCGAGTTCGAGAAACTCGCGCGGCCGCACGGCCCGGTCGTCGATGTAGAAGCCCTGCCGTCCCGGCCACGGCTTGCCGAGATGCAACTCGTCGAACGGAATGTCATGGCGCGCGAGCCAGTCCAGCAGGCCCGGCGCCACGGTCTTGCCGATCCGCCCGAGATTTCCGTCATTGCTGCGCATTCCGCGCGCGGAATGCAGGATGATGTGCCACCCCTCCGCCCGGAGCGCGCGCAGCCGCGCCAGCATCCGCGGCTCGGGCACGAGATCGGCATAGTTTTCGCCGGGTCGCTTGATGGGGCAGAGCGTGCCGTCCACATCCACCACCAGCGCCTTTTCGGTTTCAATCATCGGTGTCGGTCTCCAGTTCTGCGAGGATCCCCGCGGCGATCAGCGCGAAGGCGATCAGCTTGCGGTCGTGATCGGCGTGCAGCGGCAGCATGGACAGGAACAGCGAGGCCTCGACCGCGCGGGTCTGGCGATAGTCCCACCCCTCGGCCGCAAGGCGCGCCCGGAAGGCCGCGCGCATCCAGTCGGGCGTGCCGCCGTTATAGGGCTGCAGGTCGAGCCGCAGCGCGTCGTCGATCTCGATCGAGAAAAGCCCGTTGTTGACGAAGTCGTAGCCGCCGCAGACCGAGTGGGAGAACTTCGCCACGTCGTAGAGCGGGTGCATCAGTGCGTCCTCGCAGGTCACCGCCCCGCGCGGATCGATCAGGCGAAACAGCCCGATGCGGCCGTCGAAGAGGATGTTCGAAAGGCAGGGATCGCCGTGACTGAAGGCCAGATGCGCCGCGCCGTGGGCATCGAGCGCCGCCCCGATCAGCGGGACGGCGCGCGCCTGAAGCCGCGCGAGGCCGCCCTCGAGCCCGCCGGCCTCGAGATAGGCGGAGACCCGGGCGCCCTGCGGCATGGCGCGGAAGGCCGCAACCCGCGTCTGGAGCTTTTCGACGATCTGCGCCTGCCCCACCGCGCGTACCTCGGCG
>CAZGHJ010000128.1:0-8515 GCA_964525355.1 uncultured Roseicyclus sp.
TCGGCGACACCGACGACGGCTCGGGCCTGCACCACATGGTCTACGAGGTCGTGGATAACGGCATCGACGAGGCGCTCGCGGGCCACGCCGACGCCGTGACGGTCACGCTGCACCCCGATGACAGCGTCTCGGTCAGCGACAATGGCCGCGGCATCCCCGTGGGCATCCACGAGGAAGAGGGCGTCAGCGCGGCCGAGGTCATCATGACCCAGCTGCACGCGGGCGGAAAATTCGACCAGAACTCCTACAAGGTCTCTGGCGGTCTGCACGGCGTCGGCGTCTCGGTGGTGAACGCGCTCTCCGACTGGCTCGACCTGCGCATCTGGCGCGACGGCAAGGAACACCACGCCCGCTTCGAGCGCGGCGAAACCGTGAAACACCTCGAGATCACCGGCGAGGCCGAGGGCCGCACCGGCACCGAGGTCCGCTTCCTCGCCTCGCTCACGACCTTCTCCAACCTCGACTACTCGTTCAAGACGCTGGAAAACCGCCTGCGGGAACTCGCCTTCCTCAATTCCGGCGTTAAGATCGTGCTCGAGGATCTCCGCCACCCCGAGCCCGTTCGCGTCGAGATGGAATACGAGGGCGGCGTGCGCGAGTTCGTGAAATACATCGACCGCTCCAAGACCCCGATGATCCCCGAGCCGATCTACGTGGAGGGCGAGCGCGACGGCATCGGCGTCGAGGTCGCGATGTGGTGGAACGACAGCTACAACGAGATGGTGCTGCCCTTCACCAACAACATCCCCCAGCGCGACGGCGGCACGCACATGGCGGGATTCCGCGGCGCGCTGACCCGGTCCATCAACCTCTATGCAAACACCTCCGGCATCGCCAAGCGCGAGAAGGTGAACTTCACCGGCGACGACGCGCGCGAGGGGCTGACCTGCGTCCTGTCCGTGAAGGTGCCCGACCCGAAATTCTCCTCCCAGACCAAGGACAAGCTGGTCTCCTCCGAGGTACGTCCCGCCGTGGAAAGCCTCATGAACGAGAAGCTCTCCGAATGGTTCGAGGAGCACCCGAACGAGGCCCGCCAGATCGTCGGCAAGATCATCGAGGCCGCGCTTGCCCGCGAGGCGGCGCGCAAGGCCCGCGAACTGACCCGCCGCAAGACGGCCATGGACGTGGCCTCGCTGCCCGGCAAGCTCGCCGATTGCCAGGAGAAGGACCCGGCCAAGTCCGAGCTCTTCCTGGTGGAGGGCGACAGCGCCGGAGGCTCCGCCAAGCAGGGCCGCTCGCGCCACAACCAGGCCGTCCTGCCCCTGCGCGGCAAGATCCTGAACGTCGAGCGCGCGCGCTTCGACCGGATGCTGTCGAGTCAGGAGATCGGCACACTGATCACCGCGCTCGGCACCGGCATCGGGCGCGACGAGTTCGACATCTCGAAACTCCGCTACCACAAGATCGTCATCATGACCGACGCGGACGTGGACGGCGCGCATATCCGCACGCTCCTGCTGACGTTCTTCTTCCGCCAGATGCCCGAACTGATCGAGAACGGGCACCTCTACATCGCGCAGCCGCCCTTGTACAAGATCAGCCGCGGCAAGTCCGAGGTCTACCTCAAGGACGAGACCGCGCTCGAGGATTACCTCGTCGATCAGGGCGTCGAGGGCGCGATCCTGCGCCTGCCCAATGGCGAGGAAATCGCGGGCCAGGACCTGCGCCGCGTCGTCGAGGGCGCGCGCCACTTCAAGCGCATCCTCGACGCCTTCCCGACCCATTACCCCCGCCACATCGTCGAACAGGCCGCCATCGCGGGGGCCTTCGACCCCGGCGCGGCGGATGCGAACCTGCAAGGCGTCTCCGAGGACGTGGCCAAACGGCTCGACCTCGTGGCGCTCGAATACGAGCGCGGCTGGACCGGCCGCATCACCCAGGACCACGGCATCCGCCTCAGCCGCGTCCTGCGCGGGGTGGAGGAGATCCGCACCCTCGACGGCGCCGTCCTGCGCTCGGGCGAGGCGCGCAAGCTGTCCGAGGTCAGCCGCACCACACGCGAGGTCTATCGCGACCCCGCCCGGCTCGCCCGGAAGGAGCGCGAGCAACTGATCCACGGGCCCAGCGAACTGCTCAAGGCGATCCTCGACGAGGGCGCCAAGGGCCAGCAGATGCAGCGTTACAAGGGCCTGGGAGAGATGAACCCCGACCAGCTCTGGGAAACGACGCTCGACCCCGAGGCGCGCACGCTCCTTCAGGTCAAGGTCGACGATCTGGCCGAGGCCGACGACATCTTCACCAAGCTGATGGGCGACGTGGTCGAACCCCGCCGCGACTTCATCCAGGCCAATGCGCTGAGTGTGGAAAACCTCGACTTCTGACGCGAACCGCGACACCGCCGTGCCGAGGCCCAACGCCTCGGCGCGCACGCCCCGCGGCCCCGACGGGCAAACGGATATCGCGTTCGGCCAACGCTTGAACGTTCTTGTACAAGAAACTGCATAATGCAGGCGGCTGGCTTAATTGTAGCCGCGCCCGCTCAGGCCAGGCCTTGCGACCCGTGGCGCAGGATGACCGGCACGACCAGGTCTTCCTCGTCCTCGAGATGCCGCCCGATCAGCCGCTCGAGATCGACCAGCCCCGCGCGCAACGTCCCAGCCGCGGCGCGCGCCTGCGGTCCCGCAGCACCCGAAACGGCGCCGTTCGCCTGCTCGACGAACCGGTTCAGGATCCCGTCGAGCGCGTGGTGATCCGCATCCAGAAGGTCGAACCCGGCCTCGATCCGCGCCTCCTTCCCGCGCAGAAGCGGGAAGTAATGGTGATCTTCTATATGATGATGCCCGTGCAACTGGTTCACGAACAGCCCGCCATAGCGCGCGATGCCCTGCGCAAAGCCCCTCGCGTCGCGGTTGCCGTCCAGAAAGGCCTCCGTCTCCCGCGTCATGTGTCCCATCAGCTGGCGGAACATCAGGTGCCGCTCCAGCCAGAAGCTCACGAGGCCGTGGAACTCGGGATGCGCCTGCCAGCTTTCGCGGGGATTCGCCTCCAGAAGAACGCGCAGCGCGTCTGGCAGGGCGGTGCGTGTGGCGAGCGGCTCGAGGATCGGGGATGTCTCTGTCATGGGCTGGCAGATAGGGCACCCGCGCCCCGCGCGCCAGCCCTCACCCGCCCAGATGTGTCGCCCCGCGCGCCTCGGCCAGGGCGACCTGCCGGTGACGCTCGCGGAACCGCGCGCGGTCGGCCTCGGTGTAGTCCCCCACGCAGCGGTGACAGGCCACGCCCTCCTCGAACTCGGGCCGCGCCCGGTCCTCGGGCGCCAGCGGCCGGCGACAGGCCCGGCAGAGCGTGTAGGCCGGCATCGGGCTGAGGCCGTGGCCCACCGCCACCCGCTCGTCGAAGACGAAACAGCCGCCGCGCCACAGGCTCTCGGCCTCGGGCACGTCCTCGAGGTATTTCAGGATGCCGCCCTTGAGGTGATAGACCTCCTCCACCCCCTGCGCCTTCAGGAAGGCGGTGGATTTCTCGCAGCGGATGCCTCCGGTGCAGAACATCGCGATCCGCTGCCCCTGGAACCGCTCCCGGTTGGCCTCCCACCAGGCGGGGAAGTCGCGGAAACTCCCGGTGCCGGGATCGACCGCGCCCTCGAAACTGCCGATGGCGGTCTCGTAGTCGTTGCGCGTGTCGATCACGGCCACATCCGGCGCCGAGATCAGCGCGTTCCAGTCGGCGGCCTCCACATAGGCCCCCGCCAGATGCGTCGGATCCGTGCCCGGCACACCCATGGTCACGATCTCGCGCTTCAGCCGCACCTTCATCCGGCCGAAGGGCATCTCGGCCGCGCGGCTCTCCTTCCACTCCAGCCCGGCACAGCCCGGCAGGCCGCGGATATGGGCCAGCACCGCGTCGATGCCCGCATCGGGCCCCGCGATCGTGCCGTTGATCCCCTCCTCCGCAAGCAGGAGCGTGCCGCGCAGGCCCGCCCCCTCGCAGACGGCGCGCAGCGGCCCGATCAGGGCCTCGGGCGCCGCGAAGCGGCAGAAATGGTATAGCGCGACCACTCTCGTCATGCCGCGCACCTACAAGGTTGCGCGCCTCCGCTCAAGGCGTAGGCTGGCCTGACCGAACCCGCTGGAGGCCCCGGATGCAAGACGCCACCCACGCCCTGATCGTGATCGACATGCAGTTGGATTTCTGCCCCGGCGGCGCGCTGGCCGTGCCGGAGGGCGACAGGATCGTGCCGGGCATCAACGCGCTCATGGCCGGGTTTGCCGCCGTGATCCTGACCCAGGACTGGCACCCGGCCGACCATCTCAGCTTCGCCAGCCAGCACGCCGGCAAGGCGCCCATGGAGATGACCGACATGCCCTATGGCCCGCAGGTGCTCTGGCCCGACCATTGCGTGCAGGGCAGCCCGGGCGCGTCCTTCCACCCCGATCTCGACACCGACCGCGCCGACCTGATCCTGCGCAAGGGCTTCCGGCGCGGGATCGACAGCTACTCCGCCTTCTTCGAGAACGACCGCACGACGCCCACGGGCCTCGAGGGCTACCTGCGCAGCCGCGGGATCGAGGCGCTCACCCTCGTGGGCCTCGCCACGGATTTCTGCGTGAACTTCTCCGCCGTCGATGCCGCAAGGCTCGGCTTTCGCACGACGGTCCGCGAGGATCTGACCCGCGCCATCGACCTCGACGGCTCGCTCGCCGCGGCCCGCACCGGCATGGCGGAGGCGGGCGTCACCCTCACCTGACCGGCCCCACCCCTTCTTCTTGTCCCAAATACGGCCCGCGCGGGACGCGCCTGCCGCGGCCGAGGGCTCCCGAAGGGGGCGCGAGACCGCGGCACCCTCCTTCAGAACACCGCGTGTTCCCGCAGGTCCACCGCCACGTCCCCGGCGATGACGCGCGCATAATGCGCGGGCAGCGTCTCGGTCCCGAACTCGGGCGTGGCGCAGGCGTCGTACCGGCCCGCCGCCGCGTCCCAGACCAGCATCGATTCGGTCGCGTAATAGCGCCCCGTCCGCGCGAATTCCGCCCGCTCGGCCCAGGTCGCGCTGACCCGGCCCAGCATCGCGGACAGGCTCACGATCGCGTCCATCATCGCCACCGGCACCTGGCGGAACTTCGGCTCCATGCCCATTGCCGCGAACAGCGCCTCGCCCTGCTCGCGCGCCGTCAGCGCCGGGCCCGGCCCCCCGATGGGCAGCACCCGGTTCGCCTTGTCGGGATCGCTCAGGCACAAGGCCAGAAACCGGCCCAGGTCGTCGTCGCTTATCGGTTTGCAGGCCGTCAGCCTGCCATCCCCGAACAGCAGGAACGGCTTGCCCGCCCGCACCCGCGCGATCTGGCCCGAGAGCGACTTGAAGAAGGCCGTGGGCCGGACGATGGACCAGGTCAGCCCCGAGGCCATCAGCTGCTCCTCGAAGGCAAGCTTCGCGCGCTGGAACTCCAGCAGCGGCTTCTGCACGCAGATCGCCGACAACAGCACGAAGCGCCCGACACCCGCCGCCTGCGCCGCCCGCAGCACGACCAGCTGCGCGTCATGGTCGATGGCCCAGGCATCCCGCGGCGCGCCCGTCCGCGACGCGAGGCACGAGACCACCGCGTCGAACCGTCCCTCGGCCATCACCCCGGCCATGGCCCGCGGGTCGGTCACGTCGGCCAGTACCGGCTCCGCACCCTTCGGCAGTCCCGCCGCGCCCGCCTGCCCGCGCAGCACGCAGGTCACGTCATGCCCGGCCGCGACCAAGGCGCGCGCCGCGCCCTGCCCGGCGGTCCCCGAAGCGCCCAGAAGCAGAACGCGGAACCTGCGTCCATCGGAAGTGTCGAACGGCATCGGGCGGGCTCCGGTCAGGTGTCAGATCCTGTCAACCTAACATGACAGCCCCTGCCGTCACAGCCCTCCCGTGGCGCCGATCACGCCCTGCCAGAGCCGCACCCTGGTCCCGGAATGATCCACCGGCGCCGAGGGCTCCAGCGCCAGCCCCGTGGCCCGCGCAAGGCCCCCGTCGCTCGTCACGATGCCCACGCGCCAGCCGGAAAACCGCTCCGCCAGTACCGCGCCGAGGCTGCCGTAAAGCCCGAACAGCGCCTTTCGGTTGCCGATCCGAGCGCCGTAAGGCGGGTTGGTCAGCACGATCCCAGGCGCGCCCTCGGGCGGTGCAAGCGCGCTGACGGGCTGGCAGGCGAACGCGCACAGCTCCGCCACCCCGACACGCACCGCGTTGGCCGCAGCCCCGCGCACCGCGCCCTGGTCCCGGTCGTAGCCGAAAAACCGCGGCGGGCCGGCGACCGGACCCGGCTCCGGCAGCTCGGGCCGCACGCCGCCCACCATCGCCTCGAAGGCAAAGCGCCGCCCGCGCCCCGGCACCAGCCCCGCCGCAATCCCCGCGGCCTCCAGCGGAATTGTCCCCGAGCCGCACATCGGGTCGACCACGGCCTGCATCCCGTCGAAGCCCATGCGCCACAGGAACCCCGCCGCCATGGTCTCGCGCAACGGCGCCTTGCCGACGAATTCCTTCGTCCCGCGCCGATGCAACGCCTCGCCCGTGGTATCCAGCGACACGGTGCACAGGTCGTCCTCGATCCGAACCTTCACGGAGACCTCCGCGCCCGGTTCCACGGGGATGCCCGCCTCGGCCACGGCGCGCTCGACCCGGCTCCGCGCGGCCTTGTCGTGATAGATGCGGCTCTTGCGACAGACGGCCTCGACCCGCACCGGCGTGCCGGCCACCAGCCAATCGCCCCAGGGCAGTTTCCGGCTCCGCTTGTCCAGCTGCGCAAGGTGCAGCGCGCGGAACGAAGCCACGCGCCACAGGACGCGCACCGCGCAGCGCAGGACCATGTTCGCCCGCGCCGCCTCGGCCAGTCCGCCCGCGATCTGCACGCCACCCGGCAGACGTACCACGCCGGCGAACCCGGCCGCGCGCGCCTCGGCCTCCAGCGCGTCCTCCAGCCCCGGGATCGCGACCAGGAAGACCCCGCCCGTCGCGTCGGCCGTCACGTCGGTCCCGCTCAGTCCTTCGCCCGCTCGACGTAGGACGCGTCCTCGGTGTTCACGACGATGCGCGTGCCCACGCCGATATGGGGCGGGACCATCACGCGCACGCCGTTGTCGGCCATGGCGGGCTTGTAGGACGAGGACGCGGTCTGCCCCTTCACCACCGGCTCGGTCTCGACCACCTCGACGGTCACCTTCTGCGGCAGGTCCATCGCGATCGGGATCTCGTTGTGGATCGACAGGAAGCACATCATCCCGTCCTGCAACCAGACCTTCGCGTCGCCCACCACGTCGGCGGTTGCGGTGACCTGCTCGTAGGTCTCGGGCTCCATGAAATGATAGCCCTCGTCGTCCTGGTAGAGGAACTGGTAGCTCTTTTCCTCCACATGGGCGCGCTCCACGCCGTCGGTGGTTTTCCAGCGTTCGCTCACCTTCACGCCGTCGGCGATGCGGCGCATGTCCACCTGCGTGACGGGCGTGCCCTTTCCGGGGTGGAAGTTCTCGGCCTTCAGGATGACATAGAGCGCGTCGTTCACCTCCACGACGTTGCCCTTGCGCAGCTGCGATGCGATGACCTTCATGACGTCTCCAGATTGAGGTCGCGGGCGCGCGGCCCTTTGCGGCAGGCGTTAGCGCATCCGGGGCGAGAGGGCCAGAGATGACATGGTGGGACCGTCAGACCCATGCCGACCGCCGGCCGCTTCTGCTGGCGCGGGGCAGGACGATGTCCGCGCTCCGGGCGTGGTTCGCCGACGAAGGCTTCATCGAGGTGGAGCCCGCCTGCCTCGTGACCTCGCCGGGGCTCGAGCCGCATCTTCACCCGGTCGCGGCGCAGGTGATGGACGACGCGCGCGCGCCCCGCGCCCGCTATCTCCACACCTCGCCCGAGTTCGCGATGAAAAAACTCCTCGCCGCCGGGGAGGAGCGCATCTTCAGCTTCGCCCGCGTCTGGCGCGACCGCGAGGGCGGCCCGCGCCATTCGGTCGAGTTCACCATGCTGGAATGGTACCGCGCCGACGCGTCCTACGAAAAGCTGATGGCCGACTGCGCGCGCATCCTCCGGATCGCAGCCGGGGCCACGGGCACGGCGACCCTCCGCCACGCCGGGCAGGAGACGGCGGCCGCCGCCGCGCCGATCCGCACCACGGTCGCCGTGGAATGCGCCCGCCACGGCATCGACCTGCTCTCGACGCTCGGCGACGATGCGCCCGACCGCGACGCGCTCGCCGCGCAGGCCGTGGCGGCCGGGCTGACCGTCGCGCCCGACGACAGCTGGTCCGACATCTTCTCCCGCATCCAGACCGCGCTGGTTGAGCCCGCCCTCGGCCCCGCCGCCACCATCCTCGACGCCTACCCCGCGCCCGAGGCCGCTCTCGCCCGCCGCCAGCCCGGCGACGCGCGCCTCGCGGAACGGTTCGAGCTCTTCGTCTGCGGGCTGGAGCTTGCCAACGCCTTCGGGGAACTCACCGACCCCGCCGAACAGCGCGCCCGCTTCGAGGCCGACATGGACCTGCGCGAAAGGCTCTACGGCGACCGCCTGCCGCTCGACGAGGACCTGCTCGCCGCGCTGCCGCACATG
>CAZGHJ010000129.1:0-8447 GCA_964525355.1 uncultured Roseicyclus sp.
GCGCGGTAGTCGAGCACGCGGTCGATCGGCTCGGGCGTCAGCACGCCGACAAGGGTGCCTTCCTCGAAATGGGACTGGCTCATGTCTTTTCGGTGCCCGGGCGTTGCGCTAGAAGACCCCCGAAATGACCACGCAGGCCTGCCGAAAGGAACCTCCGCCATGAAATTCTTTGTGGATACCGCCGATATCGATGCGATCCGCGATCTCTCGCAGCTGGGCGTCGTGGACGGGGTGACGACCAACCCCTCGCTCATCATGAAATCGGGCCGGGACATCAAGGACGTCACGGCCGAGATCTGCGCGCTGGTCGATGGCCCCGTTTCGGCCGAGACCGTGGCGATGGATGCGGACGGCATGATCGCCGAGGGCAAGGAACTGGCGAAGATCGCGGACAACATCGCGATCAAGGTGCCGCTGACCTGGGAAGGCCTGAAGGCCTGCAAGGCGCTGACGGGCGAGGGCTTCATGGTGAACGTGACGCTCTGCTTCTCGGCCAACCAGGCGCTGCTGGCGGCCAAGGCGGGGGCCACGTTCGTCTCGCCCTTCATCGGGCGGCTCGACGACATCAACCTCGACGGGATGGACCTGATCGCGGAGATCCGGACGATCTACGACAATTACGCCTTCGACACGGAGATCCTGGCCGCTTCGATCCGCTCGGCCAATCACATGAAGCAGGCGGCGCTGATCGGGGCGGACGTGGCGACCGCGCCTCCGGGCGTGATCCAGGCGATGGCGGCGCATCCGCTGACCGACAAGGGGCTGGAGGGGTTCCTGAAGGACTGGGCGAAGACGGGTCAGAAGATCCTCTGACGGCCCGCCCGTCCCCGGCGCGGCGGCCTACTCCGCCGCGACCAGCCCGGGCGCGCGGCGCGAGCGGGCCTCGAACGCGCCGGTCAGCAGGATGCCGCCAGCCATGGCGCCCAGCGCCAGAATGGCCGCGATCGACAGGGTCGCCACGCCCGACAGGCCCGCGCCCACGGTGCAGCCGCCCGCAAGAACGCCGCCCACACCCATCAGGGCCGCGCCCGACAGCGTCCGGCCCGTCTGCGCGGCGCTGTCGAACCCTTCCCAGGCGAAGCGGCCCGAGAGGTACGCGGCCAACGTCGCGCCGAGGAGCACGCCACCCGTAAGCCCGGTGCCGAAGCCCGGCTCGGTCAGGGTGGCGGCGACCGACCAGAACAGCGTCTCGGCCCAGGGGCTGGTGGATGACAGGCTTTCAAGTGCGATCGGGTCGAAATCGTCGTAGAGAAGATACCCGGTCCCGACCCAGCCGAGCGGGACGAGCGCGCCCATCGCGGCCGCGCCGAGCAGCGTCGCGCGGCCCGCGCCCGAACGGATGGCGACGGCAAGTGCCGCGCCGGCAAGCGCGAGGGTCCAGAACCACGCCCCGCCCGGCAGATCGCCCAGCGACACGACACCCGGGCTGATCGTGACCGCGCCAAGCCCGGTGCGGACCGGGGCGAGCACGCCCTGCAACGTGGCATGGGCCGCGATAGCGAAGACGAGCACGCCCGTCAGCGCGCGCAGGTTGCCCCCGCCCGTCAGGACGGTCAGTCGCGTGATGCAGCCCCGCGCGAGCACCGCGCCGATCCCGAAGATGAGGCCGCCCGCCACGATGGCCAGGACGGGGATGTCGGCGGTGTGGAAACGATGGGCGTCGAACCCGATCAGGCCGGCGGCCACCGCGGCCTGCGTGCCCAGCACGGCCGCCGCCAGCGCCAGCGCCCAGACGCCACGGGCCGCAGCACGTTCGTCCCGCGGCCCCACCAGCGCGCGCCGCAGGCAGAAGCGCGTGAGCAACGCGAGCGCCCCGAAAACGGCACCCAGCCCCAGCCCGAACCAGACGGAGGCCGCGCGCGGGGCGATGTCGAGGCCGAGGGTCATAGAGAATGTCTCGTACACGGGCGTGATCCTGCATGTCGGGCTGCGTTGGGTCGCCAGCTAGGCCGCCGGACGGAGGCACGCAAGCACGCCGCACGGACCGAACCGCTCGGTTTCCGGCCGTCTGGAGGACAGACGTTCCGCGCAGCGCCAAACTTTGGGTCGAATTTGGAAAGAATATCCCACGGCGCGACGGATCGGACTTTTTCGCATGCGCCCCCGCGCGGGCCGCACGCTTGCCCTGTGTCCCGAACCGCACAGCGCCACGGGCAGAGACCCGGCGCGGTCATAAATTCTTCCCGGCCCTGGCGGACACATGTTACACATTCGGCAAAAGATACGAAAAAACAACGATGAGGCAGACCCGTGAGCACTGAAAAGGCCGATATCCGGCCCGATACCCCCGTGGACTGGCGCGCGCGCGTGCTGAACGACCCCGAGATCATCCTCGAGGACCGCGACGTGATGCGCGCGCTGATCCGCGCCAACGACCGGCAGATGGGCGGAAATATCGTCGACATGCGCGGACTGGCGATGGAGCGGCTTCAGAACCGGCTCGACCGGCTGGAGGACACCCATCGCTCGGTCATCGCCGCGGCCTACGAGAACCTCGCGGGCACCAACCAGGTGCATCGCGCGACGCTCAAGCTTCTGGACCAGCCGGATTTCACGGCCTTTCTGGCGGCGCTCGGATCGGATGTGGCGAGCATCCTGCGGGTCGACCGGCTGCGTCTCGTGCTGGAATCGGCCGAAGCCGGCGAGGCCGGTGCGCCACAGGGTCCGAACCTGTCGGATGTCCTCAGCGTGGTCGGCCCCGGATTTGTCGAGGAGTACGTCACGGCCGGGCGCGACATGGCGCAGAAGCAGGTGACGCTGCGGCAGGTGAGCGGCGGCTGCTACCGCGTCTTCGGCGACGAGGCGGCGCACTGGATCCGGTCCGAGGCGCTGATCCGCCTCGACCTGGGGCCGGGCCGGTTGCCGGCGATGCTCGCCATGGGGGCCGAGGACCCGCAGCAGTTCCGCCCGACGCAGGGCACGGACCTCCTGAGCTTCTTCGGCGGCGTGTTCGAAAGGCTGATGCAGCGCTGGCTGGGCTGAGGGCGGTCGGGTGAGCCTTGCCCTGAGCCCCGCGGTCCGCGACCTGGTCGAGGACTGGCAGACGCATCTGCGCGCCACGCGCGGGCGGGCGCCGGCGACGCTGACCGCCTATGGGCGCGACGTGACGGGCTTTCTGGCCTTCCAGGCCGACCACCTGGGCGGCGCGCCGGGTCCGGCGGCGCTCAGGGCGCTGACCGCCCGCGACCTGCGCGCCTGGATGGCGGCCGAGCGCAATCGCGGCGTGGGCGCACGGTCGCTGGCGCGTGCGCTCTCGTCGGTGAAATCCTTCTACGGCTGGTGGGCCGAGCGCGACGGGTTCGACGCCACGCGCATCCTGTCCCTGCGCGCGCCCCGCCATCCGCGGCGCCTGCCCCGCCCCCTGACCGAGGACGCCGCCCGCGACGTGCTGGAGGTCGTGGGCGCACAGGATCCGCGCGACTGGATCGCGGCGCGCGACGTCGCTGTGCTGACGCTGCTTTACGGCTGCGGCCTGCGCATATCCGAGGCGCTGGGGCTCGATGCGGGCCTCGTGCCGCTGCCCGAGGGGCTGCGCATCCGCGGAAAGGGCGGAAAGGAGCGCGAGGTGCCCGTCCTGCCGGTCGCGCGCCGCGCCGTCGACCGCTACGCGCGCCTCTGCCCGCACGACCTGCGCCCGGGCTCGGCGCTGTTTCGCGGCGTGCGCGGCGGCGCGCTGGGGCAACGCGGCATCGCGCGGGTCGTGGAACGGGCCCGCCTGCAGCTGGGCCTGCCCGCCAGCGTCACGCCGCATGCCATGCGCCATTCCTTCGCGACGCATCTGCTGAACGCGGGCGGCGACCTGCGCGCGATCCAGGAGCTTCTCGGCCATGCCAGCCTGTCGACCACGCAGGCCTATACCGGCGTCGACACCGCGCGCCTTCTGGAGGTCTATGCCGCCAGCCATCCCCGCGCCTGACGGCACGGACCGCGCGCGTCACGGAACTGTTGCAAACCCCTCGTCAAGAAGGCATCACGCGCGCCATGAACCCCCGCATATCGGCCCTGTCGGTGCATCTTTTCACGGCGCTTGGCGCCTCGCTCGCCATGCTGGCCCTGCACGAGGCGTTCCAGCAGGACTGGGCCAGCATGGCGCTGTGGCTGGCGCTGGCCTTCGTGGTGGACGGGATCGACGGCCCGCTCGCGCGGCATTACGACGTCAAGACGAACGCGCCCGAGATCGACGGGGTCCTGATGGACCTGATCATCGATTTCCTGACCTATGTGGTGATCCCGGCTTATGCGCTTTACGCCTCGGGGCTGCTGCCGGGCTGGAGCGGCTGGGCGGCGGTGCTGCTGATCCCGTTCGCCAGCGCCGTCTATTTCGCCGACACGCGAATGAAGACCGGCGACAACAGCTTCCGCGGCTTTCCGGGCTGCTGGAACATGGTCGTGCTGGCCCTTCTGGTGATCGCGCCGCCCTGGTGGGTGATCCTCGGGCTAGTCGTGGCGCTGACCGCGGCGATGTTCCTGCCGCTGAAATTCGTCCACCCGGTCCGGACGCAGCGCTGGCGGCCGCTGACGCTGAGCGTCGCGGTCATCTGGACGGCCGGCATCGCCTGGGCCGCCTGGACCGATTTCGCCTCGAACCCGGTCCTGACCCTGGTCATCGCGCTGAGTTCCGCCTACCTGCTCACGGCGGGCATCGCCCAGCAGATGCGGCCCGGCAGGGCGTCTGCGGCCTGAGGGTCAGGTCGCGGGACGCTCGCGGATGATGCCGGCGAAAGTGTCGAAGATCGCGCCCGCACCCGCGACGAGGTGGCCGTCCTCGAGCAGGGTCTGCCCCTCGCGGATGGGCGCGACGAGGCCGCCCGCTTCGCGCACCAGAAGCACGCCCGCGGCGATGTCCCAGGGCTTCAGCCCCCGCTCCCAGTAGCCATCGTAGCGGCCCGCCGCCACATAGGCCAGATCGAGCGCCGCCGAGCCCCAGCGCCGCACGCCCGCGACCTGCGGCATCAGCCGCGCGAGGTCCTGCAGCGTGGCCGGCAGATAGGCCTTGGCACCGAAGGGGATGCCGGTGGCGAAGACGCAGTCGATCATCCGCGCGCGCCCCGACACGCGCAGCCGCTGGCTGTCGTTGAGCCAGGCGCCCGCACCCTTCTCGGCATAGAACATCTCGTCCTTGGCGGCGTCGAAGACCACGCCCGCCACGATCTCGCCCTTGTGCTCGAGCGCGATGGACACGGCCCAGTGGGGCATGCCGTGCAGGAAATTCGTGGTCCCGTCGAGCGGATCGACGATCCAGCGCCGCGTGGGGTCGGTGCCGGCGATTTCCGTGCCCTCCTCGCCGAGGAAGCCGTAGTTCGGCCGCGCGCCCATCAGCTCGGTCTTGAGGATCTCCTCGGCGGCGCGGTCGGCGCGGGATACGAAATCGCCGGGCCCCTTGGAGGAGACCTGCAGGTTCTCCACCTCGCGGAAATCCTTGGTCAGGCTCCGCCCCGCCTTGCGCGCGGCCTTGAGCATGATGTTGAGGTTGGCTGAGCCTTGCATGTGGAATCCTTCGGAAGCGCCCGCGCGCTATAGGAGAGGGCGGCGGCAATGCCAAGTGCGTGAAGCCCCGACGCCGCGGGGGAAGGGGCGCGGCGATGGCATGGTCCACGGAGACCGTGCGCTGCGGGGCGCGCCTGCGCAAACTGTTGCCTCAGGCCACCCGGTCGCGGCGTTGCAGTTTGGGCGGTTCGGTCCGGCAGAGTTTCAGGACATGGGCCATGAAGGGCTTGGACGTGTCGTCGGCCCGCGTCGCGCCGTAGAGGCGGCGGGTGAGGCCGGTCTCGGTCAGGCGCCGCGTCACGATCGAGGCGGGCGTGCGCGGATCGCGCACCACCCAGTCGGGCAGGACCGCGACGCCGCGCCCGGAGGCGACGAGAAGCAGCATGACCGCGGAGAGTTCCACCTGCCTTATGCTCCGCGGCTCGACGCCCGCGGGGAACAGAAGCTGGCTGAAGACGTCGAGCCGCGCGCGCTCCACCGGATAGGTGATGAGGTGCTGGTCGGCGAAATCCTTTGCCTCGATCCAGGGCTTTTTCGCGAGCGGGTGGTCGCCCGCGCAAACGAAAACGGGCTCGTAGTCGAAAAGCGGCGTGAAATCGACGCCGGGCAGATCCTCGGGATCGGAGGACACGACGAGGTCCACGTCCTCGCGCAGGAGCGCGGGCAGCGCCTCGAACTGGAGGCCGGGGCGGATGTCCACGTCGACGTCCGGCCAGGACTGGCGGAAGGCCTCGAGCACCGGAAGGAGCCAGTCGAAACAGGCGTGGCACTCGATGGCGATGTGCAGCCGGCCGGACTTGCCCTCGCGCAGGCCGTCGAACTCCTCCTCCAGCGCGGCGAGGCGCGGCAGCACGTCCTCGGCCAGCCGCAGGAACTTCATGCCCGCCGCCGAGAGCCGCATGGGCCGCGAGCGGCGCACGAAAAGCTCCACCCCGGTCTGGTCCTCGAGACCCTTGATCTGGTGGCTCAGCGCGCTTTGGGTGATGTGCAGCCGCTCGGCCGCGCGCGCCAGCCCGCCCTCCTCGTGGATGGCCTTGATCGTCCGCAGGTGCCGAAACTCGATATGCATGCCGGGCTCATGAAGATCATTAGGATTATGAAATTGTCGCAAGGAGCAGTCTATGCGACATCGCTGGGCGACAGTTCAAGGATCAAAACCGCCATGCCTGCTCCCCGTGTCTCTTTCGAGTTCTTTCCCCCCAAGTCGCTGGAGGCGTCCTTCAAGCTGTGGGAGACGCTGAACGTGCTCGCGCCGCTCCAGCCGGGTTTCGTGTCGGTGACCTACGGGGCGGGCGGCACGACGCGGGCGCTGACCCACGATGCGGTCCGGACGATCCACAAGAATTACGGCGTGCAGGTCGCGGCGCACCTGACCTGCGTGGACGCGACGCGGGACGAGACGTTGCAGATCGCGGAAAGCTATGCGGAGGCGGGCGTGCGGCAGATCGTGGCGCTGCGCGGTGACCCGCCGAAGGGCGCGGGCCGGTTCGAGCCCCATCCCGACGGCTTCGCGGGCTCGGTGGACCTGACCGAGGCGCTGGCCGCCACGGGCCGCTTCGAGATCCGCGTGGGCGCCTATCCCGACCCGCATCCCGAAGCCGAGACGATGCAGGACTGCGTCGATCACCTGAAGCGCAAGGTGGACGCGGGCGCCAGTTCCGCGATCACCCAGTTCTTCTTCGAGGCCGAGACCTTCTTCCGCTTCCGCGACGCCTGCGCGGCGGCGGGCATCGCCGCGCCGATCATCCCCGGCATCCTGCCCGTCACCTCCTGGAAGGGCGTGCGCAAGTTCGCCGAGACCTGCGGCGCGCGCATCCCCGGCTGGGTGGACGAGGCCTATGACAAGGCCATCCGCGACGGGCGCGAGCGGCTCCTGTCCACGGCGCTCTGCACCGAGCTTTGCACGACCCTCCTCGAGGGCGGCGTGGAGGATCTGCATTTCTACACGCTCAACACGCCCGACCTGACGCGCGACGTCTGCGCCGCCCTTGGCGTGACGCCGCGGCTGGAGCTTTCCGAAGTCGCCTGAGCCGCACGCGCGGGGGGCTTGCCTTCCGGCCGGCCACGTGCTGGCTTCACGGTGCCCGCGACAGCGCCGAGAGCCCCATGCCCGAGACCTTCTACCCCGTCAGCCCCGACGAGATGGCGACCCGCGAGGCGCTCCTGTCGATCTCGGGGCTCGAGTTTCTGCAACGCGTCGTGGACGGCCGCCTGCCGCAGGCACCGATCGCGCGGCTGATGAACACCCGGCTGGTGGCCGCCGGCCCCGGCGAGGCGACGTTTTGCGGCACGCCGCTTTTCGATCACCTGAACCCCACGCGGGCCGTCCATGGCGGCTGGTACGGCACGCTCCTCGACAGCTGCATGGGCTGCGCGGTGATGACGGCCATGGCGCGGGGGCAGGTCTACACGACGCTGGAATACAAGGTGAACCTGGTCCGCGCGATCCCCGAAGGCCGCGAGGTCGAGGCGCGCGGCCTGCTCGCCCATTCCGGGCGCAGCACCGCCGTGGCCACCGGCGAGATCCGCGATGCCGAGACAGGCCGTCTTTACGCGACGGGCAGCACGACCTGCCTCGTCATGACCCCCGATTGAGCCCTCCACGGCGCGCGAATTGACTTGGAATGCCTTTTCGGCCAAGCGAGAGACCTTGGATCAACCCTCAGGAGACGACCGATGATCTCGCCGGTTCTGCCCAGCTACGCGCGCGCGCCCCTCTCCTTCGTCAAGGGCGAAGGGGCCTGGCTGATCGAGGCGGACGGGCGACGTTTCCTCGATTTCGCCTCCGGGATCGCGGTCATGGCGCTGGGCCACGGGCACCCGGCGCTGGTGAAAGCGCTCAAGGACCAGGCGGACAGGCTCTGGCACACCTCGAACCTCTACACGGTGCCCGAACAGGTCGCGCTGGCCGAACGGCTGGTCGAGCATACCTTCGCCGACACCGTCTTCTTCTGCAATTC
>CAZGHJ010000130.1:0-8377 GCA_964525355.1 uncultured Roseicyclus sp.
CCATGCCTTCCGTATCGACCACCAGCTCCGCCGCCGTCGGCGCCTCGTAGGGGTCCGAGATGCCGGTGAACTCCTTGATCTTGCCCTCGCGCGCCAGCTTGTAGAGCCCCTTGCGGTCGCGCTTCTCGCATTCCTCGAGGCTGGTTGCCACATGCACCTCCACGAAGGCGCCATAGGCCTCGATCATCTCGCGCACCGCCCGGCGCGTGGCCGTATAGGGCGCGATGGGCGCGCAAATCGCGATCCCTCCGTTCTTCGTGATCTCCGAGGCCACGTAGCCGATGCGCCGGATGTTGATGTCGCGATGCTCCTTGGAAAAGCCCAGCTCGCTCGACAGGTGCTTGCGCACCACGTCGCCATCCAGCAGCGTCGTGGGCCGCCCGCCCATCTCCATCAGCTTGACCATCAGCGCGTTGGCGATGGTCGACTTGCCCGACCCCGACAGCCCCGTGAAGAACACCGTGAAGCCCTGTTTCGCCCGCGGCGGCGAGGTGCGGCGCAGTTCGGCCACCACCTCGGGGAAGGAGAACCACTCGGGGATCTCCAGCCCCTCGCGCAGACGCCGGCGCAGCTCCGTTCCGCTGATGTTCAGGATCGTGACGTCATCGCGATCCGCGATCTCGTCGGCGGGCTCGTATTGCGCGCGCTCCTGCACGTAGACCATCTGTTTGAAATCGACCATCTCGATGCCGATTTCCGCCTGGTGCGCGCGGAACAGGTCCTGCGCGTCGTAAGGCCCGTAGAAATCCTCGCCCGCGCTGTTCTTCCCCGGCCCTGCATGGTCGCGGCCCACGATCATGTGGGTGCAGCCGTGGTTGCGCCGGATGATCCCGTGCCAGACCGCCTCGCGGGGCCCTGCCATGCGCATCGCCAGGTTCAGCAGGCTCATGTGCGTCGTGGCCGAGGGGTACTGGTCCAGCACCGCCTCGTAGCAGCGCACGCGCGTGAAATGATCCACGTCGCCCGGCTTCGTCATGCCCACCACGGGATGGATCAGCAGGTTCGCCTGCGCCTCCCGCGCCGCGCGGAAGGTCAGTTCCTGGTGCGCCCGGTGCAGCGGGTTGCGCGTCTGGAAGGCCACCACGCGGCGCCAGCCCATCTTGCGGAAATAGGCGCGCAATTCGTTCGGCGTGTCGCGCCGGGCGCGGAAATCGTAATGGGTGGGCGGCTGGATGCCGGTGATGGCCCCGCCCAGATAGACCGGCCCCGCGCTGTGGTGCAGGTAATAGACCGCCGGATGCGCCAGGTCGTCGGCGCCATAGACCTGCGCGGCTTCACGGGACTTGTCGGGCGTCCACTTGTCCGAGATCGACAGGATGGCGAGGATCACGCCCTCCGCATCGCGCAGCGCGATGTCCTGCCCGGGCTCGACCGTCTCGGCGAAGGCCTCCGACACGTCCAGCGTGATCGGCATCGGCCAGAGCGTGCCGTCGGCCAGTCGCATGCTCTCCACCACGCTGTCGTAATCGGCCTGTCCCAGGAACCCCTTGAGCGGCGCGAAGCCGCCATTCATCAGCAGTTCCAGGTCGCAGGTCTGGCGCGGGCTCAGGTCCCAGGACGGCAGGTCGGCGGCCTCGACCTTCAGCTTCTGGGCGCTGTCGTAGGAAACATAGAGTTCCGGAACCGGGGCGAGGTGGGTCTGCATGGAGAAGGTCCTTGGTTTCTGAAATGTCAGGGCGCCCGCCTCGCCGGTCAGTTCGGCATGGAGGGCGTCGTATTCGGCGCGTTTGCGGGCAAGAAAGCGGTCGGCGAGCCGCGCCTTCTCGGCCGCGCCGCGGGTGGTCAGCAGATAGGCCGTGCGCTGGCGGCGGTCGGCCGATGGCCGGTCCGCGATCTGCACGAGCCCGGCCTCCGTGGCCGCCCTGAGCAGCCCGTTGAGCCGCCCAAGGCTGATCCCCAGCGCCCCGGCCGTCGCGCGCTGCGAGGCGAAGGGCGCGGCGTCGAGCTGGCGCAGAAGCCGGAAGAGCGTGTCTTCCTCGAGCGTGGAGATGGGCGGGGCGGTCACGGGGGCGGTCGACTCAGGGTTTGTTCACGCCTGAACGCATGCCATCCCGGCCCGGCCATGAAAAGAGGTTTGTTCGCCCGTGAACACATTGTTGCGCCAGCGTGATCGCGCCTCTGCGGGGCCGAACCGGCCCACCCTCCGCATCGGCGCGCGTCGCCGGCCATCGCCGCCACAACCAGGAAACGGCGCCCAGCGGGACGCCGTTCAATGGCCGGGGCGCTGCGTTCCGCGCCGTCAGGCCGCGCCCCGCCGCGCCCGGTGCCGCAGCCCCGCCAGCACCGCGATCCCGCCCAGAAGCAGCGGCAGCCCCGCCGGCAGCGGCACCTGCGCCGGCGTCGGGAAAGGTGTGTCCGACAGCGTCACGTCCCCGGTGGCAAGGCCTCCCCGCCCGTCGAAGGAATACCGCAAGTCGGACCTCGCCGAGATGACCAGGTTTGGCTCCGGCGGCGCAATGAACGGACGTCCGTCGCCGGTTCCGACGAAGGTCGAGTTCGGTTGAGTGGTGCCGGACTGATAAGCGAAGAGCCCCTGAAGCGCGATCGAAGCACTCAGCCCCTCCGGTCCGTTGCCGGTGGCCCTCCAGCCATCGGGGTTTTCAGGATTGCCGGGGTCGAAATCGGTGGCCCGCACCCTCGGGTCGGTCAGGTCGATCGTGCCCGACGGCAGATCGAGGGTCATCCCCACCAGGGACCATTCGTCATAGAAAAACGTTTCGTCTGACAGGTTCGTCGCCGCGGGGTCATAGGTCAGCGACCCCGTGAGGATCGTGCCCGGCCCGATGCCCGCGTCGGCGAACCGCCCCAGCCCGTCAGCGGTAACCGCCGTCACCTCCTGCTGGTAGTAGATCGTCACCGGGCTGGCCAGCGCCGCGCCCGGCAGCGCGCAAAGGCCGACAGCGGCGAGCGCGCGGAGTGCAAAGTCCTTCATGAGATTTCCCTTTTCCTCAAGTCAGGGGCAGGACGCCCCCGGCCGGCCCGACCCTAGGGATCCGCCCCCGCGCCTGTAAACCGGCGGTCCGGTCGACGGGGGGCTCGTCCGTCGCGCGGGGCTTTACCATTGCGCAACCCCCTGAAAAGGCTCAAGACAACCCCGTGCTGCAAACTTTGCCAGAACGTGGCGGTCATGCCGGGGTGGGGCAGGTTCGACATGCGTCTTGCCCCAGCCGTCCAAGCGCCGGGCCCGTCACAGGGAGCGCCGCCCGACGCCGGTCGGCCAGGGCGACAGTGCCTAGGCCGTACGCCGTTCGGTATACGGGTTGTACGTGAACTGTACGTGGTTTGTGCGTCGGGTTTGCGGCCCTATTCCGCCGCGTTGACCGAGGCCGTCTCGTCCGGCTCGCCCGCGGCTTCCTGTTCCGCGAGCCACTTTTCCGCGTCGAGCGCTGCCATGCAGCCCATGCCCGCGGATGTCACCGCCTGCCGGTAGACATGGTCCGTCAGGTCGCCCGCCGCAAAGACGCCCGCGACCGAGGTGCGGGTCGTGCCCGGCTCCACCTTGACGTAGCCGCCGTGGTGCATCTCGAGTTGATCCTTGACCAGTTCGGTGGCCGGCGCATGGCCGATGGCCACGAAAAATCCAGCACAGGGAATGGTTTGCGTCTCGCCCGTCTCCACGTGTTTCGCCACCACGCCCTCGACGCCGCGCGGGGATTCACCGCCCACGACCTCCACGATCTCGTGGTCCCAGACCACCTCGACCTTGGGGTTGCGGAACAGGCGGTCCTGCATGATCTTCTCGGCCCGCAGGCTGTCGCGGCGATGCACCAGCGTGACCTTCGAGGCAAAATTCGTCAGGAACAGCGCCTCCTCCACGGCGGTGTTGCCGCCGCCCACCACGACGATCTCCTTGCCGCGATAGAAGAACCCGTCGCAGGTCGCACAGGCGGAGACGCCGAAGCCCTTGAAATGCTCCTCCGACGGCAGCCCCAGCCACTTCGCCTGCGCCCCCGTGGCCAGGATCACGGCATCGGCCGTGTAGGTCGTGCCGGTGTCGCCTATCGCCGTGAAAGGACGCGCGGAAAGATCGAGTGAGCTGATGTGGTCCGAGATGATCTCGGTCCCCATCTCGCGGGCATGGGCCTCCATCCGGACCATCAGGTCGGGGCCCATGACGCTTGCATCGCCCGGCCAGTTCTCCACATCCGTGGTGATCGTCAGCTGCCCGCCCGGCTGGATGCCCTGCACAAGGATCGGTTCCAGCATCGCGCGGGAGGCATAGACGGCAGCCGTGTAGCCGGCCGGGCCGGAGCCGATGATCAGGACGCGGGTGTGGCGGGTGTCGGACATGGGGCTCGATCCCTTCGGAAAAGCTTGGGTTCTTCAGAAATAGGCCTTTTGGCCGGGGGATGAAAGGGTGCCGCGGGGCGCGGTGCGCTTTGCCGCGACCCGCCCGCAAGGACCGGCCGGGCGGGACGGGCTCCGCGCCGCGGCGAAAGAAAATTCCAATGGCGCGAAATAAACTTCCAATCCGGCTGCGTATCGTGCAAGAAACTGCGAACCAGACCGTTCCGACAATCCAGACCAGCCCCAGATGCCCAGCACAAAGCTCGACCCGATCGACCGAAAGATCCTTGCCGAATTGCAGGCCGACGGCCGCATGACCAACGTGGAACTCGCCCGCCGCGTGGGCATTTCCGCGCCGCCCTGCCTGCGCCGCGTCCGCACGCTGGAGGAGGCGGGCTATATCCGCGGCTATCACGCCGATGTCGACCCGCGCATGCTGGGCTTCGAGGTGCAGGTCTTCGCCATGGTCGGCCTCTCGAGCCAGGCCGAGGCCGATCTGGTGGCCTTCGAGGAGCAATGCCGCGACTGGCCGCTCGTGCGCGAGTGCCACATGCTCAACGGCGAGATCGACTTCATCCTGAAATGCGTGGCGCCCGATCTCTCGACGTTCCAGAGCTTCCTGACCGGCTCTCTCACCGCGGCGCCGAACGTGGCCAGCGTGCGCACCTCGCTGGTGATCCGCGGCGCCAAGGACGCCCCCGGCGTGCCCTTCGAGGTCATCGAGGACCGGCTGAGCGAAAGCGCCTGACCCCGTTCCGGCGCGCGACGGTCAGCCTGAGGCGGGCCCCGAGCGCGCGGTCTTGTCGTTCAGCGCCGCGATCACCGCCCGTTTCGGGCGGACCTGACGTGCCCAGGCGCGCGCGGCGCCGGGTCCGGGCCGTTTCGCTTCGTTCAGAACGCGTGCCATCCAGCGGCGGGGTTTCATCGGCCTGCCTGCCTCTCCTGAGCCGGCGACGGTCATAGCGGGCAATCGTGAATCCGGGCTTATCGTGTCCGGCCGCGCGGCGCGAAATGTTGCCTGGGCGGCGACAATCCCCACCGCGATGCCGGATCGTCCGCGTGTCAGAGGCGGATCGCCGACAGGAGCCGGCCGTAATCGGCCTCGCCCCGGTGCGTGGCCCGACGGTAGGAATAGAAGCGTCCGGCATCGCCGTAGGTGCAGTGGCGGGTCCAGCCCGCTTCGGCCACCCCCGCCCGGCGCAGGCGCATCAGGCCGTAGCCCGGCAGGTCGAACAGGTATTTCCCGTCCGCGCCGTTGATGAAGAACCGCGCGTTCGCGGGGTCGTCGTCGCAGAAGCGCTCGAGGAACTCCTGCCCCACCTCGTAGGAGGTCTGGCTTATCGTGGGGCCGATGGCGGCGCGGATGCGCGCGCGGTCGGCGCCGGCGGCCTCCATCTCGTCGAGCGTCGCCTCCAGCACCCCGTCGAGCGCCCCGCGCCAGCCCGCATGCGCCGCGCCGATCACGCCCGCCTCGGCGTCGCGGAACAGGACCGGCTGGCAATCGGCCGTCAGCACCGCGATGGCGAGGCCGGGCACGGCGGTGACGATGGCATCGGCCTCGACCGGTGCGTCGGGGGGCGCGTCGAGCCGCACGGCGCGGGCCGAATGGACCTGGTGCACGGTGACCAGTTGCGCGGGCCCCAGCCCCAGGGCACCCGCCGCCCGCGCGCGGTTCATCGCGACGATCTCGGACTGGTCCGACGAGCCGCCGCCGCAGTTCAGTCCCTGGAAGATCCCCGAGGAGGCACCGCCGCGACGGGTGAAGAACCCGTGGCGAGCGTCACCGTGATCCGGCCCCAGTTCGGGCGCGGTCAGGATCTCGAGGCTGACGGTCGCGGCGGTCATGGGCGCGGGTCTCGGGCCTCCGGTTTCCACGTGGGGCAGCTCACTCGGCAAAGCCCGGGGTCGGGCCGGCTCCGGTCGGGACCAGCGCGAGCACCTGAAAGACCTTTCCCATTTCAGCCGGATGCGTCAACCGCCTGTGTGCGGCCACATGGGTTTCGAGCGCCGCACCGGTCAGCCCGCGCGCCAGGGCCTCGGCCCGGGCGGTGATGCCGAGACGCTCGAGGAACACGCCCTGCGGCGTGAGCGGCGTGGCGCGCAGGGCGCCCGCGGCACGGGCCAGCGGACCGAAGGCCACATGGGCGGTCAGGTCGGCGGCACCGGGCTCGGCCAGCGGGTCGGCATGGGCATGGCCGGCCACGGCCTGGAAGGTGTCGCCAATGCTCTCCCATGCGCCGTAATCGACGATCAGCGCCGCGCCGCCCTGCGCGTCGATCCGCCGCCCGATCTCGCCTGCGATGGCCTCGGCCGGGGCGCAGGTCTCCACGATCTGGCCCGGTTCGGTCTCGGAAAGCCGGTGGGCCAGCGCCTCGAGCGGGCCGGGCGGCGCGAGGCCCATGGCCAGGGCGCCGGCGTCGAGGCCCACGACCCGCTCGTGCCAGGCCGCGCCCTCGGCCCGCTGGAACTGGCGGATGGGCAGCGCGTCGAAGAACTCGTTGGCGACAAGGTAGAGCGGCAGGTCCGGGACGGTTTCGAGCGTGTCGTGGAAGACCGGGTCATGGGCGGAAAGCGTCTCGGCCTGCCGGGCGCGCAGGGTGGGCGAGGCCTCCACGAGGTGCAGCCGTACCGCGTCGTGGAAGCCCGGCACGCGGGCGGTCGCCCTGAGCGCGTCGGCCATCAGCGTGCCGCGTCCGGGGCCCAGTTCCACCAGCGCGATCTCGCCCGGCGCGCCCTGGTCCATCCAGACCTGCGCCAGCCACAGGCCGATCAGCTCGCCGAACATCTGCGAGATCTCGGGCGCGGTGATGAAATCGCCCCCCCGCCCCAGCGGATCGCGCGTGGCATAATAGCCGTCCTGCGGGTGCAGCAGGCATTCGGCCATGTACTCGGCCAGCGTCATGGGCCCCATCCGCGCGATGCGGTCGATCAGGCGCTGGCGCAGGCTCATGGGCGCACGCGCCGCGCCCGCAGGACCAGCCACAGCCCCAGCGCGATCATCGGCAGCGTCAGGATCTGGCCCATGGTCAGCCCGAGGCCGGGCGAGAGGTGCAGCGCGAAGCCGACCGGGTTGCCGGGGCCGACGAATTGCGCATCGGGCTGGCGCACGAACTCCACCGCGAAGCGGGCGAGGCCGTAGAGGACCAGGAACATCCCCGTGAGCGCACCGGGCCGCTTGAGCCAGCCGCGCCGCCACGCCAGCCACAGCAGGATCGTGCCCATCACCAGGCCTTCGAGCACCGCCTCGTAGAGCTGCGAGGGATGGCGCGCGCAGACCGCATCCAGCCCGTCGAGCGACATGCCCACGGGTCCGGGGCAGTCCTGCGCCGCAGCCCCCGGAAAGATCACCGCCCAGGGCAGATCCGAGGGCCGGCCCCAAAGCTCGGCATTGATGAAGTTCGCGATCCGGCCGAGCCCGATGCCGATGGCCACGACCATCGCCATGGCGTCGGCCACCTGAAGCGTCGGACTCCCGTTCCGCCGGCAGAAGACGAGGGCCGCGAGCGCCACGCCGATCAGCCCGCCGTGGAAGGACATGCCGCCCTCCCAGATGCGCAGGATCGACAGCGGGTCCGAGAGATAACCGCCCGGCTGGTAGAACAGCGCGTAGCCCATCCGCCCGCCGAGGATCACGCCGATCACCACCGCCGTCAGCAGCCCCTCGACCTGCTCGGGGCGCATCGGCGGGGTCTCGCCCGGCCAGAGCCGGGGGCGTTTCACCGCCTGCACGATCAGCCACCAGCCGGCGGCGAGCCCCACGATATAGGCAAGCGCGTACCAGCGCAGCGCCAGGGTGAAGCTGCCGATCTCGATGGCGAACAGCTCGGGCGAGATGTCGGGAAATGGGATGGCGAAGGGCATGGGGCGGGCGATCCTGGCGGCGCGCGTGCGGTTGGCTGCGGGTCTGGAACCGGGCGTCTTGCGGGCGGGATGCGCGGCCACCGCGGCGAAGTCAACCTTGATCCGGCCGCCGCGCCGCGCCATATCGGCCGTGTGAACAAGGGAGCCCGCAGATGCAGACGCGCAATCGCCTGATGGAAGACATGAGCCAGCTGATGACGAACGCCATGGGCGTCGCGCAGGGCGCACG
>CAZGHJ010000131.1:0-8372 GCA_964525355.1 uncultured Roseicyclus sp.
CGCGCGCTTGCGGGTCAGCAGCAGGAGCGCAAGCGGAAGCCCTGCGCTGACCCCGATGCCGTAAGTCACGGGGATGACCGCGAGATACCACCAGTCGCGGCGCGCGATCCCCTCCCACAACGCCCAGACGGTGAGGGCGAGGGCCGCGATGGTCAGGTCGTAGACCAGGCCGCTGGTGGCGTCGTTCACGTACCAGGCGTCGATCATCGCCCCGAGCGACCAGCCGTTTTCCGCGAACCAGGCGTAGAAATAGCTCCAGGGCAGAAACGTGCCGACGATCAGGAGGGCGACGTAGACGAGGCGAATCACCAGCATGGTCCGGGTCTCCTTCGAAATGGTGGCCGTCAGGTAGGGCGTGCCGGCCCCGCGCGCCAGCCCCGACCATCCGCAGGACGGGTTTCCGGGCCCAACGCCGCGTCCGCCACGGCCCCGCGACAGTCTTGGCGCAGCGTCGCGATTGACCGCCGCGCGCGGCTTCCCTACCCATCCACCGATGCTAGTTGTCTGATGCGCCGCCTCCAGCGGTCCGAAGAGGAGCCAGGGGAAGAACATGTCCGAGATGATACGCGAAAGCATGGAATACGACGTGGTCATCGTCGGCGCCGGCCCCTCGGGCCTCTCGGCGGCAATCCGGCTGAAACAGCTCGACGCGGATCTCAGCGTGGTTGTCCTCGAAAAGGGCTCGGAGGTGGGGGCGCATATCCTCTCGGGCGCGGTGCTCGATCCGGTAGGGCTGAACCAGCTCATCCCCGACTGGAAGGCGAAGGGCGCGCCGGTGACCGTTCCCGTGCGCGAAGACCGCTTCCACGTGCTGGGCGAGGGGGGCGGTATCCGCATCCCCAACTGGATGATGCCGCGGCTGATGAACAACCATGGCAATTACATCGTCTCGATGGGCAACGTCTGCCGCTGGCTGGCGGAGCAGGCCGAGGAACTGGGGGTCGAGATCTTCCCCGGTATGGCCTGTTCGGAGATCGTCTATGGCGAGACCGGCGAGGTGAAGGGCGTCGTCGCGGGCGAGTTCGGCAAGAACCCCGACGGCACACCCGGCGACGGCTACGAGCCGGGGATGGAGCTGCACGGCAAATATGTCTTCCTCGGCGAGGGCGTGCGCGGCTCTCTCACCAAGGAGGTGCTGGCGAAATACGACCTCCAGAAGGGCCGCGACCCGCAGAAATTCGGCCTCGGCATGAAGGAGATCTGGGAGATCGACCCCGCCAAGCACAAGGAAGGCACCGTCGTTCACACGATGGGCTGGCCCCTGGGCAAGAACGCGGGCGGCGGGTCGTTCATCTACCACCTCGACAACAACCAGGTCTATGTGGGCTTCGTGGTGCACCTGAATTACGAGAACCCGCATCTCTACCCCTACATGGAGTTCCAGCGCTTCAAGCATCACCCGATGGTGGCCGAGCTTCTGAAGGGCGGGAAGCGCATCGCCTACGGGGCCCGCGCGATCTCGGAAGGCGGCTGGCAGTCGATGCCGAAGGCGGTCGCGCCGGGCGTGGCGATCCTGGGTTGCGGCGTGGGGCTGGTGAACGTGCCGCGCATCAAGGGCAACCACAACGCGATGCTTTCGGGGATCGAGGCGGCAGAGGCTGCTGTCGCGGCCATCAAGGCGGGGCGCGCTTCGGACGAACTCACGGCCTATGACGACTATCTCCGCAAGGACGGTCCCATCGCGCGCGACCTGAAGCCCGTGCGCAACGTCAAGCCGCTCTGGTCGAAATACGGGCTCGCGGGCGGCGTCGTTCTGGGCGGGCTGGACATGTGGGTCGGCTCGATCACGGGCTGGAACCCCTTCGGCACGATGCCGCACGGCAAGTCCGATGCCGAGGCCACAGGCGAGGCGAAAAAGCACGCGCCCATCGAATACCCGAAACCCGACGGCGTGATTTCCTTCGACCGTCTGACCAACGTGTCCTTCTCGATGACCAATCACGAGGAAAACCAGCCCGCCCACCTGACCCTGAAGGATCCGAGCGTGCCCGTCGCCATCAATCTGCCGAAATACGGCGGCCCCTCGGCGCGGTACTGTCCCGCGGGCGTCTACGAATTCGTGGAGGAAGAGGGCAAGGACACCCGCTTCGTGATCAACTTCCAGAACTGCGTGCATTGCAAGACCTGCGACATCAAGGATCCCTCGCAGAACATCCACTGGACGGTGCCGCAGGGCGGGGACGGGCCGAATTATCCCAACATGTAGGCCCGTCCGCGCGCTCCACGCGAAAGCGTGACCGGAACGACGCGCCCGTTGCGCCTTGCCGCGTTGCCGTTGCGCGATGCACGGCCTAGTCTCTCCGCGAACCAGAGTGGAGATGACGATGCCCCTTGCCCCCATGCCGATCGCCGCGGCGGCCCTCGTTGCGCTGCTGTCGTCGGGCGCACCAGCCGCGGCGCAGCAGGCATCCGGCCTCGCCGGGTCCTACCTCGCCGCCCGGCTGGCGGTCATCTCCGGCGACCACCGCGAGGCTGCGAGCTATTTCGGACGCGCTCTGCGGGCCGATCCGGGCAACCCGCTTCTGATCAGCAATGCGCTGTTTGCCAATGCCGCGCTCGGACGCTGGGACGCGGCCGCAGGGATCGCCGGCGATCTGCCGCCCGACGCCGACGGTCAGGAACTGGCGGGTCTCGTGACCTTCGTCCAGATGGTCAGGTCGGGCGATCTCGGGGGGGCAGCCGCGGCGCTCGAGGCTGGCCGCGGCGCCGGGCCCTTCGTCGACGATCTGGCGCGCGGCTGGCTTGCCTTCGGTGAGGGCAACATGGACGGGGCGGTCGCGATCTTCGAGGATCTCGTGGCCAATTCGAGCCTCTCCGAACTGGCGCTGATGCATCTCGCCTTCGTGCGGGCCGCCGCCGGCGATTTCGGCGCGGCCGAGGATATCCTTTCCGGCGAGGAGGCCGAGCGGATCAGCCAGACCGAGCGCGTCGTGCGCGCCCGCGCGGAAATGCTGGTGCAACTCGGCCGCCGCGGCGACGCGCTGGATCTGCTGGACAGCTACACGCAACAGGTGCCGGACCCCGCGCTCCTTGCGCTGCAGGCGCGTATCGGGGCCGGGGCCGAGGGCCCCTACAGCTTCGTCACCACCGCGCAGGACGGGGTCGCCGAGGTCTTTTTCAACGTCTCCCAGGCGCTCGGGATCGACGCCAACAGCAATCTGCCGCTGATCTACGCGCGCGCCGCCCACGGCATCAACCCCGCCAACACCGACGCGCTGATCCTCGCCGGGCAGATCCTGTTTTCCGAGGAAAAGTTCGACCTCGCCGCCGAGGCCCTGGCGCTGGTGCCCGAGGGGGACGACCAATATGTCGAGGCGACGCTGGCCCGGGCCGAGGCGCTGGAACGCCTGGGGGACGTGGACGGGGCCATCGCGATCCTCGTGGCGCTGTCCGAGAGCCATCCCGAGCTTGCGACGATCCATGGCGCGCTCGGCGATACCTACCGCCGCGCCGAACGGTGCGAGGAGGCGATCGACAGCTACACCGCCGCGCTCGATCTTGTCGACACGAGCCAGGAGCGCTTCTGGTTCATGTATTACACCCGCGCGATCTGCTACCACCTGACCGACAACTGGCCGCCGGCCGAGGCCGATTTCCGCCGCGCGCTGGAACTGAACCCCGAGCAGCCGCAGGTGCTGAACTACCTCGGCTATTCGCTGGTCGAGCAGCGGCGCAACCTCGACGAGGCGCTCGACATGATCGAACGCGCCGTCGCCGCACGCCCCGATTCGGGCTACATCGTCGACAGCCTCGCCTGGGTCTATTACCGCCTCGGCCGCTTCGAAGAGGCGGTGGAGCCCATGGAACGCGCGGCCGAGCTTCTGCCGACGGACCCGATCATCAACGACCACCTGGGCGACGTCTACTGGATGGTCGGCCGCAAGCGCGAGGCGCGGTTCCAGTGGGAGCGGGCGATCAGCTTCGAGCCCGCCGAGGAAGATTACGAGCGCATCCGCCTGAAGCTCGAGATCGGCCTCGACCGGGTGCTGGAACAGGAGGGCGGCGTGGGCGAAACCCAGTGAGGGTCTTCGCGCCGGCCAAGGTGAACCTCGCGCTCCACGTGGTGGGGCGGCGGGACGACGGCTACCACCTGCTCGACTCGCTCGTGGTGTTCGCGGGGCTTGGCGATTGGCTGGAGATTTCGGCGGCGCCCGACACGCCCGAGCTGCGGCTGTCGGTCACCGGGCCGCGCGCGCGCGGCGTGCCGACCGACCGCGGCAATCTCGTCTGGCGTGCCTTCGATGCCTTCGCGCAGCCTTCCGGCGTGTCGATCGTGCTCGAGAAACACCTGCCCCATGCCGGCGGGATCGGCGGGGGGTCGGCCGATGCGGGCGCGGCGATCCGGGGCCTGTCGCGCCTGTGGGATCAGCCGCTGCCCGATCGCGACACGCTGCTGGCCATCGGGGCCGACACGCCCGTCTGCGTGGCCTCCCGACCGGCGCGGATGCGCGGCATCGGCGAGCGGCTGGACCCGGTTGCGCCGCTTCCGCCGCTCTGGCTGGTTCTGGTGAACCCCGGCGTCGCGGTGCCGACGGGGCCTGTCTTCAAGGCCCTGCGCTCGGTCGTGAACGCCCCGATGCCCGAGCCGGACTGGACCGATGCGGCAAGTTTCCTGTCCTGGCTTGCGGAGACGCGAAACGACCTGGAGTCCGCCGCCGCCCGTCTGGTGCCGGAGGTTAGGGCGGTGCTGGACATCCTGCGCGCGCAATCGGGATGCCGCTGCGCGCGGATGAGTGGATCGGGCGCGACCTGTTTCGGGCTCTTCGCCTCGGAGGCCGAGGCCGAGGCGGCCGCGCACCAGATCCGGGCCGACCACCCGTCCTGGTGGGCCGCGGCCGCGCCGGTCCTGTCCGAAGCGTCCTGAGCGCGGCTCAGGCCAGCCGTGCCACCACGTAATCGGCGAGATCCGCCAGCATGTCCGTCAGCGCATGCGCCGGCACATGCCCCAGCGCGGCACGGGCGTCGGCGGCCCTCGCCTCGGCCTCGCTGCGCGTCTCCTCCAGCGTCCCGTGGCGGCGCAGAAGCTCCATCGCCTGTTCCAGATCGCCGTCGTGCTGGTCGCCCTTCTCGATCGTGCGGACCCAGAAGGCGCGCTCCTGCGCATTGGCGCGGGCCACGGCCCGGATCACCGGCAGGGTCAGCTTGCGCTCGCGAAAATCGTCGCCGGTATTCTTGCCGATCGTGCCCGAGGCACCGCCCCAGTCCAGAAGGTCGTCCGCCATCTGGAACGCGACGCCCAGCCCGTCGCCGTAGCGCGCCAGCGCCTGCACGACCGGATCGGGCTGGCCCGCGATGACGCCGCCCACCTCGGTCGCGGCCTGGAACAGCGCGGCTGTCTTGCCGCGGATCACCTGGAGGTAGATGTCCTCCGTCGTGGCGAGGTTCGTCGCCGCCGTCAGTTGCAGCACCTCGCCCTCTGCGATCGTGGCCGCCGCGTTCGACAGGATGTCGAGGACGCGCAGGTCGCCCGTCTCGACCATCAGCTGGAACGACCGCGCAAACAGGTAATCCCCGACCAGAACGCTCGACTTGTTGTCCCAAAGAAGGTTCGCCGTCGGCCGGCCGCGCCGCCGCTGGCTTTCATCGACCACGTCGTCATGGAGAAGCGTCGCTGTGTGGATGAACTCCACCGTCGCCGCGAGTTTCTGATGGTCCGCACCCTCGTAGCCGCAGAGCCGGGCCGAGGCGAGCGTCAGCATCGGCCGGATACGCTTGCCGCCGGCTTCCACCAGATGCGCCGTCACCTCGGGAATGCGCGGCGCGTGTTGGGAGGCCATCCGCGTCCGGATCAGGTCACTTACCGCCTCCAGATCGCCGGCAAGGGCGGTCTGCAGCCTCTCATGGGGCTTCGTCGCAGCGTCGTCGAGGCTCATCGCGGGGGCTCCCTTCCATTGTCTCGACAAGCGCGGCACATCCCACTACATGCGCGACCATGCTCGAGGTCCTGCGCAGCAACGATCCCACCGTCATCGCCTTCGCCTCGGCACTCCTGTCCGGCGAGGATATAGAGGTGTTCGAGATGGACGTCCATATGAGCGCCCTCGAGGGATCGATCGGCATCCTGCCGCGCCGCCTCATGGTGCGCCGCGCCGACGCGTTCGAGGCGCGCGCCATCCTGCGGGACAACGATCTGCCCGTGTCGGAGTGACCGACGACCTGACCCGCGACGGTTTCCTCGGCGGGCGGGTGACGGTGTGGCAGCCCGCCTCGGGGTATCGTGCCGGCAACGACCCCGTCCTTCTGGCCGCGGCTTGCCCGGCGCGTCCCGGCGACGCCGTGCTGGAGCTTGGGGCCGGTGTCGGCGTCGCAAGCCTTTGCCTGTCCTGGCGGGTGGAGGGTCTTCGGATCACTGCGGTGGAACGCGCGCCGCGCTATGCCGATCTGACACGGCGCAACGCGGCGGAGAACGGCGCCCCCATCGAGGTTGTGGAGGCCGATATCGCCGCGCTTCCTGCGGATTTGCGACAACGCAGCTTCGATCAGGTGATCGCCAATCCGCCCTATTTCGCTTCGGGTTCCGGCACTGCGGCGCGGGATGCGGGGCGTGCGGGCGGCCGTCAGGAGGAGACGCCGCTCGACCTCTGGATCTCCGTGGCCGCGGCGCGGCTCAGGCCGAAGGGCTGGCTGACGCTGATCCAGGCGACCGAGCGGCTGCCGGACTGTCTCGCCGCGATGTCGGGCTTCGGCGCCATCTCCGTCCGCCCGCTTCAGGCGCGGCCCGGGCGCGAGGCCGGCCGCGTCCTTGTCCGGGCGCGCAAGGGTGCCCGCGCTCCGTTTCGCCTCATGCCGCCGGTTCTTTTACATGAAGGCCTTGTCCACGGTCGCGATCGGGAAAGCTATACCCCTGAAGTGAATGGAATTCTTCGGGATGGCAGGGCGCTCGACTGGTCGTGAGGCGCCGTGGTTCAATTTTTATACATCCTATGGCGCGAGACGCGTGACACGACTCACAATCCGTGGTTGCCTTGCAGGTGTCGCATCCAACACCAGAGGAGGACCATCGATGTCTCTAGGCGCCCATCTTCAGGAACTGAAGAAAAAGCACGCGAGCCTCTCCCAACGGGTGGAAGAGGCGCAGCGTAGCCCAGGCATTGACGACCTCGACGTTCGGACCCTCAAGAAGGAAAAGCTGCGCCTGAAAGAAGAAATCATGCGGCTGGAGCACTGAAGCCCTCACGCCGCCGCTTTCGCTGACGCGACGAAACCGCCCCTGCTCGGCGTGGGATTTAATGCGGCCATGCCTCCTGACCTGGCCGGTCTATGAGCGGCTCAGGAGAGTGGGCGCATATCGGCACCAACTGGGCAGAACAGACGGCCGACCGCTTCGGTGATGGGATCGCGCCGCGAAATGGGCGCCGCCCACGTCACGCTCGTCAGGCGAAACGCGGGTGCCTTCGGCCCGAGATGCAGGCGAAGGCCGGCTGGCCTTTCTCGGGTCAACCGCGCTTCATGCGCGGCGAAAATGGTGCGCGCCGATGCGCCCGAAGAGCCGCGGTCCAGACCGAACGGACAGCGCCGCTCGCTTCTGGGGCCGCGGCATCGCACAAGGTCTTGTGCCATGCGGCGGCGTGGAAGGCCCGACGCGCGGTCAGGGCGGGCGGCCGACGTTCTTATTTCACACAAACGGCCCATGTCCATTCGGGTGGATCTTGTGAACGGCATCTCCCCATGATCCGCCGCAGCGCGACCTTCCGAGGGGTCAGCGATGCGACCACCCGCGGCGATGCCGAGCCCGGCAAGATGCGCAGCAAGGTCCGGGGGCGTTGTGTCCGGTCGCGGCGGCTGAAGCGCCCAAGGGTTGCGTTGCGGGCAATCCGGGCTTGCCGGAATGCGCATGGTTAAGTCAGTGAGGCTGACATATGTCCCGTGGCGAGGGGGGACAGAGATCCACATGAGAGGATGCTTGCCATGGATACCTTCGCTCGCACACCCGAGCTTCGGGCCGCAATCGCCGCGGGCCGCGCGGAATGCGCCCGCTACTTCTGGACCTCGGTCTTCGGCCTGTTCCGGCGTTGACCCCGTGCCGCCGCCCGTGCGGCCGGGACACGAAAAAGGCCGGGGATGTCCCCGGCCTTTCGCATTCGAGAGGTCCGTCAGCCCGTCCTAGACGAAGAACTGCGCGCCGTTGGCCGAAATGGTCGAGCCATTGATGAAGCCCGCATCGTCGGAGGCGAGGAAGACCACGCAACGCGCGATCTCTTCGGGCTCGCCCAGGCGGCCGGCGGGGATCTGCGGAATGATCTTGGAGTTCAGCACGTCCTCGGGGATCGCGCGGACCATCTCGGTCCCGATATAGCCGGGGCAGACGGCATTGGCGGTGATGCCCGCGCGCGCGCCTTCCTGCGCCAGCGATTTCACGATGCCCAGATCGC
>CAZGHJ010000132.1:0-8304 GCA_964525355.1 uncultured Roseicyclus sp.
TCGCCCTCCTCGGCGGTGAGGTTCACGCGCTCGAGGATGGGCCGCGCCCCGTAGCTCTGGAAGAGGTTCTCGACCGCGACGAAGCTCATGTGCGCGCCTCCGTCCCCGACGCCATCCACGGGGAGAGGCGGCGCGAGGCGGCCGCAAGCGCCCAGTCGAGGACGAAGGCGAGGACGGTGATCCAGGCGACATAGGTCAGGATCACGTCCATCGCGAGGAAGCGGCGCACGAGGAAGATGCGGTAGCCGAGGCCGCTGTCGGAGGCCACGGCCTCGGCCGCGATGAGGAAGAGCCAGGCGGGGCCGAGGGAGAGGCGGAGCGCGGAGAGAAGGCGCGGCATGATCTGCGGCAGCGCCACGGAGAGCGCGATGGCAAGCGTCGAGGCGCCCAGCGTCTGGGCCTTCACGATCTGCGCCGAGGGCAGTTCCATGGTGCGCGCCGAGAGGTCGCGGATGAGAAACGGCGTGATCCCGATGGCGATGAGCGCGATCTTGGAGGCGTCGCCCACGCCGAGCGTGATGAAGAGGATCGGAAGGAGGGCCAGCGGCGGGATCATCGAGAGGACCGCGACGAAGCCCTGGAAGGTCGTGCGCACCAGCGGGATCAGCCCGATCGCCAGCCCGAAGGACAGCCCGATCGCGGCCGCGATGCCCACGCCCGAGACAAGGAGCGTGAGGCTGGAGAGGGTGTCGCCCCAGAACAGGATCTCGCCCGAGCGGCGGTCGGCCTCGGTCGTCAGGCGGATCGCGGTGTCGAGAAGCGTGGCGGGCGAGGGCAGGACGCGGTCCTGCGGGTTTTCCGCCAGCCGCGCGGCGGAGGCGGAGGCGTAGACGAGGCCCACCAGCACGAAGGGGAGCGCGGCGAGCACGAAGCGGCCCGCAGGCCCCGCGCGTCGGTTGATCAGCCGCATCTCGCGCGCCCCCCTTCGCTTCAGAGGCTTCCGTCCACCGCCATCTGCATGAAGGACGGGTCGAAGCGCAGCTGCACGTTCGCCGGGTCGCCCGTGATCACGCCGCCGGGGTATTCGATGCCGACGAAATCCGCGCTGGGGGCGCCTTCGCCGAGGATGCCCTGCTCGAAGAGGAACCCGGCCACGTTGACCATGGTCTCGGGCAGCGTCTCGCTTTCCACGAAGGCCACCGCCTCGGCGGGGTCGTAGAACATCTGGGTGGAGGCCAGCTGTGCGTCGTAGCCGGCCAGATCGGTGCCCGAGGCTTCGGCCATGGCGGTGCGCGCGGCGATGCCTTCGTCCGTGTCGGAGGACATGATGGCCATGAGTTCGTACCAGGCGCCCACCAGCGCGCGGCCGAAATCGGGGTTGGCCTGAAGCGTCTCGGTGTTCACCACCATCATGTCGATGATCTCGCCGGGGATGTCGGCGGAGGTGAAGAGGATGTTGGCCGAGGGATCCTCCGCGATGGTGGAGACGAGCGGGTTCCAGGTGACGACGGCCTCGACCTCGTCGGTCTGGAAGGCGGCGATCATGTCGGCGTCCGAGGTGTTCACGACGCCCGCGAGATCACGCTCGGCAAGGCCCACGCTGTCGAGCGCGCGCGCCAGCAGGTAGTGCGACACCGACAGCTCCACCAGGTTCACGGGCATCCCCGCGAGGTCGGCGAGCCCGCCTTCGCCCTTCAGGATCACCGCGTCGTTGCCGTTGGAGAAATCGCCCACGATGAGCGCGGTCGTGTCGACGCCCGAGCCCGCCGGGATCGAGAGCGTGTCCATGTTGGTGGCGCTGACGCCGTCGAACTCTCCGGCGGTGTAGAGGTTGATCGATTCGACGTAATCGTTGATCTGCACGATCTCCACGTCGATGCCGTAGCGCTCGGCCCAGCGGTCCATGATGCCGCTCTCCTCGAGATAGCCCCAGGGCATCCAGCCCACGTAGATCGACCAGGCGACGCGGAAGCTGTCGCGCTCCTGCGCGGCGGCGAGGCCGGGGCTCAGCGCGAGGCCGAGGGCGGTGGTGGCGGCAAGTGCGAGTCTGGTCATGGTCCGGGTCCCTCCGGTTGGATAAGTTCTTGCGGTCGACCGGAGACTGTTCAGGGGAGCGGCCGAACCATGTGCGCAGTGCTCTCCCGGGATTTTGGCCCGCCGTGTACCGCGCCGGAATTGGCCGGCGCGGCCGCATTTCTCGGACCAGCCCCGGCGCGCGGTCGGCCGGGCGGAACCCTAAATGCTCTGCACGTCCCGAGGATTGCCGGGATCGGCCGTCGAAGGTCAAAACCTGTCGGCCCGCGAGGCGAGGGGGCGGCGGCGATGCCCGCAAAAGCGGCGCCCCGCGCGGGCGCCGCCCGCAAAACGGGCAGCGGCGCGAAGGCCGATCCATCGCCGCGGGGCCCGGCCGCCCGCCCGAGGACGACGGCGAGGCCGTGACGGACGGGGCAGGGGGGCGGGCCGACCGAGGCACCGACCCGGCCGAGGCGCGACGGGCGCCGGGTCCATGGCGGCGTTTCGCGGGCGTCGGTCAGGCCGCGCCATCCCCGTCCTCGCGCGCCCGGAAGCGCCGTGCGAAAACCCGTTTCGCCAGGGTCGGCCCGAAGATGACGGGCAGCGCGGCGGCACAGGCGATGCCGAGATCCGCGGGCCCCAGCGCCACGGTCCCCAGCAGGACCTGGAGGGGCGGCCAGTAGATCGCCAGCGCCTGGAGCACCAGCATGACCGCGACGGCCAGGACGAGCCACCGGTTGCTCAGCAGGCCGAGCCCCAGGGCGGAGCGCGTCTGCGACCGGAAGGCGAAGACGGCGAATTCCTGGCTGACGACCAGCGTGGTGAAGGCCATGGTCCGCGCCAGCGCCTCGCCGCGGTCGAGATGAAGGTAGAAGATCGCGAGGCAGGCGGCCGCCATGTAAAGGCCGAACGCCGCCAGCGTGAGCGCGCCGTCGCCTGTCAGAACCCGCGCGTCGCGGGCCAGCGGCGGGCGCTCCATCTGGTCGGGTTCGCTGTCCTCGAGGCCGAGGGCGACGGCGGAGACCCCGTCGGTCAGCAGGTTGATCCAGAGGATATGCACCGGCAGCAGAACGAGCGGCCCGCCGATCAGCAGGTTCGCCGTCAGCGCGATCACCTCGGCCGAGTTCGACGACAGCAGGTAGCGCACGAATTTCCGGATGTTCTGGAACTGTCGCCGCCCTTCGCGGATCGCCTGCACGATGGTGGCGAAATTGTCGTCCAGAAGCACCAGGTCGGCGGCCTCCTTCGCCACGTCGGTGCCGCGCGTGCCCATGGCCATCCCGATATCGGCGGCCTTGAGCGCCGGGGCGTCGTTCACGCCGTCGCCCGTCATCGCGACGACCCCGCCCGCGGCCTGAAGCTGCCGGACGATCCGCAACTTGTGCGAGGGCGACGTGCGCGCGAAGAGGATGTCGTGCGCAAGCACCTCGGACAGCGCCGCGTCCGACAGGGTCTCGATCTCGCGCCCGGTCAGCGTGCGGTCATGGTCGATGCCGACGCGCGTGGCGATCGCGCTGGCGGTGGCGGGGCTGTCGCCGGTGATCATGACCACGCGGATGCCCGCGCGCCGGCACATGGCGACGGCCTCGGCGACCTCGGCGCGCGGCGGATCGAGAAGGCCCACCAGTCCGAGAAGCACGAGCCCCTCTTCGGCCATGTCATGGGCGCCGGACGCATCGCGGTCGGCAATGGCGATGACCCGCAGGCCGGCGCCGGCCATCTCCTCGTAGCGCCGCGTCAGGTCGGCGCGCCGGCCGGCGTCCAGCGGCGCGGCGCGGCCGTCCTCCAGAAGCACCGCGGTGCTGGCCGGCAGAACCGCCTCGGGCGCACCCTTCACGAACAGCGCGAGCGCCCCCCCGGGGCGTGGCGCGAGGACGCTCATGCGCTTGCGCTCGGAGGAGAAGGGCATCTCGGCCAGGCGGCTCTCGCGGTCCGGCTGCGGCGCCCAGCCCTTGCAGGCCAGCGTCAGGAGCGCGCCTTCGGTCGGGTCGCCCGTCATGGTCCATCCGCCGCGCTGGTTCAGGCGGGCGTCGTTGCAGACCTGCGCGGCATGGAGCAGCCGCGCGAGCATGGCGTCGTCGCGCGCGAGCACGCGCGCGCCGTCCCGTTCGATCCGCCCGGCCGGGTCGTAGCCGGTGCCGGTCACGTCATAGGACCGCTCCGCGGTGACGATGCGCGTGGCCGTCATCTTGTTTTCTGTCAGCGTCCCGGTCTTGTCGGTGCAGATCACGTTGGCGGCGCCGAGGGTCTCGGCGGCCTGCAACCGGCGCAGCAGCGCCTTCCGGCGCGCCATGGTCGAGGCCCCGATGGCCAGCGTCAGCGTGACGACGAGCGGCAGGCCCTCGGGCACCACCGCCACCGCCAACGACACCGAGGTGAGCAGCATGTCGACGAAGGCCCGCCCCGCCAGCAGCCCCAGCCCGAGGACGGCCGCCGCGACCGCCAGCCCCAGAAGCCCCAGCCGCCGGCTGAGCCGCGCCATTTCCAGCTGAAGCCGCGTGGTCTTGAGCCCGCCCGCGCCGGTGAGGCTGGCGATCCGGCCGAACTCGGTCTGTCGGCCCGTGGCGGTCACGATGCCCTCGGCGCGGCCGCCCACGACGAGCGTGCCCATGTGGATCGTGGCCTCCTCGCCATCGGCGTCGCGGTCCACGGGCGCCGATTCGCCCGTCAGGGCGCTTTCGTCGAGGCGCAGCCCGGAGGCCAGGGTCAGGTCGATGTCGGCGGGAACCTTCCGACCCTCGGAGATGCGCACGAGGTCGCCCGGCACGACCTGATCGGCCGGGATCGTCACGGGCCGTCCGTCGCGGATCACCTCGGCGACCGGCGAGAGCATGTCCCGCAGCGCCTCGATCGCCCGCTCGGCGCGCCATTCCTGGACGAAGCCGAGAATGCCGTTGACCACGACGATGATCAGGATGGCCGCGGCGTCGATCACCTCGCCCAGGGCACCGGCCAGTCCCGCGGCGATCACCAGGATCAGGACGAGCGGTCCCCGGAACTGGCGCAGCAGGATGCGGACGGGCGAGATCTGCGTCTCGGCCTGGACGGTGTTCGGCCCGTGCCGGGCCAGCCGGCGCGCGGCCTCGGCGCTTGTCAGCCCCTCGGGCCCGGTGCGGTCCGGCGGAGGATCCGGCGCGGGGACGGCAGTGGTTCCTGGCATGCGCGCCTCGTGCAGCTTCGGTGCGGAGCCCGGGATCGGCCGTGGTCTTGCCGGCAAGGCCCCACGGACGGCGTGTCGGAAGCCGTCGTCCCGCCTGTCCAGTGACATCACGAAGGCGCCCGGCGGGCAAGGGCGCAGGCCGCTGAAACGGGTGTGCGCGCCGCCGCCTCCGCTCAGGGGACGTATGCGTCCGCCGGGTCTGCGGCGGGGTAATCGGGCAATTCCACCAGAAACCGGGCCGTCAGCGGCAGGCTGGCCGCGCCGAGCGGGCGGGCCTCGGCGCCGATGGTGCCGGTGAGGATCCGCGGCATGGCCATGCCGGTCATGTCGAGCCGTCCCAGTTCGGTGCGGACGGCATCGGCCAGAGCGGCGCGGACCCGGCCGGGCAGCCAGCCGTCGATCAGGAACGCGTCGAGGTCGAGCACCGTCTGCGTGGCGCGGATCGCCTGCGCCAACGCGAAGCCCGCGCCCGCCGTCCAGTCCCGCAGGAGCGGCTCGGGGATCTGCCAGCCCTCGGGCGCGATCCAGATCCGGCGCGGGTCGAGGCCCGCGTCCAGCAGGCGGCGCTCGAGGGTCGCGAGCGAGGCCGCGTCGATCAGGGCGCACAACGCGCCGTCGCGGTCGGGCACGGGCAGGGGCCCGAAGCCCGCGGCATTGCCATGCGCCCCGACGAAGAGAGAGCCGCGCAGCACAAGCCCGCCGCCGATGAAGAACGCGACGTAGAAACTGGCGAAATTCGGCGGGTGCGCGGCATCGCCGAAGACAAGTTCGGCGCTGCAGGCCGAGGTGGCGTCGTTCTGCAGGAAGACGGGCAGGGTCAGGCGCTGCTCGAGTTCGGCCTTGAGGTCGCGCGACTTCCAGTCGGCCATGGCCTCGGGCGCGACCCCGATCCGCTGCGCCCATTCCCACAGGTGAAAGGGCATGGCGATGCCGAGCCCCGCCAGCCGGCGCGCGCGTGCCGGCCCGAGCGCGTCGGTGACCCGGTCGATGGCCGCCCGCGCGAAGTGCAGCACGTCCCCGAAGGCCGGGTAGTCGTGGACCCGCTTTTCCCGCGCGACGATCCGGCCGAGGAAATCCGTCGCGATCAGTTCGACCGACCGGCGGCCCACCTTCAGGCCGAGGAAGAAGGCGCCCTCGGGGTCGAGGCGCAGCGGGATCGACGGCTGACCAACGCGCCCGCGTTGCGGCGTGCCGCGCAGGATCAGCCCGTCCGCCTCCAGCGCGCCGATCAGCCGCGAGACCGTCTGCGCCGAGAGGCCCGTGCGCCGCGCCAGCTCGGCCTTCGCCAGCCCGGGCGTGCGCCGCAGGAGCGTGAGCACCAGCCGTTCGTTGCGCTCGCGCACGCCCTGCTGGTTGGCGCCGTAACGGGCCGGTGCGGCGGCCGTCCCGCGCGCGGTCGAGGTCATCTTGTCCACGGTCGATCCTGCTTGGGCCGGGTCGATGTCGGCCGTCCAATTAAATAACTCTCTGGAAGTTATATATTGACAGCCCTCGGCCCGTCCGTAAACAGTCGAGCGGTACGGCCGGGGAGGGCCGAGCGAAAGGGAGAGAACACCATGAAACTGGCCAAGTTGACGCTTTTGAGCGGTGCATTGGCGATGGCCGCGTCCGGATCGGCCCTGGCCCAGGCCGATGGCGACGTGTCGGCCTGCCTGATCACCAAGACCGACACCAACCCGTTTTTCGTCAAGATGCGCGAAGGCGCGGCGGCGGCGGCCGCGGAGCTGGGGATGGAGCTGATGGCCTTCGCCGGGCAGTTCGACGGGGACCACGAGACGCAGGTCGCGGCCATCGAGACCTGCATCGCGAGCGGGGCGTCGGGCATCCTGCTGACCGCGTCGGACACGTCCTCGATCACGCCGGCGGTGCAGCAGGCGCGGGATGCGGGGCTTCTGGTCATCGCGCTCGACACGCCGCTGTCGCCCGCCGATGCGGCCGATGCGACCTTCGCGACCGACAATTACGAGGCCGGCCGCCTGATCGGCGCCTGGGCCGCGGGCCGGCTGGGCGAGGCGGCCGCAGACGCGCGCATCGGCCTTCTGAACATCAACGAAAGCCAGCCCACCGTGGGCGTCCTGCGCAACCAGGGCTTCCTCGAAGGCTTCGGCATCGCGCTGGGCGACCCCAACCGCTGGGGCGACGAGGACGACCCGCGCATCGTCGGCCAGGACGTGTCGAGCGGCGCCGAGGAAGGCGGCCGCCAGGGCATGGAGAACCTGCTGGCCATCGACCCGATGATCAACGTCGTCTACACGATCAACGAGCCCGCGGCCGCCGGCGCCTACGAGGCGTTGCGCGCGATCGGCCGCGAGAGTGACGTGCTGATCGTGTCGGTCGACGGCGGCTGTCCGGGGGTGCAGAACGTGGCCGAGGGCGTGATCGGGGCCACGTCGCAGCAATACCCGCTGGACATGGCGCGTCTGGGCATCGAGGCCATCGCGCAATACGCCGAGGACGGCTCTCTGCCCGAAACCTCGCCGGGGCTCGATTTCTTCAACACCGGCGTGTCGCTGGTCACCGACAGCCCGGTCGAGGGCGTGCCCTCGATCTCCTCCGAGGAGGGGCTCGCGCTCTGCTGGGGCTGAGACCGGCGGCCTGAGGCCACCCGAACCGCCCGCCGCGCGCCTGGCCGCGCGGCGGGATCTACCACCTCACCGCGAGGGGGCGCCGCCCATGTCCGACAATTACGAAGCCGCCGCGAGCCGCGACGACAGGGTCGCCGAGTTCGTGCAGCCCCCGCCGACGCTGGCCTACCGGGTGCAGAACCGCCTGCACATGACGCCGTCCCTGGTGCCCTTGCTGGTGCTGATCGGCGCCGTGATCGTCTTCGGCATCACGCTGGGCGAGCGGTTCCTGTCGCCCTTCGCGCTGACGCTGATCCTGCAACAGGTGCAGATCATCGGCATCGTGGCGCTGGCGCAATCGCTCGTGATCCTCACGGCCGGCATCGACCTGTCGGTGGGCGCGGTCATGGTGCTGTCCTCGGTGGTCATGGGGCAGTTCACCTTCCGTTACGGCCTGCCGCCGGAGGTGGCGGTGCTGTGCGGGCTGATCTGCGGGGCCACCTGCGGGCTGATCAGCGGCATCCTGGTGGCTTACGTGAAACTGCCGCCCTTCATCGTCACGCTGGGCATGTGGCAGATCGTGCTGGCGGCGAATTTCCTCTATTCCCGCAACGAGACGATCCGCAG
>CAZGHJ010000133.1:0-8298 GCA_964525355.1 uncultured Roseicyclus sp.
CCGTGGGCCAGAGGGAGTAAGCCCATGCTCGACGAGTCCCCCGATACCTCGAACCCTGTCCCCGAGACCTATGACGGGCCGATCCTCGAGATCGAGAACCTCTCCATTTCCTTCTTCACCCGCCTGCGCGAGATCCCGGCGGTGATGGATTTTTCCACCACCGTCATGCCGGGCGAGGCCATGGGGCTCGTGGGCGAGTCAGGCTGCGGCAAATCCACCGTGGCCCTCGGCGTGATGCAGGACCTGGGCGTGAACGGGCGGATCGTCGGCGGCACGATCAAGTTCAAGGGCCGCGATCTCAACGCCATGTCCGACGACGAGTTGCGGAAGATCCGCGGCAAGGAAATCGCCATGATCTACCAGGAGCCGATGGCCTCGCTGAACCCGGCGATGAAGATCGGCAGGCAGCTCATGGAAGTGCCCATGATCCACGAGGGGCTCGGCCCCGACGAGGCGCGCAAACGTGCCCTCGAGGTCGTGACCGATGTGCGCCTGCCCGATCCCAAACGCATCCTCGACGCCTTCCCCCACCAGCTGTCGGGCGGTCAGCAGCAGCGCATCGTCATCGCCATGGCGCTCATGGCCAATCCCTCGCTCCTCATCCTCGACGAGCCCACCACCGCGCTCGACGTGACGGTCGAGGCCGCCGTGGTGGATCTCGTGAAGGATCTCGGGCGCAAATACGGCACCTCGATGCTCTTCATCTCGCACAATCTGGGCCTCATCCTCGAGACCTGCGACCGGCTTTGCGTGATGTATTCGGGCGAGGCGGTCGAGACCGGCTCGATCGAGGATGTCTTCGACGAAATGCAGCACCCCTACACGCAGGCGCTTTTCCGCTCGATCCCGCTGCCGGGCGCGGACAAGAACGCGCGGCCGCTCAAGGCCATCCCGGGCAACTTCCCCCTGCCCCACGAGCGTCCCTCGGGCTGCAACTTCGGCCCCCGCTGCGACTATTTCGAGGCCGGGCGCTGCGACGCGAAGGACATCCCCATGTTCGACGTGCCCCGCGGCGACCGTCATCAGACGCGCTGCCTGCGTTTCGCGGAAATCGACTGGACTGCGCCGATGGAGGTCGCGGATTCCGTGGAGAAGACCGAGAGGGGCGACGTGGTCCTGCGCGTGGAAAATCTCAAGAAATATTATGAGGTGGCCGCCAATGCGATGTTCGGCGGCGGCAACAGGAAGGTCGTCAAGGCCAACGAGACCCTCAGCTTCGAGGCCCGCGAAAGCGAGACGCTCGCCATCGTGGGCGAATCGGGCTGCGGCAAGTCCACGCTCGCCAAGGTGCTCATGGGCCTCGAGACGGCGACCGACGGCAGTATCTTCCTCGACAATGCCGCCATCGGGGACACGCCCATCGAATCCCGTGCCACCTCGACCGTCTCCTCGATCCAGATGGTGTTCCAGAACCCGTTCGACACGCTGAACCCCTCGATGAGCGTGGGCCGGCAGATCATCCGCGCCCTCGAGGTCTTCGGCATCGGCGAGAACGACGAGGCGCGTCGGCAACGCATGCTGGAACTGCTCGACCTCGTGAAGCTGCCCCGCGCCTTCGCCGAGCGCATGCCGCGTCAGCTTTCGGGCGGTCAGAAACAGCGCGTGGGCATCGCGCGGGCCTTCGCGGGCGGCGCACGGATCGTGGTGGCGGACGAGCCGGTCTCGGCCCTCGACGTGTCGGTCCAGGCCGCGGTCACGGACCTTCTGATGGAGATCCAGCGCAACGAGAAGACGACGCTCCTGTTCATCTCCCACGACCTCTCCATCGTGCGTTACCTCTCGGATCGGGTCATGGTCATGTATCTCGGCCATGTGGTCGAGATCGGCGACACCGACCAGGTCTTCTCGCCGCCCTATCACCCCTACACGGAGGCGCTTCTTTCGGCCGTGCCCATCGCGGATACCTCCGTGCAGAAGCAGCACATCGTCCTCGAGGGCGATATCCCGTCCGCCATGAACCCGCCGCCGGGCTGTCCGTTCCAGACGCGCTGCCGCTGGAAGACCGACGTCCCCGGCAATCTCTGCGAGACCGAAGTGCCGCCCATGCGCACCCTCGACAAGGGCCATCAGATCAAGTGCCACCTGGCCGAAGAGATCCTCAATCGGATGGAGCCGGTCATCGTCATGGACGCGGCCGAATGAACATTGGGTCGCCTGTCTGGCTGCCCGCGCAAGTCGTTCGTATAGAAGAATACGATATCACCGAGGCCGTGAGGCTCATCTACGCAGGCTGTGCCCAATCGCCTTACTCTTGACGGCAGGCACGCGTCGGTGCGGTGCCGTTTGCGGTCTCGTTGCGCCACCTGCTGATCCACGGGCTCGACGGCGCTCTGGAGACCTGCATAAGGAAGCGCCCGCGCCCGCCTCGGTTCATCGACAACGATAAGGCGGAGAACATGCTCGGCTGCTTAACCAGTCGTTTTCTTATACATGAAAACGGCATCACCCCGTATTGACGGCCCGGTGCTGCGTCCTGCCCCGCCCCATCGCATGATCTACGGAGCGCGTATGGCGGGCCAGGGTCACGTCCGGCACGCTCATCCCACTGGTGACGCGAGAAGCGCGCAGCGCATCCTCCGGAGTGGCATTCGCGCGATGATCGCGATTTCGCTCATCCGGATCGACGCTGCGAAATTGAGGACAACCCATCGGGCCTGCCCTTGCCATCGGTTCTGCCCACAGAGGCGATCCACTTCGACTTGAAAATAACCAACTTTACTATACCGTAGCGCGAGTGATGGTTTTGGAACGGCGAAATTTGAACGCAAGCGATCGGACGGCGACCCCTAAAGCCGATTACCTCGCCGGCCCGCCCGCAACGCGGCGGGAGCCATCCATGCCGGCGAGGCGCCGGTTCGGCGGGACAGGCTGCGCGCAAGACCGCCGCCCGAACGGAGGGAGACAGCTAGAGATGTCCACACACCCCCTGATCGAACGGCTGACCGGCGCGTTCGGCTTGCCCTTCCTGACCACCGCCGAGGCCCGCGCGGCCTTTGTCTCGGCGCCCGGCACCCATTGCCTTTTCATCCCGGGCGATCCGCGCCTCGATCCGGACACGGCCGATGTCGCCCTGATCCTGCCCGAGCTGTGGCTTTCCTTCGAGAAAGCCTTCGATTGCGCCGTGATCGACGACGAGATCCGGGCGGAAACCCGTGAGGCCGTGGCCGTCCACGAGACGCCCTCGCTGATTTTCTTTCGCGACGGCATCCAGATCGGCGCCCTGCCCAAGGTTCGGGACCGATCAGATTACATGGCCCGGATCGCGCAAATCCTCGCCGTGCGCGTCACGCCCGAAGACCTCCGCGAATTCGCCGATTAGGAAGTCGCGCAGATGACCAGGGATTTCCGCCTTTCTCTCGTCGGTTTCGGCCGAGGCTCGTGGCGCGCGCCGGCTATTGGCGAGCCGGACCGCGTCGGAGATCGACGCGCCGGGCTGACACGAGGCCCCTCGGCGGGCGTGTCGGCCGAGCACGTTGCCTGATGCTCGACACGGCCGGTCACTGGCGCGTCGAGGCGCAGGACGACCTCCGGGCCGAGGCTCTGGTGCTCGGCCGTCCGGTTGCCGAGGCGCGCGAGACGATCGGCCGGGTCTTCACACTCTGCCGTGCGGCGCAACTGGCGGCCTTCGACATCGCCACTGGCCGGCCTGCGGACAAGGCGGAGCTTTCCGCCGACCTGCGGCGCGAGCACCTCGTGCAGATCTTCATGGGCTGGCCGCACGCGCTCGGCATCAAGCCGCTCTTCGACCGCGCCTGCCTGGGCGATGACGGTGCCGCGCTGCACGCCTTGTTCGGGCCGCCTGCGCAGGTCCCGGCGAACGATTTCGACATGGCCGGGTTCCTGGGGTCGGATGACGGCGTGGCGCCGCTTCTGCGGGTGATCGGCGATCTCTTCGGTCCGCGCGGCGCCGTGGCGGACGGCCTGCCGTTCGTGGACGCCGAAAGCGCCTTTCGTTCCGGCCCCGTGGAAAACTCGCCGGCCGCGCGGCAAGCCGCGACGCCCGCAATGAACTACGTGGAGGCCTTCTACGGCCGCGGTCCGCTCTGGCGCGCGACGGGCCGGGTGATCGACCTCGCCATGGTTCTGACCGGCGCGACGCCAAGACCCCCGACTGTTGCGCCGGGCAGCGCGCTGGTGCCGGCTCCGCGCGGCAATTACGCGTTCCGCGTCGCCACGGCGGACGGGTGCGTGACGGCGCTTTCACGGGTCACGCCGACCGACCACATGCTGGCCCCGGGCGGCGCGCTGGAGGCGATGCTCGCCAGCCTGCCGGCGCATCGCAACCGCTTGATGCCGCTCCTGCTGGCCCTGATCGACCCGTGCCGCCCGGTGAACGTGGAGGTGGCGCGGGATGCGTGAGGTGTCGGTCCGCGAGCGAGGCCGCGACGTGCCTCGGACCTGATGCCGGGCGCGACACCAGATCGGCCGTTTCGCCGGAATCTGAAAACCAAGACCGGCTTTGCCTTCGACATGGTCACGCCGGATTTTCCGGGACGTGCGGGCGTCCTGGCCTTCGGCCAAGAGGTGGAGATTGTCGACTTGCTGGCGGCCTGCCCGATTCCGGCCGCCGGTTCCCCGCGGAGCCCGTCGATGGGACGATCAAGGAGCTGGGTGAGTTCGAGATGTGCGGGGCCTGCTGCTCGAATAACCGCGCTTACACACCGCCGCGCAGACCCGGCTCGACCGTGTTGACGGGTATCCGGCTGCCGGTTCCCGCACGTCTCCGCCGGGGCGACCGGATCCCGGCCGATGAGGTGCCTCGCTATTCGCTGTCGTCGGCCATCCGGCGGTGTGTCGGCAGAAGCAGCCGCTGCGGCAACGCCCGGCCCGCGGCGCAATGGGCGAGCGAGACCGCCAGGCGGTCGGCACGGGCGAGCGCCATCGTCAGCAGCACCGCGCCCGCCGCAAGGCCGATCACGGGCCCGAACGCCGTGACCTGCGCCACGAGCGTCGCCGCGATCCCGAACAGCATGCAGCCCCAGACCTGGATCTCCGCCCGCATGGCCGTGGCAAGCTGGTGCGGCGGCAGCCGCGCCGCCCCCTCGCCCGTCTCCAGCCCGAACCAGCGCCGCAGGAGATTGCCGCGCCGGATCGAGGTGTTCACGTAGGAGCCCGGCAGCCGGTCGCGGCCGATCAGGTCGTTGCAGATATTGTCCTCCAGCCAGCAGATCCGCATCAGCACCAGAAGCGACAGGATCGCCAGAAGGTTGGGCGGCGCCCAGATCCCGGCGAGCGCGGCCGTTGCGACGATCCCGCAGCCGACGACAAGATGGGTGTGGTCCGAATTTCGGGATCCGGGCCTGATCGGTGGTGTCATGCGATCTCCTCCATCGCGGATGGGCGACGGCACGCACATGGCGCGTCTCCCCGTACCGGAGCCCCCTTCCAGCCCGGCACGGCGAGCCTAGCGGCAGATGGGCGCTCTGCGAAGCCTGATCCCATCTCCGCATGGCAGGATTGATGAAGTGTGAAGACGTGCCAGGATCCCGAGCGGTCAGGCGAATGGGTGCGCGGCAAAGAAAAAGGGGACGCCATATGCGGCGTCCCCAGTTTCGCTGATCAGGCTCTGATCTTTGACTGCCCGTCGTGTTCTGCCTGCGGCCTGACCCGCGTCAGGGGCGAGCGCACCCGCCCCGGAAGTCAGACGCGCCACGGGATGAGGGCGGCGCGCCCGGTTTCGTCTGGGAGACTGCAAATATTCGTACGAATATTTGCACGCCCCCGCCGATGTCTCAGCTACAGCCGCTCGTCGCGCCGCAGGTGTTGCATTTCATGCAGGTCCCGTTCCGGACCAGCGTGTAGTTGCCGCACTCGCCGCAGGCCTCGCCCTCGTAGCCCTGCATCCGGGCCTTGGTCGCGGCATCGATGTGCACCGATCCGGTGGCGACCGCGACCGTGGCGGCCGTGGCCGCGATCGTGCCGCCGTTGCGGATCTCCGTCAGGCCATCGTCCCTTGCCTCCGGCATGACGCCCCCTTGCCGTGCCTCCGGCACCAGCGTCTCCAGCGACCGCATCGGGTCGGCGCCGCCCCGAAGTACCACCAGGTCCTGCGGCACCCGCTTGCGCAGATAGCCGGTGGAGCTGATCTGCTTGAGCACCTCCAGCGACTTGGAGGCGGCGCTGTCGCTCACGGGCGTGACGTTGGACACGCCCTCCTCAACGCCGCGGCCCAGATCGTCGAAGCTCGCGCCTTCGGGGACCACATGGGCCAGATCCGTCCGGTCGAGGTAGCTCACCGCCAGTTCGCGGAAGATGTAGTCGAGGATCGAGGTCGCGTTCTTGATCGAGTCGTTGCCCTGCACCATCCCCGAGGGTTCGAACTTGGTGAAGGTGAAGGCGTCCACGAACTCTTCCAGCGGCACCCCGTACTGGAGCCCGACCGAGACCGCGATGGCGAAATTGTTCATCATCGCCCGGAAGCCCGCGCCTTCCTTGTGCATGTCGATGAAGATCTCGCCGAGCGAGCCGTCCGCGTATTCGCCGGTCCGCAGGTACACCTTGTGCCCGCCGATGATCGACTTCTGCGTGTAGCCCTTGCGCCGCTGGGGCAGCTTCTCGCGATGGGCGCGGACGATCTCCTTGACGATGATCTTCTCGACCACCTTCTCGGCCAGCACCTGCGCCTTTTCCTGGGGGCTGCCCGTCTCGAGCGTCTCGGCGGCCTCCTCGTCATCCTCCACCAGCGCGCTGGCGAGCGGCTGGCTGAGCTTCGAGCCGTCACGGTAAAGGGCGTTCGCCTTGGTGCCGAGCGACCAGCTGAGCTCGTAGGCCTTCTGGCAATCCTCGATCGTGGCCGTGTTCGGCATGTTGATCGTCTTCGAGATCGCGCCCGAGATGAAGGACTGGGCGGCGGCCATCATGTGGATGTGGCTGTCGACCGACAGGAACCGCTTGCCCTTCTTGCCGCAGGGGTTGGCGCAATCGAAGACGTGATAGTGCTCTTCCTTGAGGAAGGGCGCGCCCTCCAACGTCATGGTCCCGCAGACATGGTCGTTGGCCGCCTCGATCTCGGCCTTGGAAAAGCCCAGGTGCCGCAGCATGTCGAAACCCGGGTCGTTCAGCTTCGCGGCCGGAATGCCCAGCGTCTCGGTGCAGAAGGCCTCGCCCAGCGTCCACTGGTTGAAGACGAAGCGGATGTCGAAGGCCGACGGCAGCGCCTCCTCGACCCGGCGGATCTCCTCGGGGCCGAAACCGTGGCCGATCAGCGAGGTGTGGTTGATGCCGGGCGCCTGGCCCAGCGTGCCGTGACCGACCGCGTAGGCGATGATCTCCTCGATCTGGCTGGAGGTGTAGCCCAGCGTCTCGAGCGCCGCGGGAACCGAGCGGTTGATGATCTTGAAGTAGCCGCCGCCGGCGAGCTTCTTGAACTTCACCAGCGCGAAGTCGGGCTCGATACCGGTGGTGTCGCAATCCATCACCAGGCCGATCGTGCCGGTGGGCGCGATCACGGTGGCCTGCGCGTTGCGGTAGCCATGCGCCTCGCCCAGGGTCAGCGCCTCGTCCCAGGCCTGCTTGGCCAGGTCCACAAGCCGCGGCTCTGGGCAGTTCCCGTGGTCGAGCGCCACCGGGTTGACGTTGAGCGCCTCGTAGCCGTCGGTCTTGCCGTAGGCCGCGGCGCGGTGGTTGCGGATGACGCGCAGCATGTGCTGGCGGTTCTTCTCGAACCCCGCGAAGGGGCCGAGTTCCGACGCCATCTCGGCGGAGGTGGCGTAGGAGACCCCGGTCATGATCGCCGTCAGCGCACCGCAGAGCGCCCGGCCCTCGGCACTATCGTAGCCCAGACCCATGTTCATCAGCAGCCCGCCGATATTTGCGTAGCCCAGGCCCAGCGTCCGGAAATCGAAGCTGCGCTGCGCGATCTCCTTCGACGGGAACTGCGCCATCATCACCGAGACTTCCAGCGTCAGCGTCCAGAGCCGCGTGGCGTGGATGAAGCTTTCGGCGTCGAATTTGCCCCCCGAGTAGAAGGTCAGCAGGTTCATCGACGCGAGGTTGCAGGCCGTGTCGTCCAGGAACATGTATTCCGAGCACGGGTTCGAGCCGCGGATCGCCCCGTCCTCCGGGCAGGTGTGCCAGGCGTTGACCGTGTCGTGGAACTGGATGCCGGGATCGGCGCAGGCCCAGGCGGCATGGCCGACCTTTTCCCACAGATCCCGCGCCTTGACGGTCTTCGCGACCTTGCCGTCCACGCGGTTGATAAGCTGCCAATCCCCGTCCTCTTCGACCGCCTTGAGGAATGCGTCGGTCACGCGGATGGAGTTGTTGGAGTTCTGGCCCGAGACGCTGGAATAGGCCTCG
>CAZGHJ010000134.1:0-8284 GCA_964525355.1 uncultured Roseicyclus sp.
GCATCCGGTCGATCTGTTCGTTGATCTGGGATTCCTTCTCGATATAGGTGTCCGAGCGCGGCACGTAGGCCTCGGGCTGGTAGTAGTCGTAGTAGCTGACGAAATACTCCACCGCGTTGTCCGGGAAGAAGCCCTTGAACTCGCCGTAAAGCTGGGCGGCCAGCGTCTTGTTGGGCGCGAGGATGATGGCGGGGCGCTGGGTCTCCTCGATCACCTTGGCCATGGTGAAGGTCTTGCCCGTGCCGGTGGCCCCCAGAAGCACCTGGTTGCGTTCGGCGTCGCGGATGCCTTGCGACAGCTCGGCGATGGCCGTGGGCTGATCGCCTGCGGGCTGGAACTCGGACTGCATGACGAAGCGCTTGCCGCCCTCCATCTTCAGATGCGCGCGCAGCGCATCGACCGAGCGGCCCGTCTCCGGCATCTGTTCTGGCGAATTGTTGTGCATGGCATACTCCCCGACACGGATAGAATGAGGGCTTCGCGGCAGCCTTCAAGGGGGCTGCGCGGAGCCCCGCCGCGCATCGCGCCATCGCGTTGAAAATGGTTAACAAATCATAACTTATTCCAATCGGTCGTTTACAACTTTAAGATGAAAAATTTGTTGCATGTCGCCTCTGCGTTGCCTAACCTCAGGGAGCAAGCAGCAGAAGCGGTTACCGATCCGACCTGAACCACCACCCACCCCTCGCTCCCTCGGGTCAGATCGGTAACCCTCTTCGCCTCCTCCTGATACGCGCAGTTCCGCAGACGAGACCGGCACGCGTTCCCGTGCAGGCCCGCCATACCGCGACAGCTTGGGCGTTGCGCGCAGCTGTCGCCATGGGCATAACCGGGCGCACGAACACCAAGGCGAAAGAGGCCAGGACCATGCGCGCGCGCATCTACAAACCGGCGAAATCCGCGATGTCCTCGGGCACGGCCAAGACGCGCGACTGGGTGCTGGAATTCGCGCCCGCCAGCGCGCGGCAGATCGATCCGCTGATGGGCTGGACCAGTTCCTCGGACATGGACAGCCAGGTCCGGCTGCGGTTTCACACGCTCGAGGCGGCGAAAGATTACGCCGCCGATCACGGCATCGATGCGGTTGTCGTGCAGCCCAAGCCACGCAAGCCGAACATCCGCCCGCGCGGCTATGGCGAGAATTTCGCCACCGACAGGCGCGGTGCCTGGACCCATTGAGCGCGGGCCGCGCCGCGGCTCGCAATGCCGATGCGCGACCGGGCTCCTTGCCCACCCACGCTTTGAGCGTGGACCGCGCGCTGCGGCTCGGCTATGCAACGGCGCAAGCGGCCCCTTAGCTCAACAGGATAGAGCAGCTGACTTCTAATCAGCAGGTTGAGGGTTCGAGTCCTTCAGGGGTCGCCAGAGGCGCTCGGTCGCGCGGGTCCGAAACACCTGCCGCCGAATGCGGCTTTCGGGCGGACGGCCCATTGGGGATCTGAAAGCCTCTCGCAGCGAATGATCGCCCCGCGCTCAAGGCGGGCGCGCCATTGGGGTCCGCGTTGAGCATGATCGGAATTGTCCTGCGGCCCCGACAAAAGGCGCGGGCCAGAGGGAATCCGCGGGATGACAAGATTGGCCTACTGGGCCGGAATACTCCGGCCCAGAGCCCAGGTGCCATGTCTCAGCCACCCTCGTTCGGATTTTCGTTCTGGTTCTGGTTCTGGTTTTCGTTCTGGTTCTGGTTCTGGTTCTGGTTCTGGTTCTGGTTCTGGTTCTGGTTCTGGTTTCCCTCACCATCGCCGTCATCTTCACCATTGCCGTCGTCTTCACCGTTACCGTCATCTTCGCCGTTGCCTTCATCGTCGGCCGGCGCGTCATCGGCTCCACCTTCGGCTTCGCCTGAACCACGATCTTCCTCGTCAGGCACACCGCAGATGTAGCCATCGTAATTCGTGAAGATCGTATCGTCGGGGAAGATGTCCTGGGCCTCGACCCATTCGAAGGCCTGCATCCGGTTGAACACGATGGAGCGCGTCAACCCGCGCTCGCCAACCGGGAAAAACTGACGCTGACCATCGGCGTCGACCGTCATGAGCCCCGGTTCGAACACGCCGTCGCTCACTTGCTGGTCGCAACGGCTTACGCCAACGGTTTCCGCCGCCGCCAGGCCCGGAATGGCCCCCGCAGCAACAATTGCTGCGAAAAGGAAAAACCCACGTTGCATGAAAAAACCCCTCCTCTCGTGGTGCATGTCGAAAATTGACGCATGAAAAAGTCCAACGCATTGATCAAGGTCAACTCTGACCGTTGCGCGGAGCCATTCCCGAGCCTGGTGCGGCGCGCGTCCATGATGCCCTTGCAGGCGCGCTCGTCGAGGCTGCGTGACGAACCGCGGCAACCTCCGCCAGGAAGGCTGGCGCCGTCCGGCGGCCACCTGCGCCCGTGAGGCCGGTGCGGTCGGCTGCGACCGCGCGGCTGGGTTCACGTTCAATTAACTTTCCGCGGATACCAGCGTCTCCAGGAACTGCGCATGTCAATAATCCGAAAGGCAAACAAATGAGATTCGCAATTGGCCTGGTGCTCTCCGTCTTGATGACGACACCGGTCCTCGCCGCACATAACAATCCATGGGCAACCTCCGAGGATACCGTGCTGGGCAAGAACCACGACGCGAACCAGGAACAGAGCGTCGGGACGCCGGGCGAGGACGAAATGCGCGGCGAAGGGGCTCAGGACCCCGACCGTGGCTCGGGTCGCGGGGGCCAGTCGCGTGGCGGCGGCGGCCAGGGCCGTGATGGCGGCGGCGGAAACGGCCATGGCGGTGGTGGAAACGGCCATGGCGGCGGCGGAAATGGCCATGGCGGTGGACGCGGCAACTGATCCGTCCCCTTCCCGGAAACCGAAACCCAAAGGCGCCCGTGAGCATGATTCGCGGGCGTCTTTTTTGTTCGATGCACGCCGAAGGGGCGTCATTCCTTCGCTCGGCGTCGTGCCTCGGGCGAAGCGATGTGGCGCCGGACCGGCCCGCGCATCGGTGCGTGGCTGGCTTGCAACATCGGGCTTGAAAATTCCGGACGTGCGAAGAGTTGATTTGCGAGGAGATCGGCAGCGTCAATAGATGCTGACTGCAGGTTAATCGGCCTTCACGTGTGGCTGGGTGGCCCCGCAGCGTATCTTGCCCGATTTCCGGGCGGCAAAATCGAGACGAGGGACAGTTTATGAGCAGGCACAGGGCTCTTCTGAGAGCCGGAACATCCATTCTGGGTCTTTCGGCCGCGCTGGCGATGAGCGCCGCCCATGCGGGCGAGATCGACGAATTCATCGGCTGGAGCGGGGGCGGTTTCGTCCTGCTTGACGACGACGAGAACGTGGTCGCGCCGGGCATCGCCATCTACACCGACGCCCTCAACAACGACGATTTCATCACGGCCAACGGGTTCTCGCCGCAAAACGCGCAGAACTGCATCCGATCCAACCAGGTGCCGCTGACCAACCCCTCCAATCCCGGCTGCCAGCAGGGGCCTGCCAGCGGCAACCGCTACAAGCTGCGGCTGGACGCGACGAATCCCTTCGATCTCCGGTTCGGGGTCGCACCCTCGAGCGGCATCACGGAGTATTTCAACTTCGGCAAGGTGACGAACGAGACCGGCGCGCGAATCCTGAGCTTCGACATGGTGCTGGGGACCGGGACGGGCAGCAACTTCACGATCATGGATGCGTCGGATCCGGCCGCAGCCGTGCTGTTCGACAACCTCACCGAGATCCAAACGGATCAATGGGATGATTTCCTGGGCGGCGCGACCGACGGACAGAACCCCCTTCAGCGGGTCTTCTTCCCCGGCGGCCTGTTCGGAACCGGCGGGCAGGAAGGGGCCATCGGCTTCTTCGATACCGAGCGGGCCGCCTTCGTCGCGATCCAGAATGCCGACGGCACGATCATCGATGTCTCCGGTCTCACGCAGGCGGGTGGCAGCACCTTCTTCACGAGCACGTTCGGCGACGCGCTCATCTCCACGAACATGCTGCCCGACGGCATTTTCTGGGATGACAACGGCGATCCGACCGACGAGGGCTCCCTCATCGCGTGGTTCGACCCCAGCCGTGACGCCTGGATCTGGGGCAACCTGTCGATCCAGGACGGCACGGACGGCGCCTACACCTACGCGCAGCTTGCCGCCGCGCTCGGGGTGACCGAAACGGAACTCGTCGGCGCCATCGGCTCCATCGACCGCGAGGCGCTGTCGGGCACGGAAGTCCCGGCGGAGCTTCTGGCCGCGATCGAGGCCAATCCGGCCTTCGAGACCGCGGCCATCGAGGATCTCGCGAACCTCAACCTGAACTTCAACATCGACGCGGGCGACATCGCCCTGGGCGAGTTCACGTTGCGCTTCGTTCCGGTCTTCGCCCCGATCGTCAACGTGGCGGCGAACGATCTTCAGTTCGGCGTGGCGGCGGCACTCGATGCCGCGAACATTCCGTTCCTCGGCGCCGACGCGGCCTATGCGGGCGACCCGCTCGTGCTGAACGACGGGCTGATCGGCGACATCCTCGCCCTGCCGACGGCGGGCGAGCAGCGCATGGCGCTGGAAAGCATCGGGCAGAGCTTCATGGGCGCCTTCGGCGGCCTGTCCTACGGCCTGGGCTCGGACGCGCTCTTCGCGCTCGGCACCGGCGGCGGCGGCGATGCCGGGATGGAGGTTGCAAGCCAGGGCATGGGCCGCTGGGCGATGAGCGAGACCGCCAGCGGCTTCGTCTCGATCAACGGCAGCATGGCCGATTACGACCGCACGGAGAACGGGGCCGCCTACGACACGAACACCGTGGGCGTGCATGGCGGCGTGGAGCTGTCCTTCTCTCCCGAATGGAGCGGGGGCGTCATGCTCAGCGGCGTGTCGGGCGAGGCGGACATCATGTCCGACCGCGGCGACATCGAGGCCGATGGCTACGGCCTGACGGGCTTCGCGCGCTACAGCGGCCAGGCGGGCAGCGGCCGCCTGAACATGCGTGTCGCGGCGGGCTTCCAGTCGATGTCCTATGACATCACGCGCAACATCGCCTTCGGTGCCATCGACGAAACCGCGACGGGGGAAACCGACGGCACGACCTTCTACGCCGGGCTTGCGGCCAACTGGATGGTCGGCGGCGGCGGCGGCCTGCAATACGGTCCCATGGCCTCGTTCGAGTATTACGATATCGCGATCGACGGCTACAGCGAAACCGGGGCCGGGCTCTTCAACCTCGATGTCGGGGATCTCGACACCGACATGGTGATCGCGCGGCTTGGCGCGCAGGGCCAGTATACCTCGGGCAATTTCGAAATCGGCGGCCATCTGGCCCTCAGCGGCCGCAGCGGCGGCGACGGCGAGGTGATCTCCAGCTTTGCGGGCAGCGCGCTTCCCGGCATGTCGAGCCCGCTTGACGGGATGGACGACACCTGGCTCGACGTGGGGACGCAAGTCTCCGTGGCACTTGGCAACGGCAACTCGCGCCTCGGCGTCGAGTATGGCGGGGCCCTGTTCGCCGACGGCTTCGAGGAGCATCGCGTGCGCGCGTTCTTCGAGATGCAGTTCTGACGGCCAAAGCTGCAACTCCATCAAATCGGGGCGGGCAATTGTCCGCCCCTTTTGAATCGAGCGCGCCGTGGCTGACCGGCGGGTGCCGGCGCCGACCTGCGCGCTTTTTTCAGGCCAGGTGACAGAATCGAGCTAACGTAGCCCGCAGGATGCATCGCCGCGGCCGGAAGGGCGGCTGGGCGGCACGAGGAGGGAGGCAAACCGAATGCTCGCAAAGATACTGGTTCCGGTCCGTGGCGACGGGATGGGAGAAACCGTGATACGCCACGCCGCCGCGCTGGCCCATCGCCACAAGGCGCATGTGGTCGTGGCGCATTGCCGGGCGCGGCCCGACGACATGATCCCCTACAGCACGCTCCTGCCGGCCTTCGCCCGTGACACGATCATGTCGCAGGCCTCCGAACTGGCCGATCAGGAAGAGGAGGCGCTGCGCAGCGCGCTGCACGAGACCGCGATGGCCCTCGATCTGCAAGAGACCGACAGCCCCGACGGCTCGCGCGCGACGGTCCATTTCATCGAGGAATTCGGCCGCATGGGCGATATCATCAAGCATCACGGCCGCCTTGCGGACCTGATCGTGACGGCCAAGCCCAACCGGGACCGGAACCTCGGCACGAACGCGCTGAAATCGGCGCTGTTCCAGACCGGCTGCGCGGTGCTGATGTGTCCGCCCTCCGACGCGGTCGCCGCCGATTTCGGCCGGCACGTGGCGCTGGGCTGGAACGGATCGCTCGAGGCCGGGCGCAGCGTGGCGCTGACCCATGACCTCATGGCCGCGGCGGAGCGGGTGACCATCCTTGCGGCCGGCAGCGGCGAGCCGCACGGGGCCACGGCCGAGGAACTGGTCGAATATTACCGGCTGCGCCGTGTCGCCGCCGAGATCCACCGTTTCGACGCCCGCAGGCCCGGTGCGGCGCTTCTGGCCAAGACCGCCGAGGTCGGCGCCAGCCTTCTGGTCATGGGCGCCTACGGTCACAGCCACGAGCGCGAGACGCTGTTCGGCGGCAACACCCAGACCGTCGTGGACGAGGCGACGATCCCCGTGGTGATGGCCCATTGACGGCATACTATCGTACGCAACTAAATTTCTCTTGATGTGTACGATTTGGAATATAGTTTCCCCACAGCTGGGCCTGTGCGCGACTCACGGAACGCGCGTGCAGCGATGGCCTACCAAGAGGGAGGAAAAACAATGAATTTTTCGAAACGGACCATGTTGCAGGCAGGCTGCGCGGCGTTGATCGCGCTCATGCCGCTGCCGTCGGTGGCGCAGGATTGGGAGCCGCGCCGCCCGATCGATTTCACCATCATGGCAGGCCCCGGCGGCGGCGCCGACCAGATCGCCCGGTTCATCCAGTCGGTGGCCGAGGAATATGACATGACGAGCCGCCCGCTCGTGCCCACCAACCGCGGCGGCGGTTCGGGCGCCGAGGCGCTGATCCATGTCGCCAACGCCTCCGATCCCGATCACACGATCCTCGTGACGCTGAACTCGTTCTACACCACGCCGCTCCGGCAGGAGAATCTCGGGATCGACATCGAGACCTTCACCCCCATCGCCATGATGGGCGTCGACCCGTTCGTGCTCTGGGTCCATGCCGATTCGGGCATCACCAATGTCGACCAGTTCGTCGAACGCGTGCAGTCCATGGGCGGCGAGTTCGTGATGGGCGGCACCGGCGCCGGCCAGGAGGATTCGATCGTCATCGCCTACATGTCGGACGCCTTCGATCTTGATGTGAACTACATCCCCTATGACGGCGGCGGCGCCGTGGCGCGCGACCTTGCCGGTCAGCAGATCATGGCCACCGTCAACAACCCGGCCGAGGCCAAGGGCTTCTACGAAGCGGGCGATTTCGTGCCGCTCCTGGCCTTCTCGGACGAGCGCATGCCGAGCTATCCCGACGTGCCGACGATCATGGAACTGGGTCACGATTTCTCGTACTACAACCAGCGGGCCGTGGTCGGAGCGCCGGGCATGTCCGACGAGGCCGCCGAGTATTACCGCGATCTCTTCACGCGCATCTACGACAGCGAGGAATGGCAGGACTATCTGGTGTCCGAAAGCCTCTCTCCGCTGTGGATGAACGCCGACGAGACGCGGGCCTACTGGACGCGCCAGGTGGCGAACCATCGTGACCTTCTTGCCGCGCTTGGCGAGTAACCCGGTCCCCGGGACCGGCTGCTGATCGAGGCAAGACAGACATGCGCAACGGCGAGATTTTCATGGCCGGGCTGCTGGCGCTCTTCTCCGTCTACCTGATGTGGAAGAGTGCCGAACTGCCCATCGGCTATACCGACCGAGGGCCCGGAGGCGGTGCGTGGCCGTTCTGGCTCTCGGCCATCATGCTCGTCTGTTGCGGCATGATCGCGTTCAACTGGTGGCGGCGGACATCGCCGCCATCGCGCTCCGAGGAGCCCTTTCTCGACAGCCATGGCTGGCGCATGGTCGCCAGCGTGGGCGGCGGCGTCCTCGTCTTCGTCGCGCTGATCGACGTGATCTCCATGTACGGGGCGATCGCGGTCTTCCTCGTCTACTACCTGCGTTTTCTGGGCCGCCATTCCTGGGCGCTGACCCTGACGCTCGCCGTCGCGACACCGCTGATCTTCTTCTTCTTCTTCGAAGGCGCGATGCAGATCACCATGCCGACGGGCATGTCCTTCACCGACCCGGTGTTCGACGTGCTCTACGACATCATCTACTAGACCTCCTGCCGGGCGCCCCAGATCATGGAAATCCTCTCACTTCTCGGCGACGGCATGCTGCT
>CAZGHJ010000135.1:0-8120 GCA_964525355.1 uncultured Roseicyclus sp.
CCCTATATCCACAAGGGCCTGGTGGGCGCCGACCTCGACCTGATCCCGGCAGGCCCCACGATTTCCGAAGGCCAGGACGTCGACCTGCAACTCGACCGGGTGCGTGCCGCGCGCCCCGATCTCACGGTTTGTGGCCTCGGCCTCGCCAACCCGCTCGAGGCGGAGGGGCTCACCACCAAATGGGCGATCGAACTCGTCTTCACGCCCGTCCATTTCTACGACCAGGCCGGCGATCTCGCGGGGCTCTTCAGCCGCCCGCTCCGTCGCCGCGCGCTCCTGAAACTGGAGGCAGCCGAATGACCCGCTCCTTCTTCTTGTTCCAAATACGGCGGGGGTCGCCATTGTCGCGCCATTGGTCCGAGAGACAATGGCGACGGCAGAGCCCCAGCGGTCGGCCATGAAGCTTACCGTCTGGACATACGAGGGCCCGCCCCATGTGGGCGCGATGCGCGTCGCCACGGCGATGAAGGACCTGCACTACGTCCTCCACGCCCCCCAGGGCGACACCTATGCCGACCTCCTCTTCACCATGATCGAGCGGCGGAACCACCGCCCGCCGGTCACCTACACCACCTTCGAGGGCCGCGACCTCGGCGAGGACACGGCCGGCATCTTCAAGAAGACCTGCCAGGATGCCTATGACCGCTTCCAGCCGCAGGCCCTGATCGTCGGCGCCTCCTGCACGGCCGAGCTGATCCAGGACGATCCCGGCGGCCTCGCCGAGACCATGGGCATCCCCGTCCCCGTCGTGGCGCTGGAACTTCCCTCCTATCAGCGGAAGGAAAACTTCGGCAGCGACGAGACCTTCTACCAGCTCGTCCGCGCACTCGCGCAGCCGATGGAGAGAACGCCCGAGATCACCGCCAACCTGATCGGCCCGCTCGCGCTGGGCTTCCGGCACCGCGACGATATCGAGGAGGTCAAGGGCCTCTTGTACGAGATGGGGATCGGGATCAACGTGGTCGCGCCTTTCGACGCGACGCCGGAGGACCTGACGCGGCTGGGCCAGGCGCATGTCAACGTCCTGATGTATCCCGAGCATGCCGAGACCGCCGCGCGCCACATGGAGCGGACGCTCGGCATCCCCTACACGAAAACCGTGCCGATCGGCGTCGGTGCGACCCACGATTTTGTCGCCGAAGTGGCTCGGATCTGCGGTGTAGAGCCGAAAAAGGATCTCTCCCGCCTGCGTCAGCCCTGGTGGTCGAAGTCGGTCGACTCGACCTACCTGACGGGCAAGCGCGTGTTCCTCTTCGGCGATGCGACGCACGTGAAGACCGCGGCGCGGATCGCGCGCGACGAGATGGGCTTCGAGGTCGTGGGTCTCGGCTGCTACAACCGCGAGTTTGCCCGGTCCATCCGCCAGCTGGGCCGCGAGTTCGGTCTCGAGGCGCTCGTCACCGACGATTACCTCGAGGTCGAGAAGGCCATCGAGGAGGCCTCGCCCGAGATGATCCTCGGCACGCAGATGGAGCGCCATATTGGCAAGCGTCTCGGCATTCCCTGCGCCGTGATCTCGGCCCCCGTGCACGTGCAGGACTTCCCCGCGCGGTATTCGCCGCAGATGGGCTGGGAAGGCGCGAACGTCATCTTCGACACCTGGATCCACCCGCTGGTGATGGGGCTCGAGGAGCATCTTCTCGCCATGTTCCGCGAGGATTTCGAGTTCCACGACGAGGCCGGGCCATCGCACCACGGCGGTCACGCGCGAAAAGCGCATCGTGCCTCGCCGGAGACGGCGTCCCCGGCCGCAGAGGTCGCTCCCGAAGACCGTATTTTTGACAAGAAGAAGCAGGGCGAGAGTGCCGAAGCGGTCGAGACCGGCTCGGACGTCATGGTCTGGCTGGCCGATGCCGAGCGCGAGTTGAAGAAGATCCCCTTCTTCGTCCGCGGCAAGGCCAAGCGGAACACCGAGAAATACGCCGCCGAGCGCGGTGTGAGCGAGATCAGCGTTGACACCCTTTACGAAGCGAAGGCCCATTTTGCGCGGTGATGGAGACCATATCCCCGGCTACCGGGTCGTGATCGTCACGCTGGACAGCCATGCGGCGGGGCCGGCGGCGCGGGTCTCGGAGCGTCTCGCGGGCGAGTTCCCGGGCCTGAGCGTGTCGGTCCATGCCTCGGCGGAATGGGCGGAGAACCCGGCCGCGCTCGAGGAGGCGAAGACCGCGATCCGGCATGGCGACATCATCGTGGCGAACCTGCTGTTCATCGAGGAGCACATCACCGCGATCCTTCCCGATCTGCAGGCGCGGCGCGACCATTGCGACGCCATGATCGGCGTGATCTCGGCGCGGGAGGTGGTTCAGCTGACCCGGATGGGCGAGCTCGACATGATGAAGCCCGCGACGGGGCCGATGAAGCTTCTGAAGAAGCTGCGCGGGTCGAAGGGGCCTTCCGCCAATTCCGGCGAGAAGCAGATGAAGCTTCTGCGCCGTCTGCCGAAGATTCTGAAGTTCATCCCCGGCAAGGCGCAGGACCTGCGCGCCTGGTTCCTGACGATGCAGTACTGGCTCGGCGGGTCGGACGACAATGTCGAGCAGATGGTGCGGTTTCTCGTGGGCACCTATGCCAGCGACGCGGCCTTCAAGGGCGCGCGGGCCGCGGCGCCGATCGACTACCCCGAGGTCGGGCTTTATCACCCCGATCTGCCGGGGCACCGCATCACCACGGACGTGGCCGAACTGCCGAACCCGGAAAACCCGGTCGCGACCGTCGGCCTTCTGATGATGCGCAGCTACGTGCTCGCCTCCGACACGGGCCATTACGATGGGGTCATCCGGCGGATGCAGGACGCGGGGCTCGCTGTTATTCCGGCCTTTGCTGGCGGGCTCGACGGGCGGCCGGCGATGGCGGAATACTTCGAGGGCGGGCGGATCGACGCGCTGGTGTCGTTGACTGGTTTCAGCCTGATCGGCGGGCCGGCCTACAACGACAGCGCGGCGGCGGTCGAGGTGCTGAAGGGCCTCGATGTTCCCTACATCGCCGCCCATCCCATCGAGTTCCAGACGCTGGGCCAGTGGGCCTCGTCCCAGGGCGGGCTCGGCCCCGTGGAGACCACGATGCTGGTCGCGCTGCCCGAGATCGACGGGGCGACGAACCCCACCGTCTTCGGCGGGCGGCATGGGCCCGACGGCTGCCAGGGCTGTTCCTACAACTGCCCGCGCGCCTCGGACACCAAGGCCATGGCGCCGTGCCTCGAGCGGATCGACAGCCTTGTGGAAAAGACGAAGCGGCTTGCCACGCTGCGCCGCAAGCAGAACGCCGAGAAGAAGGTGGGGATCGTCCTGTTCGGTTTCCCGCCCAATGCGGGTGCCATCGGGACAGCCGCCTATCTCAGCGTCTTCGAGAGCCTTTTCAACACGCTCACGCGGATGAAGGCCGAGGGCTATGACGTCGAGGTGCCGGCCTCCGTCGACGATCTGCGCAATGCCGTCCTCCATGGCAACGCCAAGCAATACGGGCAGGAGGCCAATGTCGCCGCCCATGTGGATGCCGACACGATCGTGCGCACCACCCCGCCGCTCAAGGTCATCGAGAGCGTCTGGGGCCCCGCGCCGGGCAAGATCCAGTCCGACGGGCGCGGCGTCTTCATCCTCGGGCAGCAGTTCGGCAACGTCTTCGTGGGGGTCCAGCCGACCTTCGGCTACGAGGGCGATCCGATGCGGCTTCTGTTCGAGAAGGGCTTTGCGCCGACCCATGCCTTCACGACTTTCTACCTGTGGCTGCGGAACACGTTTTCTGCCGATGTCCTGCTGCATTTCGGGATGCATGGCGCGCTCGAGTTCATGCCGGGCAAGCAGGCCGGCCTTGGCGCGCGGGATTGGCCCGACCGGCTGATCGGTGAAGTGCCGAACGTCTATCTCTATGCCTCCAACAACCCGTCCGAGGCGACGCTGGCCAAGCGGCGGTCGAACGCCGTGACGATCACGCATCTGACGCCGCCGCTCGCGTCCGCGGGTCTCTACAAGGGTCTGTCGGAGCTCAAGGACAGCCTGACGCGTTGGCGGGGGCTCGCGCCGGATGCACCCGAGCGGGAGGAGCTGGCCGCGCTGATCGCGACGCAGGCCGAGGCGGTGGACCTCGATACACGGGACCCCGACACGCTTTGGCTGACGCTTCTGGAGACCGAGGACGCGCTGATCCCCGACGGGCTCCACGTGGTGGGCCGGCCCATCGGCGAGGCGGAGTTGCAGGAGCACCTGCGCGTCATGGCCGAAACAGACCCTGACACACGGGCGCGGGTCGAACATCTGCTGCGGCAGGAGACGGAACTGGACGCGCTCATGCGTGCGCTGTCGGGCCGGTTTATCGAGCCGGTGCCGGGCGGCGACCTGATCCGCTCGCCGGAGGTGCTGCCGACCGGGCGCAACATCCACGCCTTCGATCCGTTCCGCATGCCCACGGCCTTCGCGCTCATGGACGGCGCGAAACAGGCGCAGCGGCTGATCGAGGCGGCGGGCGAGATGCCGCGCTCGGTGGCGCTGGTCCTCTGGGGTTCGGACAACATCAAGTCGGATGGCGGCCCGATTTCCCAGGCGCTCGCGCTGATGGGGGCCAAGCCCCGCTTCGACGGCTATGGCCGGCTTTGCGGTGCGGACCTGATCCCGCTGGAAGAGCTTGGCCGCCCACGAATCGACGTGGTCATGACGCTCTCGGGCATCTTCCGCGATCTCCTGCCCTTGCAGACCCGGATGCTGGCCGAGGCCGCCTTCAAGGCCGCGACCGCCGAGGAGCCCGTGGAGATGAACTTCGTCCGCGCCCATGCACTGGCCTATGCCGCGGAGATGGGCGTGCCGATGGAGGAGGCCGCGCTTCGTGTGTTCTCCAATGCCGAGGGCGCCTATGGCTCGAACGTCAACGCGCTTGTCGACAGCGGCGCCTGGGGCGAGGAGGACGAACTGGCCGACGCCTATCAGGCGCGGAAGTCCTTCGCCTACGGCATGGACGGCAAGGCGCAGAAGAACGCGGGCCTGTTGCAGGCGACGCTCAAGGATGTGGACCTCGCCTATCAGAACCTCGAGAGCGTGGAGCTGGGCGTCACCACGGTGGACCATTACTTCGACACGCTCGGAGGGATCTCCCGCGCGGTCAAACGCGCCAAGGGCGGCCGCGAAGCGCCCGTCTTCATCGGCGACCAGACCCGCGGCGAGGGCAAGGTGCGCACCCTGCAGGAGCAGGTGGCGCTCGAGACCCGCTCGCGCAGCCTTAACCCCAAGTGGTTCGAGGGCCTGCTGAAGCACGGCCACGAGGGCGTGCGCCAGATCGAGGCGCAGGTGACCAACACGCTCGGCTGGTCCGCCACGACCGGCCAGGTGGAGCCCTGGGTCTATCAGCGCCTGTCCGAGACCTTCGTGCTCGACGAGGAGATGCGCCGCCGCATGGCTGAGCTGAACCCGCAGGCCTCGGCGCGCATGGCGAACCGTCTGCTCGAGGCTTTCGAGCGGAACTACTGGCAACCCGACGCAGAGACACTCGCCGCGCTTCAGGCTGGCGCGGACGAACTCGAGGACACGCTGGAGGGTCTGACCCCCGGTGTCGCGGCGGGCGTGGCCGCGGAATAGAAGGAGAGGAACGACGATGCTGGACGAAAAGAACCCCCCCGCCGCCCGCGCCGCGATGCGCGAGGCTGCCGGTCTGGCCGCCAGGGGCGTCAGTGCGCCGCCCGTCCTGAAGAAGGGCGAGGATGGCGAGGGCTCGTTGCAGGTCCATCAGGACGCCTCGATGAAGATCGAGGGGGCCAAGGTCTTCGCCGTCTACGGTAAGGGCGGGATCGGAAAATCGACGACCTCCTCGAACCTGTCGGCCGCCTTCTCGAAGCTGGGCAAGAAGGTCCTGCAGATCGGCTGCGACCCCAAGCACGACTCGACCTTCACCCTGACGGGCCACCTGCAGCCCACGGTCATCGACATCCTCAAGGACGTCGATTTCCACGCCGAGGAGTTGCGCCCCGAGGATTTCATGGCCGAAGGCTACAACGGCGTCATGTGCATCGAGGCCGGCGGCCCGCCCGCGGGCACCGGCTGCGGCGGCTATGTCGTGGGCCAGACGGTGAAGCTCCTGAAGCAGCACCACCTTCTGGAAGACACCGACGTGGTCCTCTTCGACGTGCTGGGCGACGTGGTCTGCGGCGGCTTCGCGGCGCCGCTCCAGCATGCCGACCGCGCGGTGATCGTGACCGCGAACGATTTCGACTCGATCTACGCCATGAACCGCATCATCGCCGCGGTGCAGGCCAAGTCGAAGAACTACAACGTGCGGCTTGCGGGCTGCATCGCCAACCGTTCGCGCGACACCGACGAGGTGGACCGCTTCTGCGGCAAGACCGGCTTCCGCCGCATCGGGCACATGCCCGACGTGGACGCCATCCGCCGCTCGCGGCTGAAGAAGAAGACGCTGTTCGAGATGCCCGACGACGAGGACATCGTGCAGTGCCGCGCGGAGTACATCCGGCTGGCCGAACTGATGTGGGCGGGCACCGACCCGCTCGCGCCGCAGCCCCTGGAAGACCGCGAGATCTTCGAGCTTCTGGGCTTCGACTGATGGTCGCGACGCCCACATACGGCGCCACGCGCGACCGGGTCGAACACTATTTCGACCGCACCGCCACCCAGACATGGGAGCGGCTGACCTCGGACGCGCCGGTCTCGGGCATCCGCCAGACGGTGCGCGAGGGGCGGGACCGGATGCGCGAGATCATGCTCTCGCGCCTGCCGGACGACCTGCATGGGGCCCGGGTGCTCGATGCCGGCTGCGGCACCGGCGCGATGACCGAGGCCCTGGCCAGCCGCGGTGCCGAGGTCGTGGCCATCGACATCTCGCCGCAATTGGTGGGCATCGCGCGGGCCCGCATGCCCGAGGCGCTGCAGCACCGGATCGACTTCCGTTCCGGCGACATGCTGGCCGAGGATCTCGGCCACTTCGACCACGTCATGGCGATGGACAGCATGATCTACTACACCGCCGACGATCTGGGCCAGGCGCTGTCCGGGCTCGGTCGGCGCGTTTCACGTTCCATCGTCTTCACCGTGGCGCCGCGCACGCCGTTCCTGATGGCGTTCTTCACGGCCGGAAAACTCTTCCCGCGCTCCGACCGCTCGCCCACGATGATCCCGCACGCGCCGCGCCAGATCGCGCGCAAGGTGGCCCGACACGGCGCGTCCGGCGCGCTGACCGAGATCGAGCGCGTCAGCCGCGGCTTCTACATCTCGACCTGCCTGGAGTACCGCGCATGAGCATGCTCAAGCGCATATCGATCCGATATCTGCCCTTCGCCGATGCCGCGAGCGACGACCTGCCGCTCGGCCAGCTTTTGCGCCTCAGCCTGTTCCAGGTCTCGGTCGGCATGGCCGCCGTGATGCTTCTGGGTACGCTCAACCGCGTGATGATCGTGGAGCTTCAGGTCCCCGCCTTTCTGGTGGCGGCGATGGTGGCGCTCCCGGTGCTGATCGCGCCCTTCCGCGCGCTTCTGGGCTTCAAGTCCGACACCTACCGTTCCGCCATCGGCTGGAAGCGCATCCCCTATCTCTGGTTCGGCACGCTCTGGCAGTTCGGCGGGCTTGCCATCATGCCCGCCTCGCTCCTCGTCCTCGGCGGTGACGTCACGCAGGTCCGCTACGACATCCCCTATGCCGGCGAGATGCTGGCAGGCCTCGCGTTCCTGATGACCGGCCTCGGCATGCACATGACCCAGACCGCGGGCCTCGCGCTTGCCGCCGACCGCGCCACGGACGAAACGCGGCCGCGGGTCGTGGCGCTGCTTTATGTCATGTTTCTCGTGGGCATGGGCGTGTCGGCCGTGGTCATCGGCTATCTCCTGCGCCAGTTCACCCCGCTGGAGTTGATCCAGGTGATCCAGGGCACGGCCGTCCTGACGGTGGTTCTCAACGTCATCGCGCTCTGGAAACAGGAGCGCGTGCGCCCGATGAGCCGGGACGAGCGCGCCGAGGAGAGCCCGAGTTTCCGCGACGCCTGGGCCGATTACGCCAGCGGCGGCACGGCCGGGCGGCTTCTGGCCGTCGTCTTCCTGGGCACCATGGCCTTCAACATGCAGGACGTGCTGCTGGAGCCCTATGGCGGCGAGATCCTCGGCCTGTCGGTCTCGGCCACGACGCTGCTGA
>CAZGHJ010000136.1:0-8079 GCA_964525355.1 uncultured Roseicyclus sp.
CGAATTGCACCATCGGTCACAAGGCGATGCTGCATGGCTGCACCATCGGCGACGGGAGCCTCGTGGGCATGGGCGCGACGATCCTGAACGGCGCGCGGATCGGCGCGGGCTGCCTGATCGGGGCGGGCGCGCTGATCCCCGAGGGCCGGGAGATCCCCGATGGCAGCCTCGTCATGGGGATGCCGGGCAAGGTGGTGCGCGACCTCGATGCGGCGGCAAAGGCGGGCCTTCTGGCCTCGGCCGCCCATTACCGGGAGCGGATGCGCCGGTTCCGGGCGGGGCTCGTGCCGGTGGCGGGCGGCTGAGGGGCCACCGGGGTCAGGCGGTGGACACGCGCAACGCCCCGTCCTCCGCGACGTAGTTCAGCGAAAAACCCATCTGTTCGGCCGCCTCGTGAAGCGCCATGAACTGGACTTCCGCGGGCCAGAGGGGCCGGCCCGCCGCATCGGGGCCGAAGCGCAGCACCGACCAGAGCGCGTCATCCATCACGATCCGGTCCGCCTTGGCGGCGGCGCACCAGAGCCCGCCGCGCTCCATCGACAACGACACCTGACCGCCCATGGGCAGCGCCGCCTCGACGCACATCAGCATCAGGTAGGCCAGTTTCACCTGCCGCCGGGGCAGATCGTCCTCCGGCAGCCAGTGAACGACCGTCCGCGTCTGACGATAGAGCCCGTCGAGCGCCGTGCGCGCCTCGCGCGCGCTGGTCATGTGGTCGGGCCCGGCGTGGCCGAAGGCGAGCCGGAAGAACCGCACCCGCGCCTGGGCGTCGCGCACCGCGTCGCGGATCAGGTCCATCTCCGGGCCCTTGGCGGAGCCCGTCATCTCCAGAAGCTCCACCCCGTTGCCGATGGCGCCGAGCGGGTTACTTAAGTCGTGGCAGAGGCGCGAGCCGATCAGGTCGGCCAGCTTCTGTCGCTCGAGGGGCATCACGTCGTCCATTGCACGGTCCCGTTCAGTGTTTCACTAGCCGAAACGGCGGTCAGGGTCACCATGTCCGAAGAACTCAACGCGATGCTGGAGCCGGGATCCTTCGTGCGCCATCCCGACCGTCCCGATTGGGGCCTCGGCCAGGTGCAGTCGAATATCGGCGGCAAGATCACCGTCAATTTCGAGCACGAGGGCAAGGTGGTGATCGACGGACGCCGCATTGCTCTGATCCCGGAGTTCCTGTCCTGAGCCTGCGATGGGTCGCGGCTTGCCAACGGTATCGGCTATCAAGGTTAACGCGCGTTTAACGCGCTGCCGGCCAAGGTTGCATCGCGGCAGCCCCGCCGGTAAGCGACATCCTGTCGGAGGGCGCGCGGCGCCGCCGATTTGCCATGACCGGGACCCATGCAGTTCGACGACGACCGCCATTTCGAGCTTGGCCTTGCGCGGGGCGCGGCCGACCTGCGGCAGGCGCAGAAACTGCGCTATGAGGTCTTCGTGAAGGAACTGGGCGCGGACGGGAGCCTCGTCGATCATGGCGCGGGCCTCGAGGCCGACCGGTTCGACGCCTTTGCCGACCATCTTCTCCTGCGCGACATGCGCCGGCCCGAGGGCGAGCGGGTCGTGGGCGTCTACCGGCTGATGCGCGCCGAGCAGGCGCGGGCGGCGGGGCAGTTCTATTCGGAGGACGAGTACGATCTCGACCCGCTGCGCGCGACGGGCCGCCGCCTGCTGGAGCTGGGCCGGTCCTGCCTGCATCCCGATTATCGCGGCGGCACGGCGATGATGCAGCTCTGGGGCGGGCTGGCGCGCTACATCCGCGCGCACGACATCGAGGTGATGTTCGGCGTGGCGAGCTTCCACGGCACCGATCCCGCCCGCATCGCGGGGCCGCTGTCGCTTCTGCATCACCGGCATCTGGCGCCGCCGGACATCCGTCCCGCGGCCCGGGCGCCGGGCGCCCATGGGATGGATCTCATGGCCGAGCGCGACATCGACCGGCCCGCCGCGACGCGGGACATGCCGGCGCTCATCAAGGCCTATCTGCGGCTCGGCGGGTTCGTGGGCGAGGGCGCCTTCGTCGACCGCGCGTTCAACTGCATCGACGTGTGCCTCGTGATGGACGTGGAGCGGATGTCGTCGAAGCATCGTGCGATCTACACGCGCGGCGCGGCGGCCCTGGGGCCGTGAGCTACACCTGGAACGGGGCCGAGCCCCCGCCGCGCCGCCCCCCCGACGCGATGGGCTGGATGCGCGCGGGCCTGCGCGGCGGGGCGATCCTGGGGCTTCTGGGTGTCTGCTTTCCGCTGCTTCTGCTCCTGCGTCTGCCGGAATGGGCGATCTGGGGCCGGGCGCGGCCGGTGACGCCCTTCATCACGCAAGGCGTGTGCATCGCGACCTGCGCCATCCTCGGGCTGAGGCGCGAGATCCGCGGGCGGCCGATGACAGGGCCCGGCGCCTACGTGGCCAACCATGTCAGCTGGCTGGATATTTTCGTGCTGAACGCGTCCAAGCGGCTTTACTTCGTGGCCAAGGCCGAGGTGGCGGGCTGGGCGGGGATCGGCTGGCTGGCGCGGGGGACGGGGACGCTGTTTTTCGCGCGCGATCCGAGGCGTGCCGCCGAGCAGACGCGCGAGATGGAAGCGCGGCTTGCGGCGGGGCACAGGCTTCTGTTCTTTCCCGAGGGCACCTCGACCGACGGGCTGCGCGTGGTGCCGTTCCGCCCGACGCTGTTCGCCGCGTTTTTCGCACGTACGAACCACGACTCGATCCATGTACAACCCGTGTCCCTCGCTTATGACGCGCCGCCGGGCGAGGCGGAGAGCTTCTACGGCTGGTGGGGGGACATGGGCTTTGGCGAGAGCCTGATCGCGGTTCTGTCGGTGCGGGGGCGGGGCGGCGTGCGCGTGACCTATCACCCGCCGCTCGCCGTGGCCGACTTCGCCGACCGCAAGGCGCTGGCGGCGGCGGCGGAAGCGGCGGTGCGCGCGGGCCTCTAGCGGAGCGGCGCGGTCAGCTCGCGCAGGGCGGCGAGCGCATCCTCGGCCCGCCAGATCTCGGGGCCGATGGCGAAGAAATCGGTGACGGGGGCGAGATCCTCGACGAGGGCCGTATCGAGCGCGCCCTCGGCCACGACGGGCAGTTCGATCATCTGGCTCCACCAGTCGAAAAGCTCACGCGGCGCGCGGGCCTCCTCGCCCAGACCCGTGTCGCCCACGGGCCCGAAACTGACGTAATCGGCGCCGGTCTCGCCCGCGGTCATCCCGTCGTGGCGCGAGGTGCCGCAGAAGGCGCCGAGGATCGCGTCGGCGCCGAGGGCGGTGCGGGTGGCGCGCACCGAGCGTGGCCCGTCCGTCAGGTGAACGCCGTCGAGCCCGAGCCGCTCCACGAGGCCCGCGTGGCGCTCGATCACCAGCGGCACGTCGCGGGCGTGCGCGATCTCGCGGCAGGCATCGGCGGCGCGCGCGATGGCGTCGGCCTCCGTCTCGGCGAGCGCGAGGCGCAGGCAGGCGATCTCGGTGCCGTCGAGGATCGCGGCGAGGCGCGGCGCGAAGGCCTCCGCGTCGAAGGCGGGCGGCGTGACGAGATAGATCTGGGGCGTTTCGGACGTCATGGTTTCCCCTCGCGGCGCTTTTCGGGCCGTCGACGGCCACTGCGCGCGGTGCCTACGCGTCCCGGTCTGCGGCTGCAAGGGTGCGCGCGGGGCGTCAGGCGTCGCACCGTCTCGGGGGGCGGGCCCCCTCGGCGGTGCGGGTCGCTCCGCTCGGGCCGTATTTGGGACAAGAAGAAGAGGAGGCCGGGGTGAGGGGGCCGGCAGGCTGGCGCGCTTTGGCGCGGTGTCGGGCGCGAGCGACCGCGGGATCGCGCATCTTGCCGTCGCGGGGCGGGCGGGGTATCGCGCGCGTCCATGACCAGATCTTCCTTCGATACGCCCGCGGGCCAGCCCGCCTTCGTGCTCGTTCGCCCGCAGATGGGCGAGAATATCGGCGCCGCGGCGCGCGCGATGTGGAATTTCGGCCTCGACCGGATGCGGGTGGTGGCCCCCCGCGACGGTTGGCCGAACGAGCGCGCGGTGGCGCTGGCCAGCGGGGCGGGACGGCTTCTGGACCATGCGGGGCTGTTCGAGGATGTGCCTGCGTCCATCGACGATTGCACCTATGTCTATGCCACGACGGCGCGGGAACGGGGGCTGACGAAGCCCGTGGTCACGCCCGAGCGCGCCATGATCGAGGCGCGCGAGATGATCGCGGCGGGGGGACGGGTGGCAATGCTGTTCGGGCCGGAGCGCGCGGGGCTGGAGAACCCGGATATCGCGCGGGCGAACGCCATCGTGTCGGTGCCGGTGAACCCGGACTTCCCCTCGCTGAACCTCGCGCAATGCGTGCTTTTATGCGCCTACGAGTGGCGGCGGGCGACGGTCGAGGTGCCGCAGGCGGTGATGGAGATGGCGCGGACCGAGTTCGCCACCGGGGCAGAGATCGCCGCGCTCGGCGATCATTACGAGGCGCGGCTGGAGGAGGCGGGCTTCTTCTTTCCCGAGGCGAAGGCGGCGGGCATGAAGCTGAATCTTCGCAACCTCTGGGCGCGGCTGCCGCTGACGCGAGCCGATGTGCAGACGTTGCACGGGGTGTTGCGCCAGATGGTCCGCTGGGCGGGACGCTGAGGGGTGCGCCTTTTTTGAATCCGATGGGCCACGTGGCGCGCGGGGCTCCCGAAGATCCGTATTTGGGACAAGAAGAAGGCGGCGGCCCTTGTGGCCCGTGCCGGGCCCATGGCGTCGCAGGTGCTTGAAGGGCTTCGGGCGCCGCGATAGGTCAGGTCCAAAGAAGGGAGCGGGCCGATGGCGAAGACGCGCAGCATTTTCGAGGATGTCACGGAGAGCGCGAAGCCGGCCGCCACGCCGGGCGCGGTGTCGCGCGGGGCGGGACGCGGGCGGCGGGCCTTGCGGATCTGGCTTCAGAGCCTCTTCGTGCTGGTCGTCGTCATGATCGCAGTGGGCGGGCTGACGCGGCTGACCGATAGCGGGCTTTCGATCACGGAATGGGCGCCGCTTTCGGGCGCGGTGCCGCCGCTTTCCGCCGAGGAGTGGGAGGCGGAGTTCGACGCCTATCGCGCGATCCCGGAATACCAGTTGCAGAACCGCGGCATGAGCATGGCCGAGTTCAAGGTGATCTACTGGTGGGAGTGGGGGCATCGGCAGCTCGGGCGGTTCATCGGGCTCGTATGGGCCGTGGGCGTCGTGGGCTTGCTCGCGTTTCGCGCGATGCCGCGGGGCTGGGTCGGGCCGTCCTTGTTGCTCGGGGCGCTGGGGGGCCTGCAAGGGGCGATCGGCTGGTGGATGGTCTCTTCCGGGCTGGCGCCGGGGATGCTGGACGTGGCGTCCTACCGGCTGGCGGTGCATCTGGGGCTGGCCTTCCTGATCCTCGCGCTGATCGCGTGGTTCGTCCTGAAGCTCGGGCGCGAAGAGGCCGACCTGATGGGGGCGCGGCGCGAGGGCGACCGGCGGCTCAAGGGGATGGCGACGGGGGTCTTGCACCTGACGTTCCTCCAGATCCTCATCGGCGCGCTGGTGGCGGGGATCGATGCCGGGCGCAACTATCCCGACTGGCCGCTGATGGCGGGGGGCTTCACGCCGCCGGCGATGTGGGCGATCGAGCCGTGGTGGCGGAACCTCTTCGAGAATGACGGCACGGTGCAATTCATCCACAGGATGGCGGGGTACCTTTTGCTGGTCGTGGCGTTGGTGGCGTGGCTGGCGGGCCGGCGCTCGGCGCGGGCGGCGACGCGAGGCGCGTTTCACGCGATGATGGCGATGATGGTGCTGCAGATCGGCCTGGGGATCGTGACGGTGCTTTACTCCGCGCCCTGGCATTTCGCCATCCTGCACCAGTTCGGGGCCGTGGTCCTGATCGTGCTGATCCTGCGCGCACGGTTTTACGCCATGTATCCGCTGCGCCAATCCGTGAGGGCCTGAGCCGATGAGCGCGCTGTCGGATCTTCTCGCGCATCGCCGCCAGACCGAGGCGCTGTCCCAGGTGATGGGGCAGCTCGGCTGGGACCAGGAGACGATGATGCCGCGGGGCGCGGCCGAACAGCGGGGCGAGGAGATCGCCGCCCTCGAGGCGGTGCTGCACGCGCGCCGGTCGGCGCCCGAACTGGCCGAGCTTCTGGCGCTGGCCGAGCCCGAGACGGAGGCCGACGCGGCCGCGCTGCGGCTGATCGCGCGCGATCACGCGCGGGCGGTGAAGATCCCGGGCGATCTGGCCGCGGAACTGGCGCGGGTCACGTCGGTGTCCCAGGGGATCTGGGCGCGGGCGCGGGCGGCGGACGACCTCGGGGCCTTCCTGCCGACGCTCGATCACGTGGTGCGCCTCAAGCGCGTGGAGGCGGAGGCACTGGCGGATGGCGGCGATCTCTATGACGCGCTGATCGACGATTACGAGCCGGAGATGACGGCGGCCGAGCTTGGCGCGATGTTCGACCGGATGCGGCCGCGGCTGGTGGACCTGCGCGCGCGCATCCTCGACGCCGGGCCGCCGCCGGCCCCGGTTGCGGGGCGCTTTCCCAGGGACGTGCAACTGGCGCTCTCGCGCGAGGTGGCGCTGGCCTTCGGCTACGACCTGAACCACGGGCGCATCGACCTGGCGGTGCATCCGTTCTCCTCCGGGTCGGGCGCGGATGTGCGGATCACCACGCGGGTGGACGAGGCCGACCCGCTAGGGTGTCTCTACTCCACGATCCACGAGGTGGGTCACGCGGGCTACGAACAAACCGTCGCGCCCGAGTATCGGCTGAGCGCGCTGGGCCAGGGCGTGTCCATGGGCGTGCACGAAAGCCAGAGCCGGATCTACGAGAACCAGCTGGCGCGGTCGGCCGCCTTCACCGGCTGGCTCTACGGGCGGATGCGCGACCTTTTCGGAGAGATCGGAGTCGAGGGGCCCGAGGCCTTCCACGCCGCCGTCAACCGCGTGACCTCGGGCTACATCCGCACCGAGGCGGACGAGGTGCATTACAACCTCCACATCATGCTGCGCTTCGACCTGGAGCGCGCGCTGATCCGCGGCGATCTGGCGGTGGGCGACCTGGAGGCGGCCTGGAACGACCGGTTCGCGGCCGACTTCGGCGTCGCCGTCGACCGGCCCTCTCACGGGGTCCTTCAGGACGTGCACTGGTCGGTGGGCCTCTTTGGGTACTTCCCGACCTATTCGCTGGGCAATGTCTATGCCGGCGTGCTGCACGAGGCGTTGCGGGCGGACCTGCCCGATCTCGACACGGCGCTGGCCGCGGGCGATCCGTCGCCTGCGACCGACTGGCTGGGCGCGCGCCTGCAGCGGCACGGGCGGCTCCGTCCGCCGCGCGAGACGATCGAGCATGCGGCGGCGCGCAAGGTGAGCGAGGCGCCGCTTCTCGATTACCTGGACGCGAAATTCGGGGCGATCTACGGCCTCTAGATCGCGCTCGTCAGAATCGGACGGGCGGGTGCCAGCTATCCATGCCGCGACAGGTTTTCGCGCCCGTGTCCGGGGTTGCGCGCGCGGGACGAGGCGCGGGCCACGCTTGTCAAAGTCGTAACCTTTTCGCGTTACCGACATCGGACGAATTTCGATGCAAGGCCCGTGACATGCCACCGAAACACCCGTCCTATCCTTTCGTCGAACCCGGCGCGTCGCGGCTGTCGCATCCGGAGATCGAGGCCCTGGCGGACCGCAACGCGCGGGACTGGGGCTACAGGGACCGAAAATCGCTGGACGAGGTCTGCAAGGGCGCGGGCGTGGAGATCGAATATTCCCATTATCCCAACGAGATCATGCTGGAGGTGCCGCTGGAGGGCGGTCCAGTGATCTGGCTGCCGCGCAAGGCCCGCAAGCGGGACGACCGGGTGACGGTCGCAACCGCGCTGGGGCATTGGTCGCTGCATGTGGACAAGACGCGCGAGGCGAACCCGCATTGCGGGATCCAGGCCCTTTACGAACCCACTTCGCGCGAGGCCTTCAAGGAGGCGGTCGCCTTTGGCCTGGCCTTTCTCATGCCGCGAGAGGATTTTCTCGACGCGTGGTATGTGGGACGCGCGCAGGCGGCCTCCGACCGGTTCGACGTGCCCACCAAGATGGCCTATTTCCGCGCCGAGATCCTCGACGTGGCGTGACC
>CAZGHJ010000137.1:0-5591 GCA_964525355.1 uncultured Roseicyclus sp.
CGGGTCACGGCGCCGCGTCCTGCAACCGCCCGCCCACGCGCACCGGCGCGATCCGCGTGGCGGCCCCGGTGCGGTCCTCGGTCTCGACGAAGACGCCCGACAGCGTCGCCGCCTCGCCCGCGGGCGTGAAGCGCTCCTTCGGCATGCCGGTGATGAAGCGGCGCAGGGGCTCGGCCTTCTCCATCCCGATGACGCTGTCGTAATCGCCGCACATGCCCGCATCCGTGAGGTAGCCGGTGCCGCCCGACAGGATCATCGCGTCGGCCGTGGGCACGTGGGTATGGGTGCCCACCACAAGGCTCGCGCGCCCGTCGCAGAAATGGCCCATGGCCATCTTCTCCGAGGTCGCCTCGGCGTGGATGTCCACGATCACCGCCTGCGCCAGCCCGCCGCGCGGATAGGGCTTCAGCCCCGCATCGAGCGCCGAGAACGGATCGTCGAAGGGCCGTTTCATGAAGACCTGGCCCAGCGCCTGCGCCACCAGCACCTTGCGTCCGCGCGCGTCCTGAAACAGGCCCGCCCCCTGCCCCGGCGCGGATTTCGCGTAGTTGAGCGGCCGGATCACCCGCGGCTCGGTCGCGATGAACTGGAGCATGTCGCGCTGGTCGAAGGCATGATCGCCCAGCGTGATCACGTCCGCGCCCGCCTCGAGGATCGCGCGCGCATGCGCCCCCGACAGCCCCGCCCCCGAGGTCGCGTTCTCGGCATTGACCACCACGAAATCCAGCCGCCAATCGGCGCGCAGCCGCGGCAGCGTCTCGGCCAGGGCCGTGCGCCCCGCCCGCCCCATGACATCGCCCAGAAAAAGAAGTCGCATGGATTTGCCCTTATGCCCTGTGACCCGCGCCGTCCAGCACCTAGCTCGCGGGACGGCGCACGCCCAGTTCGCTCACCAGCATGTCGAGCGGCTGGTCGGTGGCATCGGCCGGGATGGCGGGCAGCTCCTGGGCCGCGAAGGCATAGCCGATGGCGCGGATCGGGCCCGTCGCGCGCAGGCGCGCCAGCGTGCGGTCATAGAACCCCCCGCCATAGCCCAGCCGGTTCAGCCCCGCGTCGAACCCCACCAGCGGCACGATCAGCGTCTCGGGCACCAGCCACGCGCCATCCTCGGGGATCAGCGCCTTGAACGGGCCCTCCACCAGCCGCGCGCCGGGTGTCCATTCGCGGAACTCCAGCGGCAGGCCCGCCCCCGCGATCACCGGCACGGCCACGCGCGCGCCCGCGGCGTGGAGCGCGCCCATCGCGGGGCGCGGGTCGATCTCGGTCCGGATCGGCATGTAGCCCGAGATCACGCGCCCCGCCGCGGGGCCGATCTGGGCCAGCAGATGCGCCGTGGCAAGCGGGACATTGGCCGCCGCCGCGGCAAAAGCGGCCTTGCGCGCGGCGAACGCCGCCTTGCGCAGCGCCGCCTTGGGGTCGGGATGGGGAGGTGTCTCTTGCGCCATCCCCCGACCCTGAGCGCCCGGACAGCGACCAGCAACCCTCCCCGCGACACCTGCGCCCGCGTTTCCGTCGCGCCGGATCGGTCCGACGCGCTGGCCGACGAAAAACGCCGCCGCCCCGAGGCGCGGCGGCGATCCAATGTTCGTTCTTGGGCGTCAAGACCCCGCAGTCAGGCCCCGGCCGCCTTGCGCTGCCTGCGACCGTAGAGCGCGAGCCCGCCAATCGCCAAAGCGCCAAACGCGATCGAAGGTGAAACAGGCACCGGAACAGGTGAAACAGGCACCGGGACAATCGACAGGGAGGTCAACTTTGTGTCCGTCCCGTCTGCGCCAATTATACTGAATGACACCGCGCTTACGTCTGAGAAGACGCTCTCAATGCCAAAGCTGTCAAATCCGACGAAATAGGAATTGTCCCCGTCGCTCAGGACCTTCGAATATCCCGTCAATGAGCTGCCTGACACGTCAATCGATAGAACAGTATTGGAATTTGCATCCCGGTTGTCGAGACGAAACGCAAATCCGCGTCCCAATGAGGTCAAGTCCACATTGTCGAAAGAATAGGTGAGTATTGCAAAGGTTGAGAGAACGCCCGTCGCGCTGACAGTCCATTCTCCAGAGCCTACGTCGCTCGTCACTTCACAAACAGGGTTATCGTCCGGGTCCAAGCAAAACGGGCTGATTTCGTGGCGCCTCTGGGTCCAGAGGTAAGCGGAGGGTGTATCTGAATAGTCGTCAAGACTGATACCGGAATCTTGCAGCCTTGTGTTGACCGTGAAATCGTCGAGAACCACGCTCGCGCCCGCCGCCATGGGCATGACCGCAAGCACCCCTGCAACGAGCAACGCTTTTAATTTCATCTTGGAAACCCTCCTGAACCTTTTTCTGTCCCCGCCCGTCCCTCGCGCGATCGTCGCGGGGCATGCTCGACCTGCTCCGGCACGTCGCGCCCGATTTGACCAGGCGGTCAAAAGTTACATGCCCGCGCCGGCCGGTGTAAAGGCGGGCCGGCGCCGCCAACGAACGGCCGGCACCGCAGCACGTGAAGGCCGGGCCGCCCTCGTCCGCTGCAATGCCCCCCTGCGACACTTGCGCCCGGATCGCCGCCGCGCTAGCCCGAGCCCCGAGGACCGGAGCGGCGAGAGGCCATGGATCAGTTCCCGCAACAGCGCGACACTTCCCCGATCCGCCCGGCGCAGGCGCCCGACGCCCCCGCCATCGCCGCCATCTGGAACCGCGTCATCCGCGACACCACCGCCACCTTCACCACCGCCGAGAAGGAGCCCGCCGCCCTCGCCCGGACCATCGCCGAGGGCGCGCCCTTCCACGTCGCCGAGACGGCCGGCGCGCCCCTCGGCTTCGTCACCGCGGGCCAGTTCCGCGCGGGGCCCGGCTATGCCCGCACCTGGGAGCACTCGGTCCACGTGGCGCCCGCCGCGCAGGGCCGCGGCCTCGGCCGGGCGCTGATGGCGGCGCTCGAGGCCGACCTGGCCGCGCGCGGGGTCCATTCGCTCATCGCCGGCGTCTCGGGCGAGAACCCGGGCGGGGCCGCCTTCCACGCCGCGCTCGGCTACCGCGAGATCGCGCGCCTGCCGCAGGTCGGCTGGAAGTTCGGGCGCTGGCACGACCTCGTGCTCCTGCAAAAGGTCCTGACACCCCCCGAACCGACACCCGCGGACTGAGCCGCCCCCGCACCGCCGCCGGCCGGGGCCATTTGTCCGCCCCCTCCCCCCTGCCGCCGGGGCGCGTGCCGCGCTACACTCGCGCCCATGTCGATCTGGATCCGCATCACCGAGGCGCTGGCCGCGCTGACCAAGGGCGAGGGGCTGGCGGCCGTCTTCGAACGATTGCGCACCCCGCCCGAGCGATCGGTCGCCTTCACCATCGCGGTGATCGCGCTCGGCGCCAAGATGGCCAAGGCCGACGGCACCGTCACCCGCGACGAGGTCACCGCCTTCCGCGAGGTGTTCCACATCCCGCCGGCCGACGAACGCGCCGCCGCGCGCGTCTTCAACCTCGCCCGCGAGGACGTGGCCGGCTTCGAGGATTACGCCGCCCGCATCGCCGCCATGTTCCGCAGCGACGGCAAGCCCTGCGGGCAGGACAGCGTGCTCTGCGACCTGATGGAGGGGCTTTTTCACATCGCCGCGGCCGATGGCGACTTCCACCCGCGCGAGGAGGCCTTCCTGACCCGCGTGGCCGAGATCTTCGGGCTCGATCCGCACCTCGTGCGCCGCATGCGGGCGCGCCACGCGCCCGATGGCCCGCCCGATCCCTACGAGGTCCTCGGCGTCGAACCCGGCGCGGACATGGCGACCGTCCGCGCGGCCTGGCGGGCCGAGGTGCGCGCCACCCATCCCGACCGCATGCTCGCCCGCGGCGTCCCCGAAGAGGCGGTGAAACTCGCCGGCGCGCGCATGGCCGCCGTCAACGCCGCCTGGGACGCGATCCGGTCCGAGCGCGGCGCGGCCTGAGCGCGGCCCATGCGCATCGCCACCTACAATGTCGCATGGTTCCACGCGCTCTTCGACCGCGAGGGCCGGCTTCTGGCGGATGGCGCATGGTCGGCGCGGCCCGACATCACGCGGGCGCGCCAGATCGCGGCGCTGACCACCGTCTTCCGCGCGCTCGACGCCGACGCGATCCTCGTGGTCGAGGCCCCCGACATCTCGCGCCGGCACGACGGGATCACCGCGCTCGAGACCTTCGCGCGCGCCGCCGGCCTGCGCGCGCGCCAGGCGCTGTCGGGCTTCGCCAACCACACCCAGCAGGAGATCATGCTGCTCCACGACCCCGACGTGATCGCCGCGCGCCACGATCCCCGCGGCGAGGTCGCGGGCAAGCAGGGCGGGCGCGGCGCGCCGCGCTTCGACACCGCGCTCCGGATCGACCTCGACATCGACGCCGAGGAGGACGTCGTGACCTTCTCCAAGCCCCCGCTCGAGGCCGCGCTCGACACGCCGCTCGGGCCCATCCGCCTGATCGGCTGCCACGTCAAGTCCAAGGCGCCGCACGGCGCGCGCAACGCCGACGAGGCCATGAGCCTGGCCATCGCCAACCGCCGCAAGCAGCTGGCGCAATGCGTCTGGCTGCGCCGCCGCGTTGAGGAACACCTGGCCGCCGGCGACAGCCTGATCGTGGCGGGCGACCTCAATGACGGCCCCGGGCTCGACGATTACGAACGGCTCTTCGGCCGCTCGGGGGTGGAGATCGTCGCGGGCGCGCAGGCCGACCCGGCGCTGCGGCTTTTCGATCCCCACGCCGCGCGCGCGCTGCAAAGCCGCATCGCCGCGCAGCCCACCACCGCGCGCTTCTTCATCGCCTCCGAGGGGCGCTGGCTCTCGGCGCTGCTGGATTACGTGATGGTCTCGCGCGACCTGCGCGCACGCTCGCCGCGCTGGCGCATCTGGCACCCGTTCGACGATGCGCGGGCCTGGGCGGACGAGACGCTCAGGGCGGCGCTTCTCGACGCGTCGGACCATTTTCCGGTGACGCTGGATCTTGCCGCGCCCGACGCTTGAGCCTTTCCCGAGGCGCGGCGTGGCGGTATGATACCGCCCATGCGTTACCGACATCTCTTCTTCGCCTCGCGCCTCGCCACACCCTTAGCCCGGCGTCTTGCCCCGTGCCTTGTCCTGTGCCTCGCGCTCGCCGGCCCCGCCGCCGCCCAGGAGGAGAACGACACCGCCGAGGGCTTCGACCTGCTGCGGGAAGGCTCGCGCATGATCCTCGAGGGGCTGCTTGAGGACATGCGCCCGATGCTCGAGGATGTGCGCCCCTTCTTCGAAGAGGAAATGCTGCCCTTCCTCGAACGCCTGGGCGCGCTGATCGACGATCTGTCGGCCTACGAACTGCCCGAGCGGCTGCCGAACGGGGACATCATCATCCGGCGTTCGCCGGACCGCCCGCTGCCCGATCCGGACCTGCCCGAGATGGGCGAAGGCGGCGAGGTGGAGCTTTAGGCACGCGACCCGCCCCGGTCCCGACGCAGCGGCGCCGCGGCGCCGCCACCATACAGCAAGGCATGGGGCCGCATCGCCAGACCGTACAGTGGTGTACGGTGCGCCATCGCGATTCCATACAAACCTGTCTGTAATCCCCGCGCGCGCATACACAAGTGTACGGGGTCGATCCATACACTTGTGCATG
>CAZGHJ010000137.1:5691-7994 GCA_964525355.1 uncultured Roseicyclus sp.
AGGACCGCATCAGCCGTGTCAGCGCCTCGATCTCCGTGGCCGACAGGGTGCGAGGATCGGCCCCCGCCATCATCAGCCGCCCGATCGCCGCCCAGTACAGCAGCCGCGCCCGCGGGCCGATCTCGGCCTCCGCGACGCCCAGCGCGGACAGAAGCTGCTCGGCGAAGCGGATGCGCCGCCAGTCCACGGCCGCGACCGTTTCGGCCACATGCGGCGCGACGGTGGCCCAGGCGCGGATGGCCCGCTCCTGCCCCGTGGCCGAGGCGAAGGCCCGCAGCATCAGCCCGGCCAGCTGCGCCGCGGCATCGCCCTCGCGCACCTCGGCGCGCAAAAGCTCTTCCGTGGTCTTCGCCGCCCAATGATCGATCAGGTCGCGCTTGAACGCCTCGAGATCCTCGAAATGCCAGTAGAAACTGCCGCGCGTCACGCCGAGACCGGCGGCGAGCGTCTGCGCCTTCAGCGCGCCGTGTCCGCGCGCGGCAAGCGCGCCCAGCGCGAAGTCGAGCCAGTCGGTCTTTTCCAGCCGCGTCATGGGCGCACTGTTCCAGAAACGCAAAACGTACACAAGTGTACTGTGCGCGACACGCCGGTCCTGCGGGACACCGGGCAGGGCCGCACCTCGCCACGGCCCGGCGGCTTGCGGCACCGAAGGGTTGAGACCCGCTGCCGTCAGGCGCATATCTGCACGAACACAGCCACACAGACGAGGCCCAAATGCGCATGTTCCAGCCCGCCGCTCCTGCCCGGATCCACCGCGATGCCGCCACCGACACCGGCGCCGCCCCGTTGGGCAACCTGCCGGACTGGGATCTCACCGACCTCTATCCCTCCCCCGAGGCGGCCGAACTCGACCGTGACCTCGCCTGGCTCGAAAGCGAATGCGCCGCCTTCGCCGCCGATTACGAGGGCAGGCTGGCGGGCCTGTCGGCCGAGGATCTCCTGACCTGCATCCGGCGCTACGAGAAGATCGACATGACCGCCGGCCGCGTCATGTCCTACGCGGGCCTGCGCTACTACCAGCAGACGACCAACCCGTCCCGCGCGAAATTCATGGCCGACATGCAGGACAGGATCACCGGCTACACCACGCCGCTGGTCTTCTTCAGCCTCGAGTTCAACCGGATCGAGGACGACCGCTACGCCGCGCTGATGGCCGAGAACGCCGAGCTTGCCCGCTACAAGCCCGTGCTCGACCGCATGCGCGCGATGAAGCCGCACCAGCTCTCGGACGAGCTGGAACGCTTCCTGCACGATGCGTCGGTCGTCGGCGCAAGCGCGTGGAACAAGCTCTTCGACGAGACCATCGCCGGTCTCAGCTTCGAGATCGACGGCGAGACGCTCGGCATCGAGGGCACGCTCAACCTGCTGAGCGAACAGGACCGCGCGAAGCGCGAGGCCGGCGCGCGCGCGCTCGCCGCCACCTTCACCGAACGCCTGCCGCTGTTCGCGCGGGTCCACAACACGCTCACCAAGGAAAAGGAAATCGAGGACCGCTGGCGCAAGCTGCCCACGCCGCAGGCCGCGCGCCACATCGCCAACCACGTGGAGCCCGAGGTGGTCGAGGCCCTGCGCAATGCCGTCGTCGCCGCCTATCCGCGCCTCAGCCACCGCTATTACGCCCTCAAGGCCAAGTGGCTCGGCCTCGACAAGCTGCAGGTCTGGGACCGCAACGCGCCGCTTCCCATGGAAGAAACCCGCACCGTGCCCTGGGAGGAGGCGCGCGCCATCGTCTCGGAGGCCTATGCCGGCTTCGACCCGCGCATGGCCGAACTGTCGGAACCCTTCTTCACCGACGGCTGGATCGACGCGGGCGTGAAGGAGGGCAAGGCCCCCGGCGCCTTCGCGCATCCCACCGTCACGGACGCGCATCCCTATGTCATGCTGAACTATCTCGGCAAGCCGCGCGACGTGATGACGCTCGCCCACGAGCTTGGCCACGGCGTCCACCAGCGCCTCGCCGCCGCCCAGGGCGAGCTTCTGTCCTCCACCCCCCTGACACTGGCCGAAACCGCCTCCGTCTTCGGCGAGATGCTGACCTTCCGCAAGATGCTCGACGGCGCCAAGGACGACGCGGCCCGCAAGGTGCTTCTCGCCGGCAAGGTCGAGGACATGATCAACACGGTCATCCGCCAGATCGCCTTCTACGATTTCGAGTGCAAGCTGCACGAGGCCCGCCGCGGGGGCGAGCTCACGCCCGAAGATATCAACAGCCTGTGGATGAGCGTGCAGGGCGAAAGCCTCGGGCCCGTCTTCGAGTTCATGGAGGGCTACGAGACCTTCTGGGCCTATATCCCGCATTTCGT
>CAZGHJ010000138.1:0-2151 GCA_964525355.1 uncultured Roseicyclus sp.
GAGGAAGCGGTCGAGCTGCGCCTCGGGCAGGGGGTAGGTCCCCTCCTGCTCGATCGGGTTCTGGGTGGCGAGCACGTGGAAGGGCGCGGGCAGCGGGCGGTGCTGACCGGCGATGGTCACCTCGCGCTCCTGCATGGCCTGGAGAAGCGCGGACTGCGTCCGGGGCGAGGCGCGGTTGATCTCGTCGGCCATCAGGAGGCGGCAGAAGATCGGGCCTTCGATGAAGCGGAAGCGGCGGGCGCCGTCCTCGCCCGTCTCCAGCACCTCGGAGCCGAGGATGTCGGCCGGCATCAGGTCGGGCGTGAACTGGATGCGGTTGGCGTCGAGGCCCATGACCGTCGAGAGCGTGTCGACCAGAAGCGTCTTGCCCAGCCCCGGCAGGCCCATCAGCAGCGCGTGGCCGCCCGAGAGCATCGCCGCGAGCGACAGGGTCACGACCTCGTCCTGGCCGATGATCTTCGTGGCGATGGCCTCCCGCGCTTCGCTGAGCTTGCCGCCCAGCGCTTCGATCTCGGCGACGAGGTCTTCGGGATTGGCGGGCTGGGTCATGGCAAAACTCCGGCGGGCACATATGTGCTATCAGGTAACAGACGTATTCCGCAGACCACAAATGGCAAAGCCGCGGCATTTGAATTTATGGGACACAAGATCGTGACGGATACCGCTGCCACCGGGCCGACGCCCCCCGACCCCGACAGTCTGATCGCGGCGGCGAAGGCCGCGGAGAAGGCGGGCAAGCTGCCGCCCGTGCATCTGTGGAACCCGCCCTTTTGCGGCGATCTCGACATGGAGATCCGCCGCGACGGGACGTGGTTTTACGAGGGCACGCCCATCGGGCGAAAGCGGCTGGTGCGGCTGTTCTCGACGATCCTGAAGCGCGAGGGGGAGAAGTATTTCCTCGTCACGCCGGTGGAGAAGGTGGGGTTGCGGGTGGAGGACGCGCCCTTCGTGGCGGTCGATCTCGAGGCGGCGGGCGACGGCACGGACCAGGTGGTGAGCTTCACGACGAATGTGGGCGACAGGGTCATCGCAGGGCCCGGACACGCGATCCGGGTCGTGCGCGACGCGGATGGAGAGCCCTCGCCGTACGTGCATGTGCGCGCGGGGCTCGAGGCGCTGATCGACCGCAAGAGCTTCTACCGGCTGGTGGACCTGGGCGAGGCGCACGCGGTCGAAGGCACGGACTGGTTCGGTGTCTGGTCCTCGGGGGAATTCTTCCCGATCATCCCCGTGGCCGAGTTGCAGGTCTAGGGCGCGCGCGCCGCAGGGTCGGATCAGGCGACGGAGGCCCGGGCGTAGAAGGCGTCGAGCCGGGCGAGTTCGGCCTCGGCCTCCTGCATGGACGTCACGATGGCATCGGCCCGCGGCAACCGCGCGAGCGCCCCGGCATCGGCGGTGATCTGCCCGGACAGGATCATCCGGGCGTCAGGGCGCTTCGCGCGCACACCCGTCATCAGGCGTTCGAGCGCATCGAGGGAATGGTGCCCCGAACAACTCAGCCCGATCACCTCCCGGTCGTCGCGGGCGAGGCGGTCCATGAGTTCGTCATGTTCGAGGCCGACAAACAGGCTCACGTCCCACCCGTCGCGGCGGAAGAGATCCGCGGCCATCATCACGCCCAGTGTGTGCTGCTCGCCCGGGACGGCGCAGAAGACCGCACCCTTGACGCCGCTCGCGCGCGGCACGGCGCGTCCGATCGGCATGCGGCGCAGCATCGACTGGATGCGCGCGGTGGCCAGCGTCACCTCGGTGAAGGGCAGGCGGTCGTTTTCCCACCATTCGCCGAGACAGCGGGCGGCGGGCGCCAGGTGTTCGAGACAGATATCGGCCACGGACAGGCCCGCATCCATCAGATCCTCGACCATCAGGTCGGCCAGATCGCTCGCGTCGTCGCACAGCGCATGGGCCAGGGCAGTCGCCACGGGAGATTGCATGCAGGTTCGCGCCTCGTCCGAGACGGCGCCCGCGCCGCGTTCCCTGCTGAGCCGCGCAAGCGCGCGGTCGACCAGATCGCTCAGGCCTGACAGGTCCCGGGCCGTTTCGGTGAACGCCATCATCGGCGCTTCCTCGAATGCGCCACGGGGCGCGCGTTGGGCATCGTCATATGTGGTCACGGTCGTTGTCTTCCGTCGTATGCACGAGCCGCTCGGG
>CAZGHJ010000138.1:2251-3793 GCA_964525355.1 uncultured Roseicyclus sp.
GCCGAGCGGGTCCATCACGACGGTCGCGGCCTGCGTGCCGTCGAGCACCGTGGCGACGAGATCGGGATTGAACTGCGGTTCGGACAGCACGCAATCGACGCCCTCCTCCCGCACGCGATCCCGGATCTCGGCGATCCGCGCGGGGCTCGGGTCGGAGGCATCGCTGAGCGAGATCGCGCCCGAGGCGGGGATGTCGAAATCCGCCTCGAAATACTGGTAGGCATCGTGGAAGACGATGAAGCTGAGCCCGCGCAGGGGCTCGAGCATCGCGTTCACCTCGTCCGACAGCTCGGCGAGTTCCTCCCGCCCGGCCGCGGCGTTGGCGAAATAGGCGCCCGCGTTGTCGGGATCGGCGGCGGACAGCTCGGCCGCGATCAGGTTCAGCCAGGCGGAGGCGTTGCCGGGCGCGAGCCAGGCATGGGGATCGTACGCGCCGTGGTCATGGCCGGCGTGGTCATGGTCGTGGTCATGGGCGTGATCGTGTTCTTGGGCGTGATCGGAATGGTCATGATCCTCCCCATGCGCGTGATCATGGTCCTCCGCGTGGTCACGATCATGGTCATGGCCCTGATCGTCATGGTCATGACCATGAGCCTCGAACAGCGCGTCTTCGCGGATGTCGAGCAACATGGTCGCGTCCGCCTCCAGAAGCGTCAGCACCGCCGCATCGCCGGCGAGCGTCTCCACCGCGCCTGCCATCGAGGGCGCCAGATCGGCGCCCATCCAGACGACGACATCCGCCGCCTCGAGCGCCGCGGCCTCGGACGGGCGCAGGCTGTAGCCATGGGGCGAGGCGCCGGGCCGCACGATCAGATCCGGCGTGCCGACGCCGTCCATGACGCGCGCCACCAGCGAATGGACCGGCGCGATATCGACCGCGACACGCGGCACGTCGGCCAGCGCGGCACCGCCCGTCAGGACGGCGGTTGCGGAGAGGCAGAGGAGCTTTCTGGACATCGGGACCACCCTGTGATTTTATAACAGTCCATGTCCGATAATCGAAATGTGATAACATGACAAGAGCCCCCAAGCCGGGACCCGCCGACGCAGGCGTGGCGGATGTGGCCCCCGGGTTCCGGCCCCATGACCACGCGGCCTGCGTGTCCACGGCGCTGGCCGCCGCCGAGGCGCGGTCGACCGACGAGGGCCTGCGGCTGACGCCGGTGCGCCGCAAGGTGCTGGAAATCCTCGTGCAGGAGCATCGCGCGCTCGGGGCCTATGCGCTTCTCGACAAGCTGCGCGAGGCCGGCTTCGGCTCGCAGCCGCCGGTGGCCTACCGGGCGCTGGAATTCCTGACGCGGCATGGCTTCGCCCACAAGATCGAGCGGCTGAACGCCTTCGTCGCCTGCAGCCATCCCGGCCCCAACCACGCGCCGGCCTTCATGATCTGCCGGATCTGCGACGCCGTGGCCGAGGCGCAGGCGAGCCCGGGGGACGGCGCGCTGGGCGACGCCGCCGAGGCGGTGGGGTTCCGGATCGAGAAGACCGTGGTGGAGGCCGAGGGCGTCTGCCCGGCCTGCCGCGCACGCGGCGCGTCCGACG
>CAZGHJ010000138.1:3893-7994 GCA_964525355.1 uncultured Roseicyclus sp.
GAGAACCTGAGCGTCGCCTATGGCGGAACCACGGTGCTGCGCGATGTGGACATGACGATCGAGCCCGGCGAGATCGTGACCATCGTGGGCCCGAACGGGTCGGGCAAGACGAGCCTTTTTCGCGCGATCATCGGCGCGGTCGCGCCGGCGGGCGGGTCCGTCTCGCGCGCGCCGGGGCTGAAGATCGGCTACGTGCCGCAACGGCTGCATATCGACGCGACCCTGCCCATCACCGTGGCGCGCTTCATGCGGCTGACGGGGCCACGGACCGGGCGTGCGTCGCGCGCGGAGTGCCAGGCGGCGCTGGAGGCGGCCGGCGTGCCCGACCTCATGGAGCGGCAGATGGCGGGCCTTTCGGGCGGCCAGTTCCAGCGCGTCCTGCTGGCGCGCGCGCTTCTCGGACGGCCCGACGTGCTGCTGCTGGACGAGGCGACGCAAGGCCTGGACCAGCCGGGTTCGGCCGCGTTCTACCGCCAGATCGAGCGGGTCTGCCGCGACACCGGGGCGGCGGTGGTGATGATCAGCCACGAACTTCACGTGGTGATGAGCGCATCGGACCGGGTGATCTGCCTCAACGGCCACGTCTGCTGCGAGGGCGCGCCGGCGGCGGTGGCCTCGGCGCCGGAATACCGCGCGCTGTTCGGCACCGGGACGGGCGGCGCGCTGGCGCTCTACCGTCACGAGCACGACCACGGGCACGAGCACGACCACCCGCAGACCCACGACGTGGGGGCGGCCTGATGCTGGACGATTTCATGACCCGCGCGACGCTTGCGGGCGTGGGCGTGGCGCTGGCCGCGGCGCCGCTGGGCTGTTTCGTGGTCTGGCGGCGGATGGCCTATTTCGGCGACGCCACGGCCCATGCGGCGATGCTGGGCGTGGCGCTGTCGCTGGCGCTGGAGGTGTCGATCTTCCTCGGCGCCGTGGCGGTGGCGCTGAGCATGGCGCTGACGGTCACGATCCTGTCGGGGCGCGGCTACGCGATGGACACGCTTCTGGGCGTGCTGGCCCATTCCTCGCTGGCCTTCGGCCTTGTGGCGGTGTCCTTCCTGTCGGGCGTGCGCGTCGATCTGATGGCCTATCTCTTCGGCGACATCCTCGCCGTGTCGCGGGGCGACCTGCTGGTGATCTGGGGCGGAGCGGCGCTGGTGGCGGGCCTGATCCTGTGGCGCTGGTCGGCGCTTCTGATGGCGACGCTGAACGAGGATCTGGCCTATGCCAGCGGGCTCGACCCCAGGCGCGAGCAGCTGATCCTGACGGTGGCGCTGGCGATCACCGTGGCGGTGGCGATCAAGGTGGTGGGCGTGCTGCTGATCGCGGCGCTCCTGATCATCCCGGCGGCGGCGGCGCGGGGACTTGCGCGCACGCCCGAGGCCATGGCGGCGGTCGCGGCGGGGCTCGGCAGCCTGTCGGCGGTGGCGGGGTTGCGGGCGGCCTATCTCTTCGACACGCCGGCGGGGCCCTCCATCGTCTGCGTCGCGGCGCTGATCTTCACGGCACTCAACCTGTTCGGCTGGCGCGGAGGGCGGCGCGCCTGAGGGCTTGGAGGTGGCTGTGGAAAAGCCTGGGATGAACATCGGTTAATTGTTTGTAAATGGGTGGCAAACGGTGTTAACTGGTCGGGCTGTTTTCGAATTGTGCAATCGAGGCTGGGGAACCATCGGAGACCTGTGCACCATGCCGGCCAGGACCAGGCCGGCGCGGATCGCGGTTTCGTGCCCGCCCGCTGCGGCATATACCTGCCGCCCATGAGGCGCAGCACAAGGGGGAGCGGGCCGTGCAGGACGGGTTGAGACGGCGGGCCCCTGCCCCCGCGCCGCGGATCGTGCATCTTGGCCCCGGCGCGTTCTTCAGGGCCTTCTACGCCGCCTACACGCAAGAAACGAACACGGCGTCGGGCGAGGCCTGGGGCATTCTCGCGATCAGCCTGAAGAGCCCTGCCGCCCGGGACCGACTGGCGCCGCAGGACGGGCTTTTCACCGCGATGGCGCTGGCCCCCGAAGGACCGCGCGCGCGGGTCATCGGCGCGGTGGCCGGCGTCCTCGTGGCGCCGGAAGATCCGGCCGCGGCGGTCGAGGCCATGGCCGCGCCGCAGATCGCCATCGTGTCGCTGACGATCACCGAGAAGGGCTATTGCCACGATCCCGCAACGGGGCGGCTGAACCTCGCGCATCCGGACATCGCCCATGATCTGGCCGCGCCCGCGCGGCCGCGCTCGGCGCCCGGTCTGATCGTGGCCGCGCTGGCGGCGCGGCGGGCGCGAGGCGTGGCGCCCTTCACGGTGCTGTCCTGCGACAACCTGCCGGCCAACGGGCGGCTTCTGCGCGGTGTGCTGCTGGATTTCGCGCGGGCGCGCGACCCCGCTCTGGCCGACTGGATCGCCGCGCATGTCCCCTGCCCCTCCACGATGGTCGACCGGATCACGCCGGCCACGACCGAAGCCGACCACGCGCGGCTGCGCGAGATCGCGGGCTACGACGACCCGGCCCTGGTGGTTCACGAGCCTTTCGGGCAATGGGTCGTCGAGGACGATTTTTCCGCAGGCCGCCCGGTCTGGGAACTTGCAGGCGCGCAGATGACGGGGGCGGTCGGGGCGTTCGAGACGATGAAGCTCCGCTGCCTGAACGGCACCCATTCGGCGCTGGCCTATCTGGGCCATCTCGCCGGGCACGAGACCATCGCCGGGACCGTGGCCGACCCGCCCTTCGCGGCCTTCTGCGAGTTCCTTTGGACACGTGAGATCCTGCCCACGGTGCCGCCGCCCGAGGGCGCGGACCTTGGGGCCTATTGCGACGCGCTGATGGCGCGCTACCGCAACACGGCAATCCGCCACCGGACCGCGCAGATCGCCACGGACGGGAGCCAGAAACTGCCGCAGCGCATCCTCGGGACGGTGCGCGACAGGCTGGCGGCGGGGGTGGTGCCGCAAGGCCTTTGCCTCGCCGTGGCGGGCTGGATGTGTTTCGTGGACGGGGCGGGGGACGATCTGCGCGACCCGCTGGCGGAGGTGCTGCGGCAGGCTCTGGACGGCGCGCAAACGCCGGAGGACAAGGTCCGGGCGCTTCTGCGCGTCCGCGCGGTGTTCGGCGCGGACCTTGCGGAAGAGCCACGGTTCCGCGCGGCGGTGACGCGGGCCTACCTGCGGCTTGGCGAAACAGGCGCGCGGGCGGCGGTGGCGGAGGTCGCGAGCACCGGCGCGGACTAGGCTGCCGCGCCGGTGCCGCACGAGCTGCGGGAGGCGACGCTGCGCATGCTCGACGACGTGGCGGGCCAGATCGACGCGCCTTGGGCGCCGTTCATCTTCTTCATCCGCCAGACCCGCTTCGTCGAAGACAAGGGGCGCGCGGTGACGCGCCGCCTCGTGCCACTGGCGCTGGTGCCGGAGTTCATCGGCGACCTATCGCGCCGCACGGGCGTTGCGATGGAGCCCGAGGCGCGGGCCAACCAGAACGTGGACCCGAAGGTGAAGGGCGCGCTGGGCCGCTACGCCTACAAGGTCAACGACGTCCTGCGGCGCAATCTTCCGGTGGGCCTGCACACGCGCATCAAGGACGGCCCTGTCTAGCCAGCGTTCGGCCGCCGAGGCCGCGGGTATCCTCGAGCTACCGGAAGTCGTGGACTTCGTCACCGAGCATTACGCCGACGACATCAGGCTGCATGAGCGGGTGACGGCGCGGACCGATGAGATCCGGGCAGGGCTGCGGGAAAACCGGTTCGAGCGCCTGCGCCTCGACGATGGCCCCGCAGAGTCCCCGGTGCGGTGACGCGCGGGACATCGGGTGAGCCTCGGGAACGTGAGCGCCGGGATGATACGGCCCGGAAGCGGTCTCAGGCCGCCTCGGCGATCCGGCGGAAGGCGTCGTTATGGGCCATCAGGTCGGACCATGGCCCGTCGCCCACGATCCGGCCCCTGTCCAGCACGATGATCCGGTCGCAGGTTTTCACGGTGCTGAGCCGGTGTGCGATCATCAGCACGGTCTTGTCGCCCGGCAGCGCGTCCACGGCGCCCATCACCTCGCGTTCGGTCACGTTGTCGAGCGCGCTCGTGGCCTCGTCGAAGACGATCAGATCGGCATTGTGGTAGAGCGCGCGGGCGATGCC
>CAZGHJ010000139.1:0-7978 GCA_964525355.1 uncultured Roseicyclus sp.
TCGATCACCGCCTGCGCCTTCACGATGGCGTCGAGCGGGTCGTCATGGACCTGCACGTCCATGGCTGCGCCGCCCAGCGCGCGCCCCAGGTCCTGCCCGATCCAGTCGTGCCCGGGCCGTTCGGTCACCGCGATCAGCCGTGCCGCATCGCTTTCGGCAATCGTGTCGATCAGCATCCGGCCCATGCGGCCCGACGCGCCCATCACGGCAATATCCACAGGCTCGGTCATCGCGGTCTCCGTTTCTTCTCGCTGCACGCGGTGGCCCCGTTGCTAGCGGATTGCCCCGGCCGGCGGAAGCGCTCGCTTGCGAGCGGGGCGCGCATGACTTACCTGCCTGAAGGCAAGGAGTGGCGGACGATGGCGAAGAACAGGCACCATGACGGCCCCGGGCCGTCCCAACGGCAATTGCGCGTGGGCGAGTTGATCCGCCGGACGCTCTCGACCGTGCTGGCCCGCGGCGAGGTGCATGACCCCGAACTCAACGCCATGTCGATCACCGTGGGCGAGGTGCGCACCTCGCCTGACCTGAAGATCGCCACCGTCTACGTCATGCCGCTGGGCGGCGCCGGCCGGGCCGAGGCGATCGACGCGCTCAAGCGCAACCGCGGCGAGCTCAGGCGCGTCCTGATGAAGGACATGACGCTGAAATACGCGCCCGACCTGCGCTTCGTCATCGACGAGACCTTCGACCGGATGGACGACACGCGCCGGCTGTTCTCGGACGAGCGTGTGCGGCGCGACGTGGCGGCCGATGAAGACGATGGCGACGGGGAGGGCGAGGCATGATGCGCACCGCGATGCTCGCGCTGGGCCTGCTCGCCGCGCCCGGACTGGAGGCCGCGCCCTGCGAGCGGCTGATCCATGACGACGCGCCCTTCACGGTCTGCCGTATCGACATGGCGCGCGAGGACGTGCGCCTGTTCCTGCGCAATGGCGATGGCGAGGTCTACGGCACCTTCTCGCGCGTGCAGGCGGGCCTGGCCGAGGGCGAGCGGCTGGGCGTCGCGATGAACGCGGGCATGTTCCACGTCGATCTGACCCCCGTGGGGCTTTACGTCGAGAACGGCGTGGAAGAGATGCATATCGTCACGAACGACGGGCCCGGCAATTTCGGGCTTCTGCCCAATGGCGTGCTGTGCATCGGCGAGGACGCGGCGCAGGTGGTCGAGAGCCGCGCCTTCGCGAAGTCTCGTCCCGCCTGCCGTTTCGCCACGCAATCGGGGCCGATGCTGGTGATCGACGGCGCGCTGCATCCGCGCTTCCTCGAACACAGCGACAGCCTGAACATCCGCAACGGCGTCGGCGTGTCGGCGGACGGGCGGCAGATGGTCCTTGCCATCGCCGACGTGCCGGTGAACTTCCACCATTTCGCGCGGCTCTTCCGGGACCGGCTGGAAACGCCCAACGCGCTCTATCTCGACGGCCGGGTGTCGCGCCTGCACGCGCCGGGCATCGGGCGGTCCGATATCGGCTTTCCTGTCGGACCCATCATCGGGACGGTGGTGCGCGACCCCGCCGGGGGCCCGGCGCCGGTTGACGCCGAGGGCGGCGAGGGCTAGCGACCGGCCTCTCTTTCGGCATGACCTTGGGACGGGGACGGCATGGGACGCAGGAAAAAGGGGCGGGACATCTCGGGCTGGGTCCTCGTGGACAAGCCCGCGGGCGTGACCTCGACCGCCGTCGTGAACAAGCTGCGCTGGGCTTTCGATGCCAGGAAGGCGGGCCATGCCGGCACGCTCGATCCCGACGCGACGGGGCTTCTGCCGGTGGCGCTGGGCGAGGCGACCAAGACCATTGCCTATCTGGGCGACGCGCTGAAGGGCTACGCCTTCACCGTGCGCTGGGGGGCGGAGACCACGACCGACGACGCCTCGGGCGAGGTGATCGGAAGCTCGGACGCGCGCCCGACCGCCGATCAGATCGCCGCCGCCCTGCCGCAATTCACCGGCGACATCCGCCAGGTTCCGCCGCAATTCTCCGCCGTGAAGGTGGATGGGGCGCGCGCCTACGATCTTGCCCGCGAGGGCGAGGCGCTGGAGCTGGCCGCGCGCGACCTCTACGTGGACGAACTGACGCTGGGGGCCTGCCCAGACGCCGATCATGCGGAGCTGTCCTTCGTCTGCGGCGCGGGCGGTTACGTGCGGGCCATCGCGCGCGACCTGGGCCGGGTGCTGGGCTGCTACGGCCACGTCCTGTCCCTGCGCCGGACATGGGTCGGGCCCTTCGACATCGAGGACGCCGTGCCGCTGTCCGAGATCGAGCGGCTGGCGCGCACGCCGGAGCTCGACGCGCTGATCGGCCCCGTGGCGAGCGGGCTTGCCGACATGCCGGAGCTCAAGGCGAGCGATCAGGGTGCGGCGCGGCTGAAGAACGGGAACCCGGGCCATGTCCTGCCCGGCGAGGTGGAGTACGGCGCGCAGGCCTGGGCCTCGCACGGCGGCCAGCCCGTCGCGGTGGGCCGCTACCGCGCCGGAGAGCTTCACCCCGAGCGGGTGTTCAACCTCTGAGCCGGTCCAGCCATGACGCGCCCATGATAACCCGGCACTTCCAGAAAGACGACGCGGCCAGCGTCGCGGTCTATTCCGACTGCGAACGCTATCGCTACAGTCTGAAGCGTGTCTGGGACGCGCAAGGCGCGCGCGCGCTTTTCGTGATGCTCAACCCCTCCACCGCCACCGAGGTGCAGAACGACCCGACGGTGGAGCGCTGCGAGCGGCGGGCCCGGACGCTGGGTTTCGGCGCCTTCACGGTGCTCAACATCTTCGCCTGGCGCGCGACCGACCCGCGCGAGATGCGCGCCGCTACCGACCCGGTCGGGCCGGGGAACGACGCGGCGATCCTTGCCTGCCTGCCGGAAGCCGATCGCGTGATCTGCGCCTGGGGCACCCATGGGGCGCATCTCGGCCGCGGCCCGGCGGTGGAGCGCCTCCTGCGCGGGGCGAGGGCGACGCTCTGGCATCTGGGCCTGTCGAAGGATGGCCACCCCAAGCACCCGCTTTACATCGGCTACGCAGTTCAACCACAGCTTTGGGAGGCGGAGTGACCGGAGGGCGACGTGGCGATTGACGGGTTTCGACAGGCCTTCGTGGCCACCAACGGCGTCCGCCTGTCGGTACACCGGGCCGGGGCGGGCGTGCCGCTGATCCTGCTGCATGGCTATCCGCAGACGCACATGGCCTGGGAAAAGGTCGCGCCCGCCTTCGCGCGCCACTTCGACGTGATCGTGCCGGATCTGCGCGGCTATGGCGAGAGCGACGCGCCCCCGCCGGACGCCGCGCACACCGTCTATTCCAAGCGGGAGATGGCCCGCGACATCGTCGGGCTGATGGACGCGCTGGGCCTGCCGCGCGCCCATGTGCTGGGCCATGACCGGGGCGCGCGCGTGGCCTACCGGCTTGCGCTCGATCATCCGGGCCGCGTCGACCGGCTGGGCATCGTGGAGGTGGTGCCGACGGGCGATTTCTGGGCGGCATGGTCGGCGGAACTGGGCCTCAAGGCCTATCACTGGACATTCCTCGCGCAACCCGCGCCGCTGCCCGAGCGGATGATCCTCGCCGATGGGCCGGGATACCTGGACTGGACGCTGGCAAGCTGGACGAAGACGGGCGATCTTTCGCCGTTTTCGGACGCGGCGCTCGCCGCCTACCGGGCGCAGGCCGCCGATCCGGTCCGCGTCGCGGCCATGTGCGCCGATTACCGGGCGGGGGCCACGGTGGACCGGGCGCTTGACGAGGCCGACCGCGCGGCGGGGCGCCGCATCGCCGCGCCCTTGCGCTTCATCTGGGCGGCCGAGGGGTTTCCGGCGCGCAGCGGCGATCCCCTGGCCATCTGGCGGGGCTGGGCCGAGGCCGTTACCGGCGCGGAGATCGCGGCCGCGGGCCATTTCGCGATGGACGAGGCGCCGCAGGCCGTCCTCGGCGCCATGGTGCCCCATTTTCTCGGCGGCGACAGCCCGGAGGCCGGCGCGCCGTCCTAGACCGGGCGCAGGACCACGAGCTCGGGGTCGAGGCCCCTGATGTCGGCCACGCTCAGGACCACCTCGCCGTTCAGCAGGATGTCCGCGCCCGAGCCGTCTTCGGCATCCAGGATCTCGACCTGCGGTTCCGCGAAGACCGCGGGGTCGTAGTCGATCTCGATCTGCTGGGTGGAGGGGTTGAAGCCCTTGATGACCCCCAGCGCCTCGTAGCTGCCGATCGCCGCGCCGCCCCCTGCCTGGATCCCGGCCTCGGCGGGCGCCTCGTCACCGGTCATCACGACGTCGATCTGTGCCGGGGAAAGGGCCGCGGCACCGGCCACGAAGGTCACCGGAACGCCGTCGGCAAGGACCAGCGCATCGCCGGGGGACAGGTCGAGATCGACGCCGATGACGGGCGCGTCCGCGGCGGTTCCGGGGAAGTCGAGGATCAGGCGGTCGGTGTCGGCGTCGAAGCCGTTGACCAGCGGGATGTCGGGCCCGTACCCGAAGGCGACGGTCTCGACCACGTCGAGATGCGGGCCGGTTCCGGGCAGGCCGGCCTCTGCCGCCATCATGGGATCGCGGGGCGCATCGGCAGCGGCGTCCAGTTCGGCACCCGCCCGCGCGCTTTGCAGAAAGCCGAACGCGGGCGCGTCCTCGTCGATCTGCGCGGGCGCGGCGTGCCCGAAGAGCAGCGTCGAGAGACCGGACTGCGCGGTCTCCGGCGCATCGGGGGCATCGTCCTGCGCGTCGAGATCGGCAAGCCAGTCGGCAAGGTCGATGGTCGTGTCTTCGTCCCAGGGCGCGCGCCCGTCGGCGGTATCCATGCCGTCTTCGCGGCCGGGATCGCCGTCATCGTCGCCATCGGTGCTGTCCATGCCGGTCACGAGCCCGCCTACGGCGGCCCCCATCAGGAGCAGGCCAAGCAATCCACCAGTCGCAAGCATGATAATCCCCCTACATGAGCGTGTCGTCGTCTCATCGCGCCGGGGATCTTGCGATCACCCGATGGCGCAGCATGCCTTCTGACGATGCCCACCGGAAACCGTCGGTCGCAGCGCGCCGAAGTCTCGCGGGGTTGGCCAAGGGTGTCGCATGCGAGGGTTTCGAGAGTCTGAACGCGCGGCCCGCGGATGTGTCGAAATTCGTTAAAATGCCGTGCGGCCCGGGCCCGTGCCGTGGCTTCGGGGCTTTTCAAACCCCTCGCGTTGCGCTAGGCGCGCTCATCCGCGGGGCTTCGGCCTGTCGCGGTGCCTCCACGGGCCTTGCTGGACGACATCCCGGCTTGCGCCATAACCCTTCAATGCAAGGAGATCCCGATGTCGATCACTGCCGAAGACAAGCAGCGCCTCATGAAGGAATACGCGACCAAGGACGGCGACACCGGCTCGCCCGAGGTGCAGGTCGCGATCCTGACCAGCCGCATCTCGACGCTGACCGAGCATTTCAAGACCCACAAGAAGGACAACCACTCCCGCCGTGGCCTTCTGAAGCTCGTGGCCCAGCGCCGGAAACTCCTGGACTATCTCAAGGCCAAGGACGAAGGGCGCTACACCGACCTGATCGGCCGGCTGGGCATCCGCCGCTGACCGACGCGACAGGCCCCGACGGGGCCGCCGGAGGGACCGCTCGGCCAATGCCGGACGGTCCTTTTCTTTTGCGTCGGACGCGGTCCGGCCACAGCACAGCCCGTGTCGCGAGATCGGCGCCCGTCCAGGCCGACAGGCGCTTGACGATATCGGGCAGACCGGTTGGCAGTCAGGGGGCGATCGCGGCAGGCGATTTCCCTGTCCTCCCTCCGCCGCGCGCTGCGGCGCAGAACCGCGTCCGACGCCCGTTCGCGCAAGCCCGCTTTCCAAATCGACAAATCTCGGGTATGCGCGCGTCTATCTGAGACGTAACGCTTCGACCCCGGCGTTGTGCGAAGGACAGGGGTCGGCGGCAATGGGGCCGCCAGTGACACGCGGCAGACCCGGGATACGCCCGGGAGCGCTGCCCGATGGGAAACGATATATGTTCGATATCACCAAGAAAGAGATGCAGTGGGGCGAAGAGACGCTCACACTGGAAACCGGCCGTGTGGCCCGCCAGGCCGACGGGTCCGTGATCGCCACGCTGGGCGAGACCAGCGTCATGGCGAACGTGACCTTCGCCAAGGAACCCAAGGCAGGGCAGGACTTCTTCCCCCTGACGGTTCATTACCAGGAGAAATACTATGCCGCGGGCAAGGTGCCCGGCGGCTTCTTCAAGCGCGAGGCGCGCCCCACCGAGAAGGAGACGCTGACCGCGCGCCTGATCGACCGGCCGATCCGCCCGCTTTTCGTGCCGGGCTTCAAGAACGAAGTCCTCGTGATGTGCACGGTCCTCAGCCATGACCTCGTCAACGATCCCGACATCGTCGCGATGATCGCGGCCTCGGCCGCGCTGACGATCTCGGGCGCGCCCTTCATGGGCCCGATCGCGGGCTGCCGCGTGGGCTATGAGGACGGCGAATACGTTTTGAACCCCACCGTCGACGACATGCAGGACCTGCGCAACAACCCCGAGCAGCGGCTCGACCTGGTTGTGGCAGGCACCAAGGATGCCGTGATGATGGTCGAGTCCGAGGCCTACGAGCTGACCGAGGCCGAGATGCTCGGCGCGGTGACCTTCGCGCACGAACAGATCCAGCCCGTGATCGACCTGATCGTGGCGCTGGCCGAGGACGCCGCGAAGGAGCCGTTCGACTTCCAGCCGCCGGATTACTCCGAGCTTTACGCCGCCGTGAAGGCCGCGGGCGAGGCGCAGATGCGCGAAGCCTACGCGATCACCGACAAGCTGCAGCGTCAGAACGCCGTCGCCGCCGCCAAGGAGGCGGTCAAGACCACGCTTTCGGCCGAACAGCTCGAGGATCCGAACCTCGGCTCGGCGCTGAAAAAGCTCGAATCGACCGTCCTGCGCTCGGACGTGGTGAAGAACGGCCGCCGGATCGACGGGCGCGCGCTGGATGCTGTCCGCGCGATCGACAGCCAGACCTCCGTCCTGCCCCGGACGCATGGCTCGGCGCTGTTCACGCGCGGCGAGACGCAGGCGCTGGTGGTCACGACGCTGGGCACCGGCGATGACGAGCAGATCATCGACGCGCTGCACGGGAACTTCCGCTCGAACTTCCTGCTGCACTACAACTTCCCGCCCTACTCGGTGGGCGAGGCGGGCCGCGTCGGTCCTCCCGGACGGCGCGAGATCGGCCACGGCAAGCTTGCCTGGCGCGCGCTTCAGGCCGTGCTCCCGGCACCGACGGACTTCCCCTACACGATCCGCGTGGTCTCCGAGATCACCGAATCGAACGGCTCGTCCTCCATGGCGTCGGTCTGCGGCGGCTCGCTGTCCATGATGGACGCGGGCGTGCCGCTGAAGGCGCCGGTCGCGGGCGTGGCCATGGGCCTCGTGCTTGAAGAGGACGGATCCTACGGCATCCTGACCGACATCCTCGGCGACGAGGATCACCTCGGCGACATGGACTTCAAGGTCGCGGGCACCGAGAACGGGATCACCTCGCTGCAGATGGACATCAAGGTCGCGGGCATCACGCCCGAGATCATGGAAAAGGCGCTGGCTCAGGCGAAAGCGGGGCGGATGCACATCCTGGGCGAGATGTCCAAGGCGCTGACCACCGCGGGCGAGTTCTCGATCCACGCCCCCCGCATCGAGACGATGCAGATCCCCACCGACAAGATCCGCGAAGTGATCGGCTCGGGCGGCAAGGTCATCCGCGAGATCGTCGAGGTCTCGGGTGCCAAGGTCGACATCAACGACGAGGGCATCATCAAGATCGCCTCGCCCAACGGCGACGCCATCCAGAAGGCCTACGACATGATCCACTCGATCGTCGCCGAGCCCGAGGAAGGCAAGATCTACAAGGGCACGGTGGTGAAGATCGTCGATTTTGGCGCCTTCGTGAACTTTTTCGGAAAGCGCGACGGTCTGGTGCATGTCAGCCAGATCGAGAACCGCCGCCTGAACCATCCCTCCGACGTGCTGA
>CAZGHJ010000140.1:0-7911 GCA_964525355.1 uncultured Roseicyclus sp.
ATCCGGGAGGGCTGAAATGGGAGCCAGTGCCGACGCCGGATGCGCTCGACTTGCTTATCACGTCCAGAAATCATGACCTGAAAGCAGCCGTTGCAGTGCAAGCAGCGCCCGAGGATTGGATCTATGCCCTCGTCTCGCTGCAGACGTCCGACGGCTATAGCGGCCGCGGCAATTTTGGAATCGCTCGGATGAATGGGGGCTCCTCGAGCCGGGTTATGTTCGGGCTCGCGCCCGCTGGTCCGGGCGGAAGGCCCGATCCATCCTCATGGTGGCGTCGCGATCTGGACCTGATCCTGCGCCACCGAAACGCACCAACTGTGCTGACGCGTGGCGGTCTGGGCCTGCTCTGGACCCTGGATTGGCCCGAGGGTTGCCAGATCCCGGCTGCAGAGATGGATCCGCTCGCCATCGAAGTCTGCCGTCGCATTCGGTTGACCCATCGAAATGGAGAGATCAGTGGCGAGCGGGCCACGTCTTTGGCGGCGCGGGTCGATGCAAAGGACTTTGCCGGCGTGCTCGACGACCCGTGGGCCCCGGTCACCGCAAAGGGCGCGAATCCCAAGGCCCTGACGCTGGGTGAGGGTGGGCGTTTTCACTACCGTCGCATCGTCGATTTGCTGTCGGAGAACGATTGGCGCATTCCCCTCGCCGCGCGTCTCGATGAAAGCGAGGAAGCAGGTGACATGGTGATCGTGGCCGAGGCGCTCGCGCGGGGGAACGCGAAAACGGGGGGGCTACAGTCGCGCATTGTTCCAATACCAAAGCAGGTTTGCCGAGGAACCGGCTTTCCCGAAACATTGTCGACGATCGCACAGGAGCAGATCGTCGAGATCGAGAAGGCCGACGCCGCGCTGCGCGAGGCGGTCGCACTTTATGCTGCTGGCGGTGACCATGACCGCTTAGGCAAGCGTGAGCGCCAGTGGGCGGCCGAGGCGCGTGCGCGCCTCGACGCCTTCGTCGATCGTATCTTCTTCGATCATCTCTGGGCGCGTATCCATGCGATGGAAACGGGACTGGACGCTCAAGGAACAGGGGCCACCTTCCGTGCCGCGCTGGTCGAGAAGGCCCGCGCTGAACTGACCCGTTCCTTCAGCACCGTCCCCTGCGCTCGCATTCGTGCTCCATGCGCCCGGATGCGAGCGGGCGCACGGCTTGCGAACGCCTTGCTCCAGGCCAATCTCGTGGAGATCGCCGATGCCTGATGACCATGATCCGGGCTTGACGGCTCTGTCGATCGCGGCAGAGCTGCGCAGGCTCGATCCCGGCGCGCTGTCCGCGTTGCGACGTATGGAGACCCACGGCGCCGTGCCGGCCTATTGGCATCTTGCCGCGTCCCATCCGCCATTGTCGAACTCCCCGACGCGGTGGGTGCCTATCGTCCGTGCCATTGCCATCCTGACGGACAAGGGTGCGCCCGAGAGGCGACGAGACCTGCATGATGTCACGCGACCTCTTGGGAGAGCACTGTGCGACGGGGGAGACCCGATGTGGCCGGGTAAGCTGATTCCAGGACGCAAGCCGAGGCCAGCCTTCAGCGAGCGTCGGCTGGCACATGTTCTTGCCGCGCGCGGCAGGCAACGGGATGTCCTGCTGACCCGCGCCATACGCGCACTTGCCGTCTCCAGGCAATCCGGCGTGGGCTTGAGCGTCCCTGAAATCGCCTTGGCGTTTCTTCTCCAGGATCCCTCCGAAATGCTCGCCGCCCCCTATTACAGCTGCCTCGACCGTGCCGGGCGCACTGTCGAGCCGAAGGAGATCCAAACCGATGCATGAGCCCCGTTTCCTGCAGATACATACTCTGACCTCCTATACGGCAGCATTGCTCAACCGAGACGATAGCGGGTTCGCCAAGCGCCTGACCTATGGCGGAGCATTGCGCACCAGGATCTCGTCGCAATGCCTCAAGCGGCACTGGCGCATAGCCAATGATCCGAATGCGCTCCACGCCATCGAAGGTGCCGACGCAGCGTTTCGGTCGCGCGAATTGGTCACGCGCAAGGTATTGCATGGGCTCACGCCCAAGGAGGTCGTGCAAGTTTTGGCGCCCGTGTTCCAGAAAGCCGTCTACGGCGAGAAAGGGACGACAAAGGCAAGCCGCCAGCCTCTCCTTTTCGGGGAGCGCGAAATTGCGTGGCTGCGCAGCGAAGTCGAGCGACTGGTCGCCGAGGCCGCGGGCGATCCCACAGTGGCGGCCCAAAAGGCAGAGCAATGGAGCAAGGACTTCAAGAAGAACATCGCTGCAATGCGCGAAGGAGCCGCGTTGCCCGGCGGCCTGACCGCGGCCCTGTTCGGCCGGATGGTAACCTCCGACAGATCCGCCAGTATCACGGCTCCTGTCCATGTCGCACATGCCTTCACCGTGCATGGAGAGGAGAGTGAAGCCGACTATTTCACGGCGGTCGATGATCTGGCCTTGGCGGAGACCGGCGCCGACATCATACAGGAGACGGAACTGACCTCGGGATTGTTCTATGGCTACGTCGTCGTCGACCTGCCTGTCCTTGTGGAGAATCTGGGCCCTGCTGCAGCCGACCTCGCGGGCCCTGTCCTGCACAACCTCGTCCACCTGATCGCTGAAGTCTCGCCGGGGGCCAAGCTCGGTTCGACCGCACCTTACGGCCGCGCGGGATTGATGCTTCTCGAGGCAGGGGAGCGCCAACCGCGCTCGCTGGCCGAGGCCTTTCGCGTTCCCGTCGAAGCAGAAGCGGGAATGGGGGGAGCGATAGATGCCCTGACGCGGCATTTGGCGGCGCTGGATGCTGCCTATGCAACGGGTGAAGAACGGCGCTTCCTTTCGGTCCAGGACGCCGAGATCGCCGGCGCCGCGCGCGGTACGCTCAAGGATCTGGCCGATTGGGCTGCGGCCCTTCCTGCCCACTTGTCATGAGCGAAGACGTGGTCCGCTGGCTCGTTCTGCGCCTGAGCGCACCGATGTTGTCCTTTGGCGCGGTTGCAATCGACCATGTCGGCCCGACTGCGCGCTGGCCAGGCGCTTCGATGCTGACCGGGCTCATGGGCAATGCGCTAGGCTGGGAGTGGGACGATCACGCCGCACATCAGGCGCTTCAGGACCGGCTTCGCTTCGGGGCCGTCATTCTGCGGGAAGGGGATGTCCTTACCGATAGCCAGAATGCATCTCTCGGCAAGGCCGACCGCGGCTGGACGACCCGCGGCGCACCTGAGGGCAGGACAGGTGCAAGCTACGACGACCCACATCGCCGGAGGCGAGACTATCTCCAGGATGCTGATTACCGGGTCGTCCTGACGCTTGCTCCAGTTGACGTGCTGCCCACGCTCGATGTGATCGCGGAGGCCCTCGACCGTCCGGCGCGTCCCCTCTTTCTGGGGCGCAAGCCCTGCATTCCCACGCATCCCCTGAATGGCGGATTTGTCGAGGCACCCACCGTTTATGCTGCGCTGGACAAATGGCAGCGTGCAGGAGAATGGCCGGGCATGTGGCCTGCGGGCGATGGGCCTCCCGGAACCCGCATGGTGGACCTGGCAGATACCCGCGTCTGGTCGAGCGGATTGCACGGTGGAACACGGACCATCGTGGAGGGAAAGCTGTGACGCTATACCTCGCTCGCTTGCCGATAGACTTGTCTGCGCTCGCCCGGGCCGCCGGGGAGCGAGGCTGGACGCGCGGCCGTCGCGCCAGTTTCGATGAAGGCAAGGCGCTGCATCACTTGCTGGGCGAAGCCTTCGGCGCTGGCGTCTTGCAACCCTTCCGGCTGATCGTCGCGCCGCGCGCCCGGTCCGGTACGCTCTGGGCCTATACAAAGGTGGATGCCTGCGGGCTGCGCGAGACCGCCGCGCCGGTCGCCCTTACCGAAGCCGCGGAAGCAGCGTTGCCGCTCGCCCGCCTGGAAACGAAACCCATGCCCGAGGTCTCCAGGCCGGGCCGTCGCCTGGGTTTCGACATCCGCCTGCGTCCGGTGGTCCGCCTAGCCTCTGCCATCCCAGCGTCCGACGATCCAACCGAGGGCAGGCGGCGCGGCTTCAAGGCCGGCGCCGAGATCGATGCATTCATCGTCGAAGCACTACGCGATCCCAATCGGAGCGCGAGGCGGGACGCCGGCTACAGTCGTGAGGCGGTTTACACAACCTGGCTCGCCAATCGTCTGGATATGGCGGCAGAGGTGGAGGAGGCCCGTCTCACAGCCTTCCGACGCAGCTTCGTGGCGCGCAAGGGCGGCCAGGGCACGGAAGGTCCGGACGCGATCTTGCATGGTACGCTCACTGTCCGCGATGCGGAAATGTTTGCCGATCGCTTGCGTCGTGGGGTCGGGCGGCACAAGGCCTACGGCTATGGCATGCTGCTGCTGCGCCCGCCAAGAGAGCCTGTGAACTGATGCGGTAGATGCCCCATTCCAACGGAGCGCCCACGCATGAGGCGGGCATTCTTGCTCACTCCAGGCAGATTTATGTGACCTGAGCGTGAGGAGACTATAGCCTCCGACAGCGTTTTGCTCTTACGGTGAAGAGTGAGCATTGCCTTCAAAGGCTCGGGGTTTTTGACACAGCAATCAGTATCCGCAGCGTATGATAGCGATGTTCTTCCCCATCTGTGGGGATCGCCCATGGACCAATTTGTGAAGCGATCTGCGATGAACGCATCCCCCGCATGCGCGGGGATCGACCTCTCGATCATGTTGTTTCTCATCGTCAGCACACAGCTCCCCCGCGCAAGCGGGGATCTCGTCCAACATCTGAAAAGTTCCCAAGTCGGACCGGCCAGGCATTCCGTTTCGTGGCAGCCCGCCTGGCCGGGTGCGGGGTGCTTCCTGCAGTTGATCGCTTCTCGTCGGAGGCGATGAGGCCAGCTGCGCCCGTCCCCACGATCGTATCGTCGCAGCCCGCTTCGAACAGGGCGCCCAGCACCTGACCTGGCTTTGGACCGCCACGTGGCCGGTTTGTTACGCCGCTGTCGACACCAGCGTCATCTCCAAGGCCGCCAGTGTGCATGAATATGGGTGAGCGCGTTGAGCGCCGGCCCATCATCAAGAGCTGACGTCGACACGCGGAGCGCGCAATTCGGCACAGAGCGGCGCCAAGGTTCGGCTGGCAGGCATGATGGCGCACAACGATCTGGCGCCAACCGCTGTCAGGCGGCCGCAACCATTGGCTCGTAGCGGACGTCGGCCTGGATATCGTTCAACCAGGCAGGCTGCAGATCTCCATTGTTCCACTGGTAAAGATAACCCACGAGCATGCCGGTCTTCTTGCAGAAGATGCGCTTGATCGGCTCACCGGTGAGGCGGGTTTCAGGGGTCATGACGCACTCCTCACATGGAACCTCAGAACTTACGAACATGGAGTCCGAAATGCTCGTCATGGGGGTGTTAGCCGCTGGTTTCTGCAACTGCAAGATGTGTGGGCCGGTCTTGATGAGAATCTATGAAGAAGCAAAGGAAGGTCTTTTTGATCAGTTTCTTGCCTCTTCAAGCACCTCTTGCCGCAGCGCGGCATGACGGGCGATTTCCTCCAGAATGGCATCGATTTCGATCCAGACACGGGGTTCGACCTGGCCGCGGATCAGGGTCCACTTGCTCAGCACGTCGAGCGGATCGTGGGCACGCAAGAGGGCGGTCACGGCGCCGGCATCGACCGCGAGGGACGTTCGTGCGCGCCATTCGGTGATCCGCGTCCGCTGCTCGTCGGATGGAGGGATGAAGTCCGACCCGAGCTGCCAATTCCTGACCGCTCGGCGCAGGGCAGCGCGGATGACATGGGCAGGATCGACGCCGCAGTCGATCAGGGCCTCCTCCTGCCGTTCCAGCGCATTCACCCGGATGTCGATCTTGCGCGTTGCAGGGATGCGTCGGGTACGGGGTTGCGATGCCATGGCCGGTGGCACTGATCCCGCGGCAGTTTCCTGGCTGGGCTCGGGTGGTGGGGCAGACGATCTGCGTGGCGGCATGTCGACGTGATCTTCCACAGCCACCGGTTGCGTGCTCGCAGGCTCTGGCGTTGCCTTTGCCCGCTGCACCACTTCCCTTTCCGGGCCTTCTTCCTCCTCCGGACGCAGGGATGCGGCATACGCTGGGTCGGGTCGTGTAATCGTCGGGATCTTCTTTCTCACCGCGCCGTCCTCACGCGGCCAGGATGTTGTTGAGGATGTCTGTCGCCTCTTCCAGCGCCTCGACCGCATGGCGCACATGCGGGCGCATGAGGGGGTTGGGATCGGCCTGTTTCTGCAGCGCCACGGCGTGAAGGAGGCCCTTCTCGTCCATCTCCTTGTAGACGTTGCGGCGCATCATCACGGTCTCGACCACCGGAAACCGCGTGATCGCCGCCTCGATGAGCGCGGCGTCTGCGCGGGTGGTCTTGGGATCGACCATGTTCAGCACGACATGGTGGCGCGGCAGGTTTGCGGGATCGTCGACACGAGCGCGGAGCTTCTCGAACCAGTCTGCGGTCTGGGCGCCGACATCGAGGTCCGAGGTCGACAGCATCACCGGCGTCACGATGTGATCGGCCAGGACGGCAATCCCGTCGGACCATTCGGCCCCCACGCCGGCCGTGTCGATGAAGATGAAATCCGCCGAGTCCGCCACGTAGACCTCCTCGATCTGGCGGTCCACGGCCCCCACGCTCTCGACGGTCGCCGAGCACAGGAGCGGCGATCCCAGACCCGTGGCCTCCGCCCGCCTGTGCCAGGTTCCGAGTACACCGGTGCTGTCGGTGTCGATCAGGAACACCCGACGTCCGGCCGCCACGGCGGCGCTGATCAGGGCGCGCGAGAGTGTGGTCTTGCCGCTCCCCCCTTTCCGGGCCATCGCGGCAATGACCACGAGATTGTCGTTCGGCATGAGAGGGACCTTCTTCACAAATGGTGCAGTGCTGCAATGATACATTATTGCGGCTAGCCCTCTGGTGCATCAACGTCAAGCAGAAGACGGGATCCGCGATCCGTGCGGCGGGATGCGCTGGACACGGCGCATTCGGCGACGAAGGGCAAACATGGTGCACGGGACGGATGACATCATCCGGATTGCAGAATGCGGAAGACAGGCAGCACTCGACATGCCCCACAACGCGGGACGTGCGGCGCGGGGTGCAGGACGCGCGGGACAGGACGCGTTGGCCTTTCGCCGAACGCCAGATTGGGCGTGACGATGATGGAGCGGCGCTCGTAGAGCTCGCGGATCAGCTGAAACAGGAACTGACCACCGGTCTGAACAAGGGGAGATAGCCGAATTCCTCGAGGAGTGAGCCATTGCGTCGCCATGCGTTCGAGACCGATGGCGAACAAGTCGAGACGGGAGATCAGGTCCGTCGTGCGGCGCATCCGTTTCGTCGTTTCCGAGGGGCGCTTCGATATCCTCGAATTGCCTTGCCTAGCAGTTTTTATTTTTGATAGGTACCTATGCCAAGCAAAATCTGGAAATGATTGGCATGCACCATCTGAGCAGTATCGCGATGAGCGCCTACACCGATCTGGTGCGCCTTTTGAAGGATGATGCGCTGTCCGGCGTAGACGGCAAGCCAACACTCAAAGAGCGCGGTGAGAAGGCCTATTGGTACGCGGCCCGACGTGTCGGAACGCAGATGCGCTTCATTTATATCGGCGAAGATGGCGACGAGACCCGCGCCCGCATCGATCGGATCGAGGAGCTGCGCGCCACGGCGAAGGAGCGGCAGGCCGAGCGGTCGCGACTGGTCCGGCTTTTGCGCGCAGAAGGCATGACGCCCACGGACCGGGCCACAGGCTCCATCCTGTCGGCCATGGCTGCCGCTGGGACGTTCCGGCTGGGTGGCACCATCGTTGGAACACATGCGTTCCGGCTCTATGAAGGCGAGCTTGGCATCCGGTTACCCCTGGGAGGCATGGCCAATACCGGCGATATCGACATTGCCCAGTTCGAAAAGCTCAGCGTCGCCCTGCAGGATCAGGTCGATCCGGGCCTG
>CAZGHJ010000141.1:0-7866 GCA_964525355.1 uncultured Roseicyclus sp.
GCGCGCTGACCTGCATCCATGCCGAGAACGACGCGATCATCGCCGAGGCGCGCGCCCGCCTTCTGGCCGAGGGGCGCACCCGGCCCCTCGACCATGCCGCCTCGCGCCCCCGCGCCGCCGAGATCGAGGCGGTCGCGCGCATGTGCCGCCTCGCCGAGGCAGCCCGCGCCCCGGTGATGATCTTCCACGTCTCCACCGCCGAAGCCGCGGCCGAGATTCGCGCCGCCCGCGCCCGCGGCGCGCCCGTCTGGGCCGAGACCTGCCCCCATTACCTCTTCCAGACCGAGGCGGTGCTGGACCGGCCGGGTCTCGCAGGCGCGAAATGGATGTGCTCGCCCCCGCAGCGGACGACGGCCGACCAGGCCGTACTCTGGGCGGCACTGGCGCTCGGTGATCTGCACCTCGTCTCGTCGGACCACGCGCCCTACCGCTTCGACGAGACCGGCAAGCTCTCGGCCGGGCCCGACGCCCCCTTCCCCGCCATCGCCAACGGCATGCCGGGCCTCGAGACTCGCCTGCCGCTGATGTTCGACGCGATGGTGAGCCAGGGACGACTGGGCCTTCCGGCCTTCGTCGAGCTGACCTCCGCGGCCCCCGCCCGGATCTACGGCCTTGCGACCAAGGGCGTGATCGCCCCCGGTTTCGACGCCGATCTCGTGCTCTGGGACCCCGCGCGAAAGGTGGCGTATGGCGCCGACGACCTGCACGACAACGTGGGCTACAACCCGTGGGAGGGGCGCACCGTGACCGGCTGGCCGGTGCGCGTGATCCTGCGCGGAGAGACCATCGTGGACGACGGCACCTGGCTCGGCACGCCCGGGACGGGCCGCTGGCTGGCCCGCGAGGCCATCGGCACGCGCCCCGCAGACATCACCGGAGACCGCCCATGAGCCGGCGCCCCGACGGCCCCAACATCCTCGCCATCACCTTCCTCTACTACCGCGACCTCGCGCGGGCCGAGGCCTTCTATCGCGACGTCATGGGCTTTGCGCTGGCGATCGACCAGGGCGGGCTGGCGAAGATCATGCGGATCTGCGACGGCGCCCATCTGGGCCTCGTCGACGAGGCGCACGGCATGCACAAATGGGCCGAAACCCGGCCCGTGCAGCTTTGCGTGCGGGTTCAGGACGTCGATGGATGGTACGCCTATGCGCGGGCGGAGGGGCTGGCGAAGCTCTCGGAGCTGTTCGTGAACGAGGCCATCGGCATCCGCGCCTTCGTCTTCGACGACCCCGAGGGCTACCAGATCGAGATCCAGGAGGCGACGCGCCCCGATGCCTGACGCGAAGCGCACCCTATTCGTCATCAACCCCAATTCCTCGCAATCGGTCACCGACGGGATCGACGCCTCCGTCGCGCCGTTGCGCGGGCGCGGCATCGACATCGCCTGCGTGACCCTCGAGGACGGCCCGCCCGGCATCGAAAGCCAGGCCCAGGCCGACGCGGTGGTGCCGTCGCTTCTCGCCATGGCCGGACGGCTGGAGCCCGAGGCCGCGGGCTTCGTCATCGCCTGTTTCGGCGATCCGGGCCTGCATGCGCTGCGCGACGTCACGGCGCTGCCCGTGCTCGGCATACAGGAATGTGCGGTGACGACCGCGCTGACCCTCGGCCAGCGCTTCGGCGTGATCGCGATCCTGCCGGCCTCGATCCCGCGCCACCTGCGCGCCTTCGGGGCCATGGGCGTGACGGACAGGCTCGCCGGCGACCGCGCCCTCGGCCTCGGCGTAAGCGAGCTTGCCGATGCGCAGTCCGTACAGGCGCGTATGGTCGAGATTGGAGGGGACTTGCGCGACAGGGACGGGGCCGACGTGCTGATCCTCGGCTGCGCCGGAATGGCCACCTACCGCGCATCGCTCGAAGCCACGCTCGGCATCCCCGTGGTCGAGCCCTGCCAGGCCGCCACCGCAACGGCCCTCGGGCGCATCGCGCTCGGCCAGACCCACAAACCCGGAGGCAATCATGCTCGATGAAACCGCACGCGGCGTCTTCACCATCGCCGTCACCCCCTTCCTGCCCGATGGCGGGCTCGACCTCGCCAGCCTCGACAGCATGGTCGATTTCTACGAGGAGAAGGGGGCCACGGGCCTCACGATCCTCGGCATCATGGGCGAGGCGGGCAAGCTCTCGGCCGAGGAATCGGTGACCGTGGTCGAGCGCGTCACGGCCCGCGCCTCCGTCCCCGTGGTCGTCGGCGTCTCCGCTCCCGGCCTCGCCGCCATCGAGGCGCTTTCCAGGACCGCCATGGACAAGGGCGCGGCCGGCGTCATGGTCGCACCCCCGGGCAGCTTGCGCACCGACGAGCAGATCACCGGCTACTTCCGCACCGTGGCCGAGGCGCTCGGGCCCATCCCCTGGGTCCTGCAGGATTTCCCCCTCGTGACCGGCGTGCAGATGTCGCCCGCGGTCTGCCTGCGGATCTTCGCGGAAAACCCGACCTGCGTCATGCTCAAGCACGAGGACTGGCCGGGGCTGGAGAAGATCAGCGCGCTCCGCCGGGCCGAAGCGACGGGCGCGCGCCGCGTCTCGATCCTCTGCGGCAACGGCGCCCAGTTCCTGCTCGAGGAGATGATCCGCGGCGCCGACGGGGCCATGACCGGCTTCGCCTATCCCGAGATGATGGCCGTTGTCGTGGACCTGATGACAAGGGGCGACGAGACCCGCGCGCGCGACATCTTCGACGCCTACCTGCCGCTCATCCGCTACGAAAGCCAGCCCGGGCTCGGCCTCGCCATCCGCAAGCACACGCTCGCCCGCCGCGGGGCCATCGCACACCCCACCGTGCGCAAACCGGGCCCCGCCCTCAGCGCCGAGACACTGGCCGAGGTCGACACGCTCATCGCCCGGCAGGACGCGCGGCTGTCCAGCCTTTCCTGACCCACCCCTTCTTCTTGTCGAAAATACGGATCGCGCAACGCGCGAAACGCCCGGACGGGGCTCGATGCCCCGTCCGGGCGTGCCTCCGGCTCAGCCGGCCATACGCAACTCGGCAACGGGCGCTTGCGACACCACGCCCTGATCGAAAAGCGACGCGATCTCGCCATCCGGCAGGCCCGCCACATCGCCCAGGATCTCCTCGGTATGCTCGCCCAGAACCGGCGCGCGCCGCGGGGCCTCGCGCGGGTCGGCGGAAAACGCCATCGGCGTGCCGGGCACGCGATAGGCGCCGATCCCGGGCTGCTCGATCCGGCTGAACATCGGGTTCTCGAGCGACAGGTCCGGGTCCTCGGCCAGCGCGGTGGCGAAGTCGCGGAAGATCGACCAGGTCACACCGGCCTCGTCGAACATGGTCGCGAAATCCGCCACGGCGCGGGCGGCGAACCAGGGCCGCAACAGCTCCGTGATCGCGTCGCGATGCCGCCAGCGCGCCCCCTCGTCGGCGAGGCTCTCGCCCAGCGCCGTCTCCAGCGCCGCCATCTCCGCGCGCATGCCCGTAACGTTGAGAAGCCCGCGCCATTGCCGGTCCGTAAGCCCGATCACCATGACACGGCTCCCGTCGGCGCAGAGGAAATCCTGCCCGTAAGCCCCGTAAAGCGCGTTGCCGGATTTCTCGCGGCAAACGCCGTTCACCTCCACCTCGCCGATGATGCCCAGATGCCCCAGCATCGCCGCCGCCACGTCCTTCAGCGCGATGTCCACGGCCGAGCCCTGCCCGCGTCTCAGCCGCTTGCGCTCAGCCGCCAGAAGCGCCGAGACCACCATGTTGCCGGCGATACAGTCCCAGGCCGGCAGCACATGGGCCACGGGCTCGGTCGAACCGGCTGGCCCCGTGGCATCGGGAAAGCCGAGCGACGGGTTCACCGTGTAATCCACCGCCGGACGCCCGTGCCGGTCGCCCATGAGCGTCACCATGCACAGGTCGGGACGGCGCGCCGACAGCGTCTCGTGGTCCATCCAGCCCCGCACGCGGAGGTTGGTGATGAAAAGTCCCGCATCTTCGCCCGGTGCCGTGATGATCTCCGAGATGATCTCGCGGCCGCGCGGGCTTTTCATGTCCACGGCGATCGAGCGCTTGCCCTTGTTGAGACCCGCCCAGAACAGGCTCTGCCCGTCCTTCGTCACCGGCCAGCGGCCGGCATCCAGCCCGCCCTCCAGCCGGTCGAAGCGGATCACGTCCGCGCCCATCTGCGCCAGCGTCATGCCCGCAAGCGGCACCGCCACGAAGGCCGAGCCCTCCACCACGCGCATTCCGTCGAGAATTCCCATCAGTCCCACCCCGCTTCCGCCGTCATTCCGAGATATCCGCCCGATCCATCCCTGGCTGGCGCCGCCGTTCCCAGCGTCATGGTGCGCCCCCCGGGTTCGCGCTTGCCCTGAAGCCGCAGGTCGTGATCGTGAAACATCGGATGCACGCCGCGGAAGCGGAACCGGCGCGGCGCCTCGCCCGCGTGGCGCGTGGCCGCGTCGATCAGCATGATCGCCTGCATCGGCCCGTGCGTGACGAGCGCGGGGTATTTCTCGACCTCGCGCGCGTAGGGCAGATCGTAATGGATGCGGTGCGCATTGTACGTGGCGGCCGAAAAGCGGAAAAGCCGCGCCTCGTTCACCGGCACGGTCTCGTCGAAATCGGGCGCCTCGATCTCGGGCACGCGTCTGGGGGGCGTGTAGGCCTCGGGAATATGCAGATAGACGATGTCCTGCTCTTCCTCGATGAAGGCGCCGTTCTCGCCCTCGATCTGGTGGGCGACGGTGACGAAGACCATCTCGCCCGTGCCGCCCGATTTCGGCGTCACGGCCTTGATCTCGGAGCGCCGCCTGAGCCGCTCGCCGATGCGCAGGCTGCCGTGAAAGCTCAGCCGCCCCGCCGCCCACATCCGCCGCTTGAATGCAAGCGGCGGCAGGAAGCGGCCAAGCTTCGGATGCCCGTCCTCCCCAAGTTCGGCCAGCGGCACGAACTCGGGGAAGGCCGCCCAGTGCCAGAGCCGCGGCAGGAGCGCGTTGCAGCGCGTATCCCGATCGAGCGACAGCCCATGGCCCACCGCGGCCTTGAGCATGCCCGCCAGTTGCGGCGTCAGCCTGCCCCAGGCCTCCTCGGTGCGGCCGACCCAGTCCTCCGCCCTCACGACCTCGCCCATCGGGAATGTCTCCGCCCGGCTCATGCGGCCGCTTTCACCTTGAGGATGCGCGCCACCGTCTCGCCCATGGCGGACGGGTTGGGCGCGACCGTGATCCCGGCCTCGGTCAGGATCTCGACCTTCTCCTGCGCGCTTTCGCCGAAGGCCGAGATGATCGCACCCGCGTGCCCCATCTTGCGGCCCTTGGGCGCCGAGAGCCCCGCGACATAGGCCGCCACGGGCTTGGCCATGTGCTCGCGCACGAAGGCGGCGGCCTCGGCCTCCTGCGGGCCGCCGATCTCGCCGATCATCATCACCGCGTCGGTCTCGGGGTCCTGCTCGAACAGTTCGAGGATGTCGCGGAAGGACGAGCCGTTGATCGGGTCGCCACCGATCCCGATGGACGACGACACGCCGATGCCGAGCGCCTTCATCTGGGACGCCGCCTCGTAGCCGAGGGTGCCCGAGCGGCCCACGATGCCGACGCGGCCCGGCATGTAGATGTGGGGCGGCATGATGCCCATGAAGCCCTTGCCGGGCGAGATGATGCCCGCACAGTTCGGCCCGATCAGGCGCATCTTCCGCTCGCGCGGGTAGCGGCGGAGGAAGCGCTTGACCTTCATCATGTCCTGCGCCGGAAGACCGTCCGTGACGCAGACGGCCGTCCTGATCCCGGCATCGGCCGCCTCCATCATCGCGTCGGCGGCAAACGGCGGCGGCACGAAGAGGAGGGCGGCATCGGCGCCCGTGGCCTCGACCGCCTCGCGGACCGTGTCGAATTGCGGGCGGTTCAGGACGGTCGTGCCGCCCTTGCCCGGCGTGACCCCGGCGACGACGTTGGTCCCCGCCTCGATCATCTCCTGGGTGTGGAACTGGCCGATGCGGCCGGACATGCCCTGCACGAGAACGCGGGTCTTTTCGGTGATGAGAATTGCCATGGATCGTCTCCCTTTCAGGCCGCGGCGGGCTGGGGCCGGGCGTTCACGGCGGCCTCGGCCGCCTCGGCCAGCGTGTCGGCGGAGAGAAGCGGCAGGCCGCTCTCGGCGATGATCTTGCGGCCTTCCTCCACGTTCGTGCCCGAGAGGCGCACGACGACGGGCAGGGTCAGCCCGACCTCCTTGTAGGCCTGCACGACGCCCTTCGCGATCCAGTCGCAGCGGTTGATGCCCGCGAAGATGTTCACGAGGATCACGCTCACGTTGGGGTCGCTCAGGACCGTGCGGAAAGCGGTCACGACGCGCTCTGGGCTCGCGCCGCCGCCGATGTCGAGGAAATTCGCGGGCTCCCCCCCGGCCAGCTTGATCATGTCCATCGTCGCCATGGCGAGGCCCGCGCCGTTGATGATGCAGCCGATATCGCCGTCGAGGCCGACATAGGCCAGCCCGTGATCGGCGGCCGTGGCCTCGCGCGCGTCCTCCTGGCCCGGATCGCGCAGCGCGGCGACCTCGGGGCGGCGGAAGAGCGCGTTGGTGTCGAAGGACATCTTGGCGTCGAGCGCCACCAGATCGCCCGCGCCGGTGATCGCGAGCGGGTTGATCTCCACCATCATGGCATCGAGGTCGCGATAGGCGCGGTAGCAGGCGCGCAGCGTCGTGACCATCTGGGCGACCTGCGGCCCCTTCAGCCCGAGGCGGAAGGCCAGTTCGCGGGCCTGGAACTCCACGAGGCCGGTGGCCGGGTCGATGACCATCCGCACGAGGCTGTCGGGGTCCTCGTGGGCGAGGTCCTCGATCTCCATGCCGCCATGGCCGGAGGCCACGATCATGATGCGCTCGGTCTTCCGGTCGAGCACGAAGCCCAGGTAGATTTCCTGCGCGATATCGGTGGCTTCCTCGATCCAGAGGCGGTGGACGAGCTTGCCGTTCGGGCCGGTCTGTTTCGTGACGAGGGTACTTCCGAGGAGGCGCGCGGCGGTCTCGCGAACCTCGGCCTCGGTCCGGCAGAGCTTCACGCCGCCCGCCTCGCCGCGGCCGCCGGAATGGATCTGGGCCTTGACCACACAGGGAAAGCCGAGGGCGCGCGCCTGGTAGGCGGCCTGTTCGGGGCTGTAGGCGAGGCCGCCCTTCGGGACCGGCACGCCGAAGCCCTTCAGGATGTCCTTGGCCTGGTGTTCGTGAATGTCCATGTCGTCTCCTCCTTGCGACAGTTCCCCGGGCTCCGGGCGGGGCGGCGGGGTGAACCCCGCCCTACGCCCCTGTCGGGCCTTCGGGCCTCAGACCTTGGCGGCGATCGCACGCGCCATGTCGATCACGTTGCGCGCCATCTTCTCGGAGGCCGCGTCGATCATCTTGCCGTCAAGGCTGGCGGCCCCCTTGCCTTCGGCCTCGGCCTTCCTGAGTTCCTCGATGATCCGCTCGGCACGGGTCACTTCCGTCTCGGGCGGGCTGAAGACCTCGTTGGCCAGCGCGATCTGGCTGGGGTGGATCGCCCATTTCCCCTCGCACCCCAGCGCGGCGGCGCGGCGGGCGGCGGATTTGTAGCCCTCGGGGTCGGAGAAATCGCCGAACGGCCCGTCCACCGCGCGAAGCCCGTAGGCGCGGCAGGCGATGACCATGCGCGTGATCGAGGCGTGCCACTGGTCGCCCGGATAGTCGGGGTTGAGCCCGCCGATATTGACCGTGCGCGCCCGCATGGACGCCGCGTAATCGGCGACGCCGAAGTGCAGACACTCCAACCGCCCGCCGAATTGCGCGATGGCCTCGACATTGGCCATGCCGAGCGCCGTCTCGATCAGCGCCTCGAGGCCCACGCGCGTCTCCACGCCGGTGCCCTGCTCGATCTGGTTGACCATGGCCTCGACCATGTAGAGGTCCGC
>CAZGHJ010000142.1:0-4588 GCA_964525355.1 uncultured Roseicyclus sp.
CATGGCGCCTTCGACCGGGCGCGCGACGCGGTGACCCTGCCGCTGATCCGGGCCTGCGTGGAGCGGGGGCAGCCGATCCTCGGCGTATGCCGCGGCTTTCAGGAGGTGAACGTGGCGATGGGCGGCACGCTGCATCCGGAAATCCGCGACCTGCCCGGACGGATGAACCACCGCATGCCGCCCGACGGCACGATCGAGGAGAAATTCGCCCTGCGCCACGCGGTACGGTTCACCGAAGGCGGGCCGTTCCACCGGCTGATGGGGGCGGTGGAGGTGATGACCAACACGCTGCACGGGCAGGGGATCAAGCGCGCGGGCGCGCGGGTCGTCATCGACGGCCACGCGCCCGACGGCACGCCCGAGGCGATTTATGTCCGGGGCGCGCCGGGTTTCACCCTGTCGGTGCAGTGGCACCCCGAATACCGCGCGGCGCAGGATCCGGTCTCGCGGCCGCTCTTCTGCGCGTTCGGGGACGCCGCGCGCGCCTGGGCTGCCGGGCGCCAGCCGGTGCCGGTGGCCGAGGTGGCCTGACGTCCCGCTGTCGGCTCAGGTGGCGCGGGGGCCGCGCAACTCCTTGATGTGGCGGCGGATCTTGTCCCAGACCTCGGCCTCTCCGGGATTGCCGGCCTCGGCTTCGGCGCTGGCTTTTCTGGCCGCTTCGGCCTCGGCCTTGTCGCCATGGGCGCGGTAGAGCGCGTGGGCGTGCTGAACGATTTCCTGCATCTTCATGGGTCTGTCTCCTCCTCTTCTTCTTCCAGGGATTGCGTGGCGCCGGTGGCGGCGCGGAACTCGGCCAGCGCGCCCGGGCAGAGCGCGTCGAGCGCCGCGGAGCCGAGCCGGCGGCCGTCCATGTCGCGGACCGCGAGCGCCCCGTCCGTGGCGATCAACACCGCGAGCGGCCGCTTGGTTCCGCTGGCCGCGAGCCTGTCGATGAAAGCCCAGCCGGTCACCTGGCGCTCGTCGAGCGTGGCGATCTGGAACGATCCCTGCCGGAGCACCGGCGAAAGGCTTCGTGTCGTCGTCATCATGGCGCTCTCCTGTTGGTCCAGGCGAAGATTGCGCCCGCGCGGATGAGGCGCAGGGGCAGGATTGCGATCTCGCCCGTCGCCTCGAGGTCGAGGCAGGGCCCGGAGAAGTCGGGCGCGAGGTCGATCCGGCGCCGCGGACCCCGAAGGATCTGGATCAGCGGTACGAGAAGCCCCCAGACGTGTCCGGTATCGGCCGGATCGTCGAACCCGATGCGCCCGGCAAGCGTCAGACGGTCGAGCCTGACGGATGACAGGATACCACGGATCAGCGCAGCCGTCCCCCGCAGTGGCGCGCGGTGGTGGGATTTCTTCCTTTTCCGTTTCGTTCCGCGGGCTTGGCGCCCGCCGCGCGGCCCCAGCGGGATCGGGATGGGCGGCGCATGGCCCGCCAGGAGGCGCAATTCGGCCGATGCTGAGGGCGGCACGGTCCGACCGCTCAGCCGCAGGTGCCAGGGGCTGAAAAGCGCGGTCACGGCCAGGGCGGCGAGAAGCCAGAGAAGCACCGTCACGGCCTGCCCTCCGCGCGCCGGCTCACGGGCCGGTTCCGCCGGGATCGTCCCCGTTTTCGGCGGCCGTCTTCGCGCCCATCGCGCGGCCGGCGACCTCGGCCACGGCCTGCGCCACCGAGGTCATGGCGCCCTTGACCGCCTCGACCCGCGCGCCGTTCCGGTCGATGATGATGGCGCCGACGGGCTTGATGCCGCCGCCCGCGCCGGATCCGCCGCCTGTGCCCGCCTTGGCGCCTTGGCCGCCCTCGCCGCCGCCGGCACCGAAGCCGAAGCCGTAGCTGACGAGGGGGATGACCGTGGTGCCGTCGCGCTCGATCGGCGCGCCGAGCACGTTTTTCGGGTTCAGGAGCTTGTCGAGTTCTTCGACGGTGGATTTCAGAAGGCCTTCCACGTCGGTCATGGCACATCTCCCTCGGGACATGATGTCAGACCCCGATTGTATCGCATCGAACGAATCGGGTGGCATTGATGCAGATCATGCGCGGGCGCGGGGCGGCGGCGGCACCGGGCGCTCAGCCGTACTGGGCCAGCATGTCCTCGAGATCGGCGAGCGTGTTGGCCTCGGTCACGGGCTTGTCGCGGCGCCAGCGGGCCATGCGCGGAAAGCGGAGCGCCACGCCCGACTTGTGGCGGGGGGAGGCCTGGATGCCTTCGAAGGCGATCTCGAAGACATGGGCGGGTTTCACGGCGCGCACCGGGCCGAAGCGGTCGGTGGTGTTCTTGCGCACCCATCGGGTGATCTCGGAGAACTCCGCGTCCGTGAGGCCGGAATAGGCCTTGGTGAAGGGCACGAGATCGTCTCCGTTCCAGACCGCGAAGGTGAAATCGGTGTAGAGCGTCGCGCGCCGGCCCGAGCCTGCCTGCGCGTAGATCATGACCGCGTCGATGGTGAGCGGGTCGACCTTCCATTTCCACCAGTCGCCCTTCTTGCGGCCCGCGAGATAGGGCGCGGAAAGGCGTTTGAGCATGAGGCCCTCGGCGCCCAGGTCGCGGGATTGCGCGCGGGCCTGCGTGAGCGTGTCCCAGTCGGTGGCCGCCACGCGGGGCGAGACGCGGACGGGCAGGTCGGGGGGCAGGTCGGCGGTGAGGCTTTCCAGCTGCGCGCGCCGTTCGGAGAGCGGTTTCGCGCGCCAGTCCGCGCCGCCCCATTCCAGCAGGTCATAGGCCATGACGATGACGGGCGCCTCGGCCAGCAGCTTCTTCGGCACGGTCTTGCGCCCGATCCGGGGCTGGAGGCGGGCGAAGGGCAGGGGCCTTTCCGTCGCGCGGTCGAAGGCGAGGATCTCGCCGTCGATCACGGCGCCCTCGGGGATGAAATCGCGAAGCGCGCGAAGTTCGGGGAAGCGGTCGGTGACAAGCTCCTCGCCGCGGGACCAGAGCCAGTGCTCCGCGCCGCGCAGGATCAGCTGGCCGCGGATGCCGTCCCACTTGCGCTCGGCCAGCCAGTCGGTGGCGGGGCCGAGGGCCTGCGGATCGCCCTCGATCTGGTAGGCGAGGTAGAACGGGTAGGGCCGCGAGAGATCGGCGGTGGGGTCGGGCGCCTCGATGAGGGAGGCCCAGGTGACGGTGTCGGGGCTCCAGTCGCCCATCAGCCGGTGGGTGAGTTCGGCCTCGTCGATGCCGGTCGCTTGCGCCAGCGCGCGGGTCATCAGCTTCTGGCTCACGCCCATGCGCCAGCCGCCCGTGAGAAGCTTGTTGAAGACGAAGCGCTCGGTGGGCTCGAGCCCGTCCCAGGCCGCGAGGATGGCGGCCTTGCGCGTGGCCTCGTCGGCGGTGTCGAGGCCGCGCAGATGGGCGATCCAGTCGGCGAGGGGGCGGTCGATGGTGGTCGTGGGCGGCGGCAGGACGAGGGCGATGGTCTCGGACAGGTCGCCCACGACCGGGTAGCAGGCCTCGAAGAGCCAGAGCGGGATGCCGGCGCGCTCGGCCGCCCATTCGCGCAGCTTCGTCGTGGTGATCATCCGGCGCGGGCGGCGCCCGGACAGAAGCGCGATGCACCAGATGCGGTCGGCCTCGGGGGCCTCGGCGAAATAGGTGGCGAGCGCGGTGGTCTTGGCCTTCGTGGAGGTCGTCCGGTCGAGCGCGGAGAAAAGGGCGGCGAAGTCCTTCACGGGGCGTGCGCCTCGCTTGTGGCATGGGCCCTGAGAAACGCGCCCATCTGCGCCAGCGCCCGGTCGGCGGCGGCGCCCCGCCCGGCATGGATGTGCCACACATGGGGCAGGCCGGGCCAGAGGTCGAGCGTGGCCTCGTCCATGGCCTGGACGAGGCGGATCGCGTCTTCGGCCAGCGCCTCCTCCGCGCCGGCCTGGATCAGGGTCGGGGGCAGGCCGGTCAGGTCGCCCTTCAGCGGCGAGATGTCGGGGCGTTCCGCGTCGATGCCCGGCAGCGCCAGCGCGCGGATGCGCTCGGCCCACTGCGGCGGGATCAGCATCTCGTCCTTCGCGCGGGCGAAGCGTTCGGAGATGTCGCCCGAGAGGTCCGCGAGTGGCGCGATGAGGCCGAGCGCCGCGGGGCCGGGAAGGCCCGCGTCGCGGATGTGCTGCGCGAGAAGGAGGGCGAGGCAGCCGCCCGCGCTGTCGCCGCAGAGCGCCACGGGGGCCGGGTGGTCGGCCACGTGGGCCTCGTAGGCGGCGAGGATGTCGTCGCGTGCGGCCGGCAGCTTGTGCTCGGGCGCGAGCCGGTAGCGCGGCAGCCAGGCCTCGGCGCCGAGATGGGCGGCGAGGTGGCCCGCAAGCGCGGCATGGGTGCGCGGGCTGCCGATGGTGAAGCCGCCGCCGTGGATATAGAGGAGCACGGGCGCGTCGCGGGGAATGCTAGCGGGCCGGATGCGCAGGCCGCCATCGGCGTCGCGCAGAGCCGTGGCGCCGCGCGGAAGGGCCGAGCCCGTGCGCGCGGCGATCTCGAAGAGGACGCGCAAGGCGCGTTGCGAGGCCACGAGGCGCAGCACGCGGCGGTCGATGTGGCGTGCATTGGCCCGCCAGATGCGGTCGGAGAGGGTGAGCTGGTTCATGGGGCCGCCTCGGGCGTGGGCTCGGGCTCTGCCTCTGCCTC
>CAZGHJ010000142.1:4688-7863 GCA_964525355.1 uncultured Roseicyclus sp.
CTCTGCCTCTGCCTCCTCCAGGGTCTCGCCGCCGAACTCCGTCTCGACGATGCCGGCCTCATAGCCCTGCGCGCGCAGCCATTGGGAGAATTGCGCGGTGTAGCCATGGGTGACGAAGACGCGGGAGGCGCCGGTGGCCGCGATGGCGGTGTTGAGCCCGTCCCAGTCGGCGTGATCGGAGACGACGAAGCCCCGATCCGCCGCGCGCCGCCGGCGCACGCCGCGCAGCCGCATCCAGCCCGAGGCGAAGCCGGTGGAGACGGGCCCGAGCCTGCGCATCCAGGCCGAGCCGAGCGCCGAGGGCGGTGCGAGGACCATCGCGCCGGGCCAGGCCTTGAGGTCGAGGCCGGGCGTGATCTGGACGGTGTCCGGAAGGCTCAGCCCCTGCTCGCGGAGCACCTGCGTGACGCTTTCGATCGCGCCATGGGTGAGGATCGGCCCCGTCGCGGGGTCGAGAAGCCGCAGGATACGCTGCGCCTTGCCGAGCGCATAGACGCCGAGGACGGCGCGCTTGCCGGCCGCGGCACTTTCGGCCCACCAGGTGTTGAGCTCGCGCGCCAGAACGTCCTGCGGCGTCCAGGTATAGATCGGCAGGCCGAAGGTGCTTTCGGTGATGAAGCTGTGGCAGCGCACGGGCTCGAACGGCTCGCTGAGGCCGTCATCGACGGTCTTGTAATCGCCCGAGACGACCCAGACCTCGCCGCCCACCTCGACGCGAATCTGCGCCGAGCCCGGCACGTGGCCGGCGGGATGGAAGCTGATGGTGGCGTCGCCGATCCGGGTGCGCGTCCCGTAGGTCGTGGTCTGAAGGCGGATGTCGCCGAGCCGGTGGCGGATGACCGGGGCCGCGCCTTCGGTGGCGAGATAGGCGCCATGGCCGGGGCGGGCGTGGTCGGCATGGCCATGGGTGATGAGCGCGCGGGGAACCGGGCGCCAGGGGTCGATATGGGCATCGGCGGCGGGGCAGTAGATGCCCGCTTCGGTGAATTCGAGGACCATGGGCCAGACATAGTCCGTCGAGGCGCTGCGGCGAAGGGGGGGTGCCGCGCTCAGGCGTCGTCGGCCTTGCGCAGGCGCAGGACGCCCTGTTCCTCGAGGTTGCGCACCTCGGCGATCACGGCCTGCATCGCGGCCTCGCCCTCCTCGGTGCCGGGGGGGTCCATCGCCTCGGCCTCTTCGCGGAACTGGTCGGCCATGCGTTTGGACATGTTGGCGAGCAGATACTCCACCGCCTCGGGCGCGTGTTGCAGCGCCGCAGCCAGCGCGGTGGTGAAGGTCATGCCGTCGACGGCGGTGGAGATGCGTGGCACGTCCGTGGCCGCGATGCGCTTGGGAATATGCTCGAAGGTGAAGATCGCCTTGCGCACGTCACGGGCGAAATCGGCGTCGCGAGCGTCCAGACCGCTCAGCACCGCGTCGCGCGCGGCACTGGCCGTCTCGTTCAGGACGGCGCCCACACGCTGGTCGGGCTCGCCGTCGAAGGGCGAGCGCGGTTCGGCCACGATCTGCGCATGCAGATGCTCGCCGATCCGAATCATCGTGTCCATCGTCACGGTATGGGTCAGCGCCACGGCATGGGCGATCAGTTCGGCCCGGTCGGGCGGCAGGTCGGACAGAAGCTTCGCGGCCTTCGACACGCTCAGCTTCGACAGCAGGATCGCACAGACCTCGGCGCTTTCGGTGTCGAAGACCGGGCGCAGACGCTCCGGAGCCATGGCGGCGAGGTGCATCCAGGGGTCGGTGCCGTCGCCGATCTCGGCCTCGGCGGCGAGCCCATCGCGCGCGAGGTCGGAGATGTAGGGTTCGAGGATCTCCATCGTCTCGTGCATGCCGCGCGGCATGATCAGCCCCAGACTGTCGATCTGGTCGGCGAACTCGTTCACGATCTCGGCCAGGGTCGCGCGGTCGACCTGTCCGATGCCCTGCATGGCGCGCGCCAGGATGCTCTGGTAATTCGGCGGCAGGCGCTGCACGCCCGGCGACACCCCATGGGCCAGGAGCAGGCGCACGACGATCGCCGCCTTCTGCCGCCGGCTGAGGTGCTTGGGGCCCGTGTCGATCGGGCCGCCCATCGGATCTGCCGTGGGCAATGTGGGCATCAGGTCCATCTTGTCACCCCCAATGACACTCCGGTTCCATGCCGTGCCGTGGCCAGCGTCACGCGCAGGGCACATGCGTCCGGTCCGGCACCCTGCACGGCCAACCGACACGCGCCCGCCGCGGCGCGCGCGGCGCTGTGCGGACCAGCCATGGCGCCGAGCGGTAAAGAACCGCTTACGGTCGGGCGAAAAACGTCGAGAATTCGAGACGTCCGGCGGTGCGGGCGCGGTCAGTAGCCGATCGGCGCGCCGGCCTCGATCGCCTGCGCCAGCGCGCGGTCGGGCCAGCTGCCCGCGCCGCCGCGGGCGCGGATCTCGTCCAGTTGGCGCTGCGCGTCATCGCCCCGGTCGGCGGCGATCAGCGCGAGCCCCATGTAGGCGCGCGCCAGCAGGTTGTCGGGATCGGCCGCCAGGGCGCGGGCGTAGATCGGCAGCGCGGTCGCGATATCGCCGGATGTGCCATGGGCGAAGGCGGTGATGGTCAGCACCTCGGAAGCCGCCGGCTTGGCGGAGCGCGCCAGCAGGTCGAGCGCATCCGCGCTGCGACCGGCATAGGCCAGTTCCCGCGCGGTCCTGCGCAAGACCTCCTCGGGCAGCGCGCTCTGCTCGATGGCGATGCAGGCGCCGGCCTCGGTGTCCCAGACCTGACCCTCGGTGCAAGTGGTCGTGGTCGGCGTCGGCGGGGGCGGCGCCTGGTCCTCGGGGGCGACGGCCAGCGCCGGTGCGGCGCAGACGCAAAGCGCCAGCATCAGGGGCGTGCGGGCGCGTGGAGAGGCGGTCATGGCGGTGGGGTCTCCGGTCGGGGCGAGGGGCGGGGCAGGACGGTCGCGGCAATGAAAGACCCGCGCGCCGGGCGGACCGGCGCACGGGTCGGTGTCCCGAGGGACCGTTGGCTCAGCTGCTGACCACGGGCACGCAGGTCGCGCTGGAGGCGTCCCAGGTGGTGCCTTCGGCGCAGGTCATTGTGACGCGTTCGGTCTTGCCCCAGCTGCACTCGGCCATGGCGAGGCCGGGTGCCGCGGTCAGAACGAGGGCGGCCAAGAGGGTCTTGATCGACATGTGTCGTCTCCTGTCGG
>CAZGHJ010000143.1:0-7719 GCA_964525355.1 uncultured Roseicyclus sp.
CGGCCGATGTCGACGGCCTGGGCAAGGTCGAGAACATGCCCAAGATGGAAGGCCGGCAGATGGTCATGATGATCGGCCCGACGAAGTAGACCGGTCGCACCGGACCCGTCGCAAGGCGCGCCCCGACGGCGCGCCTTTTTCATGTCCGCCGACCCGCAGGGCCACGAAGCGCGCGGGCGCATCGCGGATGACCATGGCGCCGTCACATCGCGGCCATGCCTGCGCCCCTCTCGCCTGCGACAGCCGCGACCATGCGCACCCCCATAGTCCTGTTCGTCCTGTGCTCAGCCGCCTTCGGCTCGGCACTCCTTCTGCTCGGCCTGTCGGATATCGTTCTCGTTGCAGGGCCTGCGTGGCTCGCAAGCCTCCTGATCCTCGCCCGGGCGTGGCGCGCGGGCCGCGCGGGAGCGGCGCCTGTCGTCATCGTCGATGCGTCCAACGTGATGTATTGGGACGGGGGCACGCCGACGCTCGCCGCTGTGGGCGAGGTGGTCGCGCTCCTGACGCGGTCCGGCTACAGGCCCGGGGTCGTGTTCGACGCGAATGCGGGCCACCTGCTCGAGGGGCGCTACCGCCACGACGGCGCCTTCGCCCGCAAGCTTGGACTGCCGCGCGACCGCGTCATGGTGGTCGACAGGGGTACGCCGGCCGACACGGTGATTCTCGCCGCCGCCCGGGATCTCGACGCGCGCGTCGTGTCGAACGATCGCTACCGCGACTGGGCGCAGCGCCATCCCGAAATCGGCAGGCCGGGTTTCCTGATCCGAGGCGGGTTTAGCGAGGGCCGGATCTGGCTGGATCTTGCGCCGGAGGACGATGCGCGCACCGAGGGGGCCAGGCAGGCCGCCTGACAAGGGCCATGGCCCGGTGTCTGTCCGCGGGCATCTGCCATGACGGCGGCCCGCAGCCGGGCCCGGCGCAGATCGCGCGCGACGGGCTTCTTCGCGGCCGCGTCAGAGCGTCTCGTCGAGGAAGGCCAGCAGGCCCGCCCAGCTGTCCCGGTCCGCCGTCTCCAGGTAATCGTCCGAGCCGAAGACGGTGAAGGAATGGCGCGCACCGCCGTAGATCTCCGCGCCGTGCGGGATGTCGGCGGCAAGGAGTTCGTCCATGAGCGTCGCAAGATCGCCCACGTCCGAGACCGGGTCGGCCGAGCCGTGGAAGAACATCACCGGCGCGCCGTTGGCTTCGGACCAGTCCTGGCCCTCGGGCGTTGGCAGGCCGCCATGGAAGCTGACGAACCCGTCAAGCTCGGCGCCCGCGCGCGCCGCCTCCAGGGCCGCCGCGCCACCGAAGCAGTAGCCCATGATCACCATGTCCTCCGTCGCGCCGGGGATCCCGGAGGCGGCGGCGATGGAGCCTGCGAGGCGGGCGCGGAACTCCGCCCGGTCGGCATAGAGCGCGCCCGACAGCGCGCGATATTCCTCGAAGCCCTGCGGGTCGGTCTCGGCGCCATAGACGTCGATGGCGAAGGCGGTATAGCCCGCCTCGGCCAGCATGTCGGCGCGGCGTTCCTCGTAGTCGGTCATGCCGTCCCAGTCATGCACGATCAGGACGGTGCCGCGGCTCTCGCCCTCGGGCGTGGCGACGTAGCCCTCGTATGCGGTGCCGCCGACCTCGTAGGTCAGGTATTCGCCTCCGACCTGGGCGCTGAGCGCGCCGGGCGCTGCGGCGAGGGTCGCGGCGAGGATGAGGGGCAGACGTGTGACGGACATGGCGGGACCTCCTTTGGTGTTTCCGGTTGAAAAGCTAGCGCTCGGCCCGCGCGGTCAAACCTCGGGCTGCGTACCGCCCTGCTGCGGCGGCTTGCTGCGCGGGCCGTCGCGGGGCTGCGGCCGGGTGGGAATTTCCTTCAGAAGACCGCCGACGCCCATGGCCGCGATCTCGGCATCGCCCACCTCCACGCCGCAGATCACCCGCTCCAGCACCCAATCCGCGCCGTTGAGCGCGGGCGAGCGCGCGCAGCCCGGCAGGCCGATCACGGGCCGCGTGCCCAGCGCCCCCAGCACCAGGAGATTGCCCGGATCCACCGGCATGCCGAACCGGATGAGCCGCCCGCCCGCCGCCACGATCCCCGCCGGTGCCACGTCCGCGGCATCCGACGTGGCCGAGCCGGTCAGGATCAGGCTCAGCTCCGCAGCGCTGCGGCCCAGCGCGGCGGCGACCTCGGCGGCCTCGTGCGGGACGAACGCGACCTCCGACAGCGTCACGCCGAGCGCGGTCAGCCGCGCCTCGACCGCCGCCACGCCCTTGTCGTCGCGCCGCCCCGGCGCGCCGGCGACCTCCGTCACGATCAGGTCAGCCCTGGCGAGGGCGGGCGTGCGCAGCGCGATGGCCCCTGCCCCGGCGGCGCAGGCGCGCGCCAGGCTCTCCTCGGGCACCGCGTAGGAGATGATCTTGACCGTGCCCACCATGGTGCCCTCGGTCACCCGCTGCCATTCCGGCACGGTGGCCAGCGTGATCATCGGATCGACCGCGTTCAGCGCCCCGATCGCGGCCGCATCGAGCGCGACGACGCCGGGCCCCGCGGCGCGGATGTTCACCCGGCCCGTGAAGGCGGGATCGAGCGTCAGGCCCACGGCCTCCGGATCGGGAACCAGCGCACGGGCAAGCCGGTCGGCGGCGGCATTCTCGTCCACGTCATCGGGGCCGAGCCGCGCCACGGTGACCTCTGCAAGCCCCGCTTCGGCCAGGGCGTCGATCTCGGCCGAGCCCAGCACCTGTCCCTTTTTCAGCACTTTCCCCGGCAGGCGCAGCGTGTGGGCGAGGATGGCGCCCGCCGCCCGGTCCAGCGGAACGAGGCCGAACTTCATGGCCGGCGCAGGCGCGCCGTGACCTGCGCGAGGACCGAGACGGCGATCTCGGCCGGGCTGCGCGCGCCGATATCGAGGCCCACCGGCGCGTGGATGCGGGCGATCTGGTCCTGCGTGATGCCCGCCGCCTCCAGCCGCGCAACGCGCTTGGCGTGGGTCCGGGTGGACCCGAGGCAGCCCAGATAGAACACGTCCGACGCGAGCGCGCGCAGGATCGCCGGATCGTCGAGCTTGGGGTCATGGGTCAGCGTCACGACGGCCGTGCGCGCATCGAGGCCCAGGGCGTCCAGCGCCTCGTCCGGCCAATCCTCGACCACACGCTCGCCGGGAAAGCGGGGCTCCTGCGCGAAGGCGGGACGCGGATCGACAAGGCCCACGTCGTAGCCCGTCATGCGGGCCATGGGCACCAGCGCCTGCGCGATATGGACCGCGCCCACCACGATCATCCGCAAGGGCGGGTTGTGGACATGGACGAAACTCTGCCCGTCCTCTTCCATGCCGGAGCGATCGGCGCGGAAGCGGTCGGGGTGCGCCTCGGCAGGGTCGAGGCGCCGCGCGCCCGTTTTGGTATCGACCACATAGGCCACAGGCCGCCGGGCCGCGCGCGCGGCGACCAGATCGGCCAGAAGCGCCTCGGGCAGCGCGGAGCCTACCGGCTCCAGCCAGACGCGGATGCGCCCGCCGCAGGCAAGCCCCACGGCGAAGGCCTCGTCGTCGGAGACGCCGAATTCCAGCATCTTCGCACGACCCGAGGCCACGGCGTCCATCGCCTCGACCACGACGGCGCCCTCGACACAGCCGCCCGAGACCGAACCCGCCATCTCGCCGGTGCCGGAAATCGCAAGCTGACCACCCACGGGCCGCGGGGCCGACCCCCAGGTCTCGACCACCGTGGCCAGGACCGCGCCTTCGCCCGCGCGGTGCCATTCAAGCGCGCGCTCGGGGCAATTTTCGAGATCGGGCGTCATCGCATCCCCTGCCGGAAGATCGACGCCTTAGTAATTCAGTTCCGTCACGATGAGAACCGCGGGATTGTTCGACGATCGGTAATAGCTGCCCGTCCAGATGTCGTACTGGCCTTGCAGCGGGTTGGCGAAGGTGATCGCCGAGTTCGTGCCGCGGAAATCGTCGTTGTAATGCCATGTCCCGTCCGGCGCGTTCACCAGCAGGATCGTGTCGACGTCGGAGCGCGCCTCGAGCGCGATGGTCAGTTGCCCCGTGGGCGAGGTGCCGGAATAGAAGAACCGGAAATCCGGCCGCGACACGGTGTAGCCCGGCCAGGCGAAACCGCAGCCCTGCAGGCTGACCTGCCCGCCGGCGGTGACGTTGCGGACCCATGGGTCGGGCTGGAAATTCGCCTGGATGTTGGCGCTGCCGAAAACGGTGGGGTTGTTGTAGCTGGGACAGGCTGCCGCCATGCCGCCGGCGGCGACGAGGAGGGCGGCCAATGCCGCGAGCCGGGTGATCGATCGGAGCGCGAGACGCATGGCAACGGGCCTTTCCGGGGTTGAATAGCGACGGTCGGGATATGCGCCCCGGACATGGCTTGTGTCAAAGACCGGATGTCCGGGGTTTGATCTTTTTCAGATGCCGGGGCCGGCCTCGCCGGAGCGGGACCGCCGCCCCGCGCACGGCAAGGGCCATTGCGCCTTCTAAAGGGATTGCGGATCGGGCTCGGGTTCCGGCTCCGGTTCCGGCTCCGGTTCGGGCTGTGGCTCGGGTTCGGGTTGGGGCTCAGGTTCCAGCTCGGGTGGCGGTTCAGACTGCCGCCCGTCGCCGTGCGGGTGAGGCACGCCACAGATGAAGCCGTCGTAATCGCTGAACACCGTACCCTCGGGAAACAGGCCCTGCGCAGCGACCCAGGCGAAGGCCTGCACGCGGTTGAAGACGATCGTCTCCGTCAGGCCGTTTTCCCCCACGGGATAGAATGTGCGGGTGCCGTCGCGCGCGACCGTGAGCAGACCGGGCCGGGAGACCCCGTCGACCAGCCGGTCGCAGCGGCTGACACCGACCGTGTCGGCCATGGCCGGCAGGGCCAGCCCCAAGGCGGCAATCACCGCCGCCCAGACCAGGTTACGCGTTTTCATGGGAAGGCTCCTCCCGGACAACCATGCAGTCACAATAGTTGACACAAAAAACTCAAAACACGTTGACAGCGATCAAGTTTGGGCGCGCCGCATCGTCAAACGCGCCCGATGGCCGGCAAGAATGCCCGCGAACAGGGCTCGCGGGGCGGTCTGCCACAGGTCGAAATCCCGTTTTGCCGCGCGCGCGACGGCGGCTTTGCAATCCGCATTCGGGGCGGGTATTTCGGGAAGCCAGGGGGTATCGCAGGTTGAAGAACGATGGCGCGGCGCATCGCGGGCGGAGCCATGCCGGCGTGCCGCAGGACGGCCCGGGACCGGAAAACTGGCTGCACCGTCTGTCGCGGATCGGGGCCCGGCACGGGCTGTTCGACCGCATCGGGCCGCGCCATGCCGGGCTTTTCATCGACAGGGCAAGCGACACGCTTCTGGTGGCCTTCGACCGCACCGACAGCGCCTGGGCGGGGCGGCCGGACGGTCTTCCCGCCGGGTTCGAGATGGTCGGGCACGGCGCGTGGTCGCTCCTGTCGGTGCTGGCCCATGGCGAGACGTGGTTTCGCGGCGCCGAGCTGGAGCGGTTCTTCGGCGCCCTGCAATCGAGTGGGCTGCTGGCACGCTACCGCTCGGTCCTGTTCTTCGGCATGGGCGCGGATTGCGGTTTCGCGGCCAGCGTCTTCAGCCGGTTCGCGCCGGGCGCGCAGGTGCTCGCCGCCGGGCCCGTCGCCACGCTCGACCCCGCCGCCGCGCCGTTCGAGCGGCGGTTCCGCGCCGCGCGGCGGCTGAGTTTCCGCGGACCGTTCGGCAATGGGGCGCAGGCGCTGGCGGCGGCGGGGCCGTCGGTCGTGCTCTACGATCCGCTCGACATGGGCCAGGCCGCGCAGGCCGCGCTCTTCACCGGGGGCAACGTGCTGCGCATAGGCCTGCCCTATGCCGGGCGCGACTTCCACGCGATCCTGCAGGAAGGCGGCGCGATGGTCCCGCTGCTCGAGGTGCTCGCGCGCGGCGCACCGAGCGCACAGGAGGTCCGGCGCGTCCTGAAACAGCCCTGCCGCGAGAACGCGGGCACCATGCTGCGCCGGGCCCGCGCGGCGCTGGTGCGGGACCAGCCCCGACGCGCGGCGTGCCTGGCGCGGCAGGGGTTCTCCGCCACCTCGGACCCGCGGCTCGGTGCGCTCATGTCCGAGGCGGAGATCGCCGAGGCCCGGACCCCGCGCGAGGACGAACCCGCCTGAGCGGCCGCCCGCGCGCGGCCCGCCTCAAAGCCCGCCCGCCTCCTCGATGAAGGCCACGATCCGGTCGAGCCCCTGCCCCGCCCGGAGGCTCGCCATCACGAAGGGCCGGTCGCCCCGCGCGGCGGCGGCATCGGCCTCGAGCCGGGCGGCATCGACGCCCACATGCGGCGCGAGATCGACCTTGTTCACGATCAGCAGGTCCGAGCGCGTGACACCCGGCCCTTTCTTCCGCGGGATGTCCTGCCCCGCGGCCGTGTCGATGACATAAAGGGTCAGGTCCGCGAGTTCCGGCGAGAAGGTCGCCGCGAGGTTGTCGCCGCCCGATTCGATGAAGATCACGTCGAGATCGGGGATCGCGGCGCGGAACTCGGCCACCGCGGCGAGGTTGATCGAGGCATCCTCGCGGATCGCGGTATGCGGGCAGCCGCCCGTCTCCACGCCGCGGATGCGCTCGGACGGCAGCGCCTGGGCGCGCAGCAGGTACTCGGCATCCTCCGAGGTGTAGATGTCGTTGGTGATGACCGCGACCGAGTAGCGCCCGGCCATCGCGCGGCAGAGCCCCTCGGTCAGCGTCGTCTTGCCTGCGCCGACGGGGCCGCCGATGCCGACCCTGAGCGGTCCGTTCCGACTTGGCACGCGTTCGTCCTCCTGCTTGTGGCCTGTCCCCGGTTTCACGTCCGGAACAGGCGCACCTCCTGCGTTTCGTGTTCCATCGCCGCCAGATCCGCCCCGAAGGCCGCGCCGCCGAGCGCGTCGATGACGTCTTCGGGTGCGACGGCGACGGCCTCGCGCGCCACCGCCTCGGCGCGGGGCTGGAGGCACGCGAGCAGGCGCTGCCCCTCGGCCTGTCCCAGCGGCACGAAGCGCACCGCGACCGAGACGAGCGCGCCGGCGAAGGCCTGGGCGTAAAGCGCGACGACCATCTCGCGCGGCAGGGCAAGCGCGCGCGCGGCCTCGGCCACGGCCAGCGGATAGGGGCGGTCGGGCTGATCGGCCCCCATCGCGCGGCGCGTGGCCGCGAAGGCGGCGCCCTGGGCGCGCGTCTCCTCCCACCGTTCGGCAGAGCCCGCAAGCGCCCGCGCGATATCGCTCAGCGCATCCAGATCGGTGGAGGCCTCGAGCGCGGCGGCGAGCAGGATCGCGTCCGTCCGCCCGCTGCCGGCCTGAAGCACCGTGGCGATCCAGGCCTCGACGTCGGCGGCATCGCAGACCGCGCCGGTCGAGATCGCGGCCTCGAGCCCGTGGGAATAGGCATAGGCCGAGACCGGGAAGGATGGCGACAGCCACTGCGTCAGCGCCATCAGGTCGCTGCACGCGGCGTCAGCCATGGGGCGCGTGATCATGTCCATGGTGCTGCCCGTGGCCGTGCCCATGATCGTGCCCATGCGTGCGCCCGTGCCCGTAGGCGCCGCCCTCGGGCGTGAAGGGCGCCGTGACGCGCTCCACCCCCGCGCCGAGCCGGGCGAGCATGTCCGCCAGCACGTGGTCGTCGCGGATCAGGAGATGCCCCGCTGCCACCTCGCAGGGCGTGTGGCGGTTGCCGATATGCCAGGCCAGACGCGGCAGATCGCCGGTGACCCGCAGGAGCGGCTC
>CAZGHJ010000144.1:0-7705 GCA_964525355.1 uncultured Roseicyclus sp.
ATCCTGAAGCTCTGCGTCGAGGTGGGCGGCTGCCTGACCGGCGAGCACGGGGTGGGCATCGAGAAGCGCGACCTGATGACGACGCAATTCGCGGCCCAGGACTTGGAAATCCAGATGAAGGTCAAGGACGTGTTCGACCCCGAGTGGCTGTTGAACCCGGCCAAGGTCTTTCCGCTCGCGGTTTCCGCGGCGCGGCGGTCGCGTGACAAGGCCGCCTGACGGCGACGCCGTTTTTCATGGGCGAGAGGGCTTTGCCCCCTCGCGCTCCCCCAGAGTTTTCTTGCCAGGATGAAGGAGCGGGCCCGGTGCTGACGCCTGAGACCGAAGCGGAGTTGAGCGAGATCGTGGCCGGTGCCGGCGGCCCGCTGCGCGTGATCGGCGGCGGCACGCGGCGCCTGGGGCGGCCGGTGACGGGCGAGGCGCTGTCGGTCGCGGGGCTGAGCGGGGTGGAGCTTTACGAGCCTGGCGCGCTCACGGTCGTGGCGCGGGCGGGCACGCCCCTGGCGGAGGTCGAGGCGCTTCTGGCCGCCGAGAAGCAGCGCCTGCCGTTCGAGCCGATGGACCACCGCGCGCTTCTGGGCACCGGGGGCGAGCCCACGATCGGAGGCGTCGTCGCGGCCAATGTCTCGGGGCCGCGGCGCATCCAGGCCGGCGCGGCCCGCGACAGCCTGATCGGGGTGCGTTTCGTCGACGGGCGCGGCGAGGTGTTGAAGAATGGCGGGCGGGTGATGAAGAACGTCACCGGCTATGACCTGGTGAAACTCATGGCGGGATCCTGGGGCACGCTCGGCGTGCTGAGCGAGGTCGCCTTCAAGGTGCTGCCCGAGACGGAGGCGCGCGCGACGCTGAAGCTTGCCGGGCTGGGGGTTCACCAGGCGGTGGAGGCGATGGCCACCGCGCTCGGCTCGCCCTTCGAGGTGACGGGGGCGGCGCATCTGCCGGGGGACGGCGCACCGTTGACCATGCTGCGGCTCGAGGGATTTGCAGCCAGCGTCGCCTATCGGACCGAGCGGCTCGCCTCGCTTCTGTCGCCCTTCGGAACGGTTGAGGCGGTGACCGAGCGGGCGGCGGTCGACGAGGCGTGGCGCCGCGTGCGTGACGTGCTGCCTTTCGCCGGCCGGCCCGGCGATGTGTGGCGCATCTCGGTCAAGCCGACCGACGGGCCGGACGTGGCGGCGCGCGCGGGCGGCGAGGCGATGTTCGACTGGGGCGGGGGGCTCATCTGGGTGCTTCTGCCCGAGGGCACGGACCTGCGCGGACAGCTTGGCGCCTTCGCCGGCCATGCCACGCTGGTCCGCGCCTCGGAGGAGACGCGCAGGACGCTCGCGCCCTTCCATCCCGAGCCCGCGCCGGTCGCGGCGCTTTCGGCGGGGCTGCGGGCGCAGTTCGATCCGCGGGGCATCCTGAACCCCGGCCTGATGGGCGCGTGAGGGATCGCCCGTGCTGGTCCATGCCCTGCCTGTTGCGCTGATCTCGGCCGCCCTGTTCTGCGCGCTTGCGCTGATGTCGGATCGGCCGCGGGGGGCGTTCCTGGCGCAGATCGCGCTGGGGCTTGCCGCGGCGCTGGTCTTCGTGGCGATCCTCGCGCGCGGGCCGGTGGTGGGGCTGGAGCCGCAGCGGCTTGCCGCCTTCGCCGTCGGGCTCATGGCGGCTGCGGTGGCGGGGATGCTCTATCACCTGTATCTCGGCCGGTTCGAGCGCGTCTGGGCCGCACGCGGCGTGTTCACATTGGTCTATCTCGTCACGGCGGGGCTCTTCGGCCTCGTGTTCCTGTCCCTGATCTGAAGGCGATTTCATGCAAACGACGTTCACGCCCGAGCAGTTGAAAGACCCCGCGATCCAGCGTTCGAACGAGGTTCTGCGCGCCTGCGTGCATTGCGGCTTCTGCACGGCGACCTGTCCGACCTACCAGGTGCTGGGCGACGAGCTGGACAGTCCGCGGGGGCGCATCTACCTGATCAAGGACATGCTGGAGAAGGGGCGGCCCGCCGACGAGAAGACGGTCAAGCATATCGACCGGTGCCTGTCCTGTCTGGCTTGCATGACGACCTGCCCCTCGGGCGTGCATTACATGCACCTGGTCGATCACGCGCGGGAGTATATCGAAGAGACCTACAAGCGCCCTCTTTTCGAGCGGCTCCTGCGCTGGACGCTGGCAAAGATCCTGCCCTACCCGACGCGGTTCCGCATCGCACTTCTGGGGGCGAAGATCGGCCGGCCCTTCGCCTTCCTCATGCCCGACGCGCGGCTCAAGGCGATGCTCGCCATGGCGCCGAAGCAGATCCCGCCCGTCAGCCGCAACGACGATCCGCAGGTCTTCCCCGCGCAAGGGCAGCGCAAGATGCGCGTGGCGCTGATGACGGGCTGCGCGCAGCGGGCGCTGAATACGGATATCAATGACGCGACGATCCGGCTGCTGACGCGGCTGGGCGCCGAGGTCGTGATCGCGGACGGGCAGGGCTGCTGCGGGGCGCTCACCCATCACATGGGCAAGACCGCGGAAAGCCACGGCACCGCGGCGAAGAACATTCGTGCCTGGAGCCGCGAGATGCAGGGCGAGGGGCTCGATGCCATCGTCATCAACACTTCGGGCTGCGGGACGACCGTGAAGGATTACGGCCACATGTTCCGCAACGAGGCGCTCGCGGAGGAGGCGAAGGCCGTCAGCGGGATCGCCATGGACGTCTCGGAAGTCCTGATGAAACTCGAGCTGCCCGAGGGGGCGGCGAAGGGCCTGAAGATCGCCTATCACGCCGCCTGCTCGCTGCAGCACGGCCAGCAGATCAAGACCTATCCCAAGGATCTTCTGAAGCGCGCGGGCTTCAAGGTGGTGGAGCCCGCGGATGCGCATCTCTGCTGTGGCTCGGCGGGGACCTACAACCTGATGCAGCCGGAGATCTCGGGCCAGCTCAAGGCGCGCAAGGTCGAGACGCTGGAGATGTTGAGCCCCGACATCATCGCGGCGGGCAATATCGGCTGCATGATGCAGATCGGCTCGGGCACCGACGTGCCCATCGTGCATACGGTCGAGCTTCTGGACTGGGCCACGGGCGGGCCGCGTCCGCCGGCGCTGGATGCGCCCGGCAAGCGCGAGGTGCCGGTGCCGATCCTGCGGTGACAGCGGCGCGCACCGGCCCAAATTTTGCCGCACGCGCGCGATAGGCGGCGTGTCGGACAAGGGCACAGTGTGACGAGGCGTGGATGCGCGGATTTCTGTTTTGCGTGCTGCTGGCGGCGATGGCGCCGGGGGCCGCGGCGCAGGGGCTTCTGCCACAGGTGGACAGTGGCGGCGCGCTTCGGCCGCTTGCCACCATGGCCGGTGCGCGCGGCTACGAGGCGGTGGGCCGGCTCGACCATGACCGCGGCTACTGCTCGGCCACGCTGATCGCGGACGACCTGATCCTGACGGCGGCGCATTGCCTGTTCGACGACCGCGGCCGGCGCATCGCCGAGGCCCGCTTCACCTTTCGCGCCGGGCTGCGCAACGGGCACGCCGTGGCCGAACGCGCCGTCGCGGCCAGCCATGTGCCGGCCGCCTACCGGCCCGGACGGACCGACGACATCGACGGCGTGTCAGCGGATCTCGCGCTGCTGGAACTCGACCGCCCCATCACGCTGGCGCAGGTTCAGCCGATCCGCGCGGGCGGCGATCTCGGGCCGCGCGACGTGGTCACGATCGTCTCCTACGGGCGCGACCGCGACGAGTTCGCCTCGATCGAGGAGGATTGCCGCGCGCTCCGCCGCGAAGGCGAGGTGATCGTGATGTCCTGTACGGTCGTCGAAGGCTCTTCGGGGGCGCCGGTCCTGCGCCGGACGCCCTCGGGCCTCGAGGTCGTGGCTGTCGTCTCGGCCACCGGCCGGATCGGCGATGTCTCCGCCTCCTTCGCGGTCGCCGCCCCGACCCTCCTGCGGGGCCTCATGGCCGCGCGCGCCGGCGGCGTGGAACCCGTGCGGCGGCTGAGCGTCGGCGAGGACGGGCGCGGCGAGATCGGCGCGCGGTTCCTGCGGCCCTGAAGGGCTTGAAACGTCCCGGCGCGCTTCCCACGTCGAAGTGGTGTCGGCGCCGTGGATCGGGCCGGCGCATCAATGGACCGGACGGTGCCCGACCCTGGGGCCGTCCCGGCACATCGTTATCGCTTTACGGAGGATGACCCATGCGAACCTACGACCTGTCGCCCCTTTACCGTGCCACTGTTGGTTTCGACCGGATGGCCGACCTTCTGGACCGTGTCCTGACGCAGGATGCCGCGCCCTCGACCTACCCGCCCTACAACATCGAGAAGACGGACGAGAACGCCTACCGCATCTCGATCGCCGTGGCGGGCTTCACCGATGCCGAGCTGTCCGTCGAACAGCGCGAGGCGGAACTCGTGATCGCCGCGCGCAAGGAGAAGGACGAGACGCAGCGCACCTACCTGCACCGCGGCATCGCCACCCGCGCCTTCGAAAAGCGCTTCCAGCTGGCCGATCACGTGCGCGTGACGGGAGCGGCCCATGAGAACGGCATGCTGCACGTCGATCTCGTGCGCGAGGTGCCCGAGGCGCTGAAGCCGCGCCGGATCGAGATCTCGCAGAGCGGGGCGAAGGCCATCGAGGCCGACCGCGCGACCGAGACCGAAACCGCCTGACCGACCGGTCATGCGCACCCACGCGAGGCGGCCCGACCCGGGCCGCCTTTTTCATGCCCGCCTCACCCGCGCGGCAACCGCGACAGCAGCGCCGCGCCCATGCCTTGTGCCGCGATGCACAGCACGATGACCGCGCCGTAGCCCATGGCATCGGCCAGCAGCGCCGCGACGAAGGGCGCCGCGGCAAAAGCCAGTAAGGCGGGGCGCACCACCGCGCCCTGGATCGCGCCGAAGTCGCGCGGACCCAGCGTCTCGCGGATCACCAGGGGCCGCAGGATGCTGACCATGCCGTAGAACATGCCGTGCAGGATCGCGAAGGCGAGCACGGAGGCCGGCCATGACCCGGCCGGAAGCAGCAGCGCCGCCGCCAGCCCCATGCCAAGAAGCGCGGCAATGGCCAGGTCGCGCGACAGGCGCCGTGCCCCGGCCGTCATCAGGACGATCCGGCCCGCGACCTGCGCCGGGCCGACCATCGACGCGGCAAGAACCGCCGTGGCCGAGCCCACGCCCAGTGCCGCGAAGATGGGCAGAAGGTGGCTCGTCACCACGCCGACGGCCAAGGCCGAGAGGCCGAGGCCGATGGCAAGCGGCCAGAATCCGGCGCGAAGACGGGGTGCGATGCGCGCCTCCGGTTCCGCGCGCGGCGTCCCGTTCCGCGCGGCGTCCCGCTCCAGCCGCCGCGCGGCAAAGGCCGCAAGCGGCAGCGCACCGAGGGCCACCAGCGCGATCAGAACCCAGACCGCCGCCCGCCAGCCGGCGGCCTCCGACACCCAGGCCGTCAGCGGATAGGCGATGGTCGAGGCGAAGCCCGCCACCAGCGTGATCGCCGTGATCGCGGCCCGCGCGGTTTCGTCCCGGCCCCGGATCACCAGCGCGAAGGCCGCGTCGTAAAGCGTGACGCTCATCGCGAGGCCGAGCGCGGCCCAGACCGCGTAGAACTGCCACAGCGTCTCGACCCGCGTGAGAGCCGCAAGACAGACGCAACCCAGGGCCACGCCGCCCGGCATCGAGACCGGCGCAAGCCCCAGGTCGATCAGCCCGCCCGCCCGGCCCGCCGCCAGCGCCTGCACCACCAGCGCGAGCGAGAACGCCCCCATGGCCTCGCCCGAGGACCAGCCGAACTCTGCCTGCCAGTCCAGAACCAGCGCCGGAAACACGTAGAATATGGCGGCCCAGGTCAGCGTCTGCGCGACCATCAGCGCGAGAATGGCCGGGTCTCTCAGCGCCTGCCGCATCGCCGATCTGGCCACTTCGGTTCCGCCCCTGCGATTATTCGTACGAATAATCGCACTCCCCTCGATCTGCGCTGTTCGCCCGGTTCCATGACCCCGCCCGCCGTTGCCGCGCGGAGTGTCGCGCCCCGCGCGCGCCTTTGCAATCGCGCGCGGCCGTTGAACCGCGCGGGCCTCTGCGATACATGCGGCGGGTCTTTGAATCCCTGACCGCAAGGCCGCGCCATGACCGCGACGAAGAAGCTCTACATCAAGACCTATGGCTGTCAGATGAACGTCTATGACAGCGAGCGCATGGCCGAGACGCTGGGCACGCAAGGCTACGAGCAGGTGGACCGCCCCGAAGGCGCGGACATGATCCTGCTCAACACCTGCCATATCCGCGAGAAGGCCGCCGAGAAGGTCTATTCCGAGCTTGGCCGCTTCAAGCCCCTGCGCGAGGCGAATCCCGATCTCAAGATCGGTGTCGCGGGCTGCGTCGCGCAGGCGGAAGGCGAGGAGATCCTGCGCCGCCAGCCGATGGTCGACCTCGTCGTGGGGCCGCAGACTTACCACCGCCTGCCGAAGATGCTGGAGGCGCTGGGCCGGGGCGAGACGGCGCTCGACACCGATTTCCCCGAGGAGGACAAGTTCGCCCACCTGCCCAAGGGCCGGCAGGCCCGGCGCGGGCCCACCGCCTTCCTCACGGTGCAGGAAGGCTGCGACAAGTTCTGTTCCTTCTGCGTCGTGCCTTACACCCGCGGCGCCGAGGTCTCGCGCCCGGTCGACCGTCTCCTGTCCGAGGCGCGCGATCTGGTGGAGCGCGGCGTGCGCGAGATCACGCTTCTGGGCCAGAACGTGAACGCCTATCACGGGGCAGGCCCCGACGGCGCCGAGTGGGGCCTTGCCCGGCTGATCCGGCGGCTGGCGGAAATCGACGGGCTCGATCGCATCCGCTTCACCACCTCGCATCCGAACGACATGGACGACGACCTGATCGCCGCCCACGGCGATTGCGGGAAACTCATGCCCTACCTGCATCTGCCCGTGCAGGCGGGCTCGGACCGCATCCTCAAGGCGATGAACCGCAAGCACACCGCCGACGGCTACATCCGCCTCATCGAACGCATCCGCGCCGCGCGCCCCGACCTCGCGCTCTCGGGCGATTTCATCGTGGGCTTCCCCGGCGAGACGGAAGAGGATTTTCGCGACACGCTGAGCCTTGTCGAACAGGTCGGCTACGCCAGCGCCTATTCCTTCAAGTATTCGCCCCGTCCCGGCACCCCCGCCGCCGAGCGCGCGCCGGTCGATCCGGCCGAGGCCGACGACCGGCTCCAGCGGCTCCAGGCGCTTCTGACCCGGCAGCAGCGCGCGGCGCAGGACACGATGGTCGGGCGCACGGTCTCGGTCCTTTTCGAGAAACCGGGGCGCATGCCGGGCCAGATGGCCGGCAAGTCGGAATACCTTCACGCCGTCCATGCCGAGGCCCCCCCGGAGCTTGCCGGCGAGATCGCGCGCGTCGAGATCGTTGAAAGCGGCCCGAACTCGCTCTCCGGGCGTCTCGTCTGACCGCCCGGCTCACGACATGAAGAAATCTTCGTGACAATCGGCGCAATTTGTTGCGCTCTGGCGTCAGGCTTGCCAACATCGCTTCCAGACACGCCTTGAATTCCGGGAGCACATCTTGGCGATCACCCCGCTGCCGCATGCCGCCCAGCCCAAATCCGCGTCCCGCCCCGAGCCGCCGCTCGAACTCCTTCTCGATTTCCCCGACAACCGCCTGCTGATCGAGCTGTGCGGTGAGTTCGACCGCAATCTCGCGCAGATCGAACACCTCCTGTCGGTGCATATCCTGCGCCGCGGCAA
>CAZGHJ010000145.1:0-7682 GCA_964525355.1 uncultured Roseicyclus sp.
CGTCGAGATAGAGCGGCGTGAAGCCGAAGCGCATGATGTCGGGCGCGCGGAAATCCCCGATCACGCCCCGGTCGATCAGCGCCTGCATGGCCGCGTAGCCGTGCTCGAAGGCGAAGGAGACCTGGCTGCCGCGCCGCGTGGCGTCGCGCGGCGAGGCGAGGACGAGCCCGGGGCAGTGCGCCTCGACCTCCGCGATGAACCGCTCCGAGAGCGCGACGGAGGCCGCGCGCAGCTCCTCCATGTCGACCCCGTCCCAGACCTTCAGCGCCTCCTGCAACACGGCAAGCTGAAGGACCGGCGGCGTGCCAACCCGCATCCGCTCGGTGGACATGGCCGGGCGGTAGCCGGGCTCCATGGCGAAGGGTGCGGCATGGCCGAGCCAGCCGGCAAGCGCGGGCTTTACGCCCTCCACGATGTCGGGGCGGACATAGATGAAGGCCGGCGCGCCGGGGCCGCCATTGAGATATTTGTAGGTGCAGCCCACCGCGAACTCGGCGCCCGCGCCTGCCAGATCCACCGGCACGGCGCCCGCGGAATGGGCGAGATCCCAGATCATCACCGCGCCCGCAGCCTGCGCGCGCCGGGTGATCGCCGCCATGTCGTGCATCCGGCCCGAGCGGTAATCGACATGGGTCAGCATCACGGCCGCCACGTCTTCGGTGATCGCCCCGGCCACATCCTCGGGCGGCGGCGTGCGCAACGCGTAGCCCTTGTCGATCGTGTCGATCAGCCCCTGCGCCATGTAGAGATCGGTCGGGAAATTCCCGCTGTCAGACAGGATCACCCGGCGGTCGGGCCGCATCTTCAGCGCCGCGGCGAGCGCCTGGTAGACCTTGATCGAGAGCGTGTCGCCCGTGGCCACGGAGCCCTCCGCCGCGCCGATCAGGCCCGCGATCCGGTCGCCCACCTGTCGCGGCATGTCCATCCAGCCCGCGCTGTTCCAGGCGCGGATCAACTCAGCCCCCCATTCCGTCTCGATCACCTGCGCGGCGCGGGCCGAGGCCCCCTTCGGCAGCACGCCGAGTGAATTGCCGTCGAGGTAAATCACGCCCTCGGGGATCTCGAACAGGTCCTTTCGGGGAAGCGTCACGCCCATGTCGGAGCCCCCCCTGGCATCCGCCGCAGGCCCTGTGCGCCCGGGGTGCCGTCATGGACCTCGGCGAAGAGGCGCGCGATCAGGTCATCCGCGCCGCCGGTGGCGGGGTCGTGGGCGGTTCCGGTCATGGTGGGCCTCGCGCGTTCGAAGATCGGGTGAACCGGCCCGGTGGGCGGGCGGTGTGCCTGTGCTCATACGTCAGGATGGCGGCCGGGGCCACCGCCAGTCGCATCGCAACGGTTGGCTGCGCCCGGCGCCACGGCGCTTGTCGGGCTGCAAGCCCGGGGCTAGCGTCGTCCAACACGGCGTTGGGGGAGGACAGCCATGGATCTGGGCATGACCGATCGCGTGCGACCGCTGGTGGAGGCCGTGCGCCGCATGGTCCGCGACCGCATCGCGCCGCTCGACGCGGAGTATCACGCCGAGGTCGGGCGCCACCCGTCAGGGGACCGTTTCGCCATGACCGACCGCCAGTCGGAGATCCTCGCGGAGCTGAAAGCCGAGGCCAGATCGCAGGGGCTCTGGAATTTCTGGCTGACCGACAGCGAGAAGGGCCTAGGCCTGACGACGGTGGACTACGCCTATCTCGCCGAGGAAATGGGCGCCGTTTCGATCGCGCCCGAAATCTTCAATTGCAATGCGCCCGATACCGGCAACATGGAGGTACTCGAACGCTACGGCACCGACGCCCAGAAGGCGCGCTGGCTGCCGGGCCTGATGGCGGGCGAAACGCGCTCGGCCTACCTGATGACGGAGCCCGACGTGGCCTCGTCGGACGCCGCGCAGATTTCCCTGACATGCGAAAGACAAGGTGAAGATCTTGTTATAAGTGGCGAAAAATACTGGGCAACCGGTGCCGGGGATCCGCGTTGCACCCTGTATATCGTGATGGCCTGCAGCGATGCCGCCGCCCCGCGACATGCCCGCCACACGATGCTGCTCGTCCCCGCCGACAGCGCCGGGATCGAGGTTCTGCGGCCGATGCAGGTCTTCGGCCATGACGACGCGCCCCACGGGCACATGCATATCCGCTTCGACCGGGTGCGCGTGCCCGCCGATGCCGTCGTGCTCGGCGAAGGGCGCGGCTTCGAGGTGGCGCAGGGGCGGCTGGGGCCGGGGCGCATACACCACTGCATGCGCGCCATCGGTCGCGCGGAATATGCCCTTGAACTCATGTGCAAAAGGGCGCTTTCGAGGGAGGCATTCGGCAAGCGGCTCGCCGATCTGGGCGCCAATCACGACATCATCGCCAACGCGCGAATCGATATCGAGATGACCCGTCTGCTGTGTCTCAAGGCCGCGTGGATGATGGATACCGCAGGCGTCCGTGCGGCCCAGCCCTGGATCTCGAAAATCAAGGTGCAGGCGCCGCTCATGGCGTTGCGCGTGGTGGATGAGGCCATGCAGCTCCACGGTGCGACCGGGATCAGCCAGGACACGCCGCTTGCGGGGATCTGGACCGACCTGCGCACGCTGAGGTTTGCGGACGGACCCGATGCGGTGCATCGGCGCCAGGTCGCGCGGGCCGAGCTGCGCAAATACGCGAAGGACGCGGTGTGAGCCTCGATCTCGCGGCGTTGAACGCCTGGCTTCGTGCCGAGGGCCCGAGCCTGCAAGCCATTGATTCCTCCGAAAAGTTGCGGGGCGGGCAATCCAATCCGACCTTTCTGCTGCGCACCGCCGGGCCATGCTATGTGCTGCGCAGGAAACCCCCGGGCAAATTGCTGAAATCCGCCCATGCAGTGGACCGAGAATACAGGGTCCAGGCCGCCTTGCACGGGACCGGTGTTCCCGTGCCACGGATGCTGGTCTTCTGCGACGATCCGGCCGTGATCGGCGCGGAGTTCTACATGATGGAACACGTGTCCGGCGAGGGTTTCGACGACCCCCGCCTGGAGCATGTTCTAAAAGGGAAAAGACTGTTATATTTCGAGGATATGGCGCGCGTTCTTGCAACGATTCACGGGGTCGACCTGACGCGGGTCGGGCTCGAGCATTACGGGCGCAGGGGCGATTACGTGCGCCGGCAGATCGACAGGTGGTCGCGACAATACGCGGCCACGAGCACCGGTCCCGTTCCCGCCATGGACCGGCTCGAGCGCGCGCTCGACCTGGCCTGCCCGCCGGATGACGGGCGCGTTTCTCTCGTGCATGGTGACTTTCGGATCGACAACCTGCTTTTCGAGCCCGGCACGCCGCGCGTGGCGGCCGTGCTTGACTGGGAATTGTCGACCCTCGGCCACCCCTTTGCGGACCTGGCATCGGTCATCATGCAATGGCGGATGCCGCCGGGCGAGGAGGGGCGCGGTCTTGCCGGCGTGGATCGCGACGAGGAGGGGCTGATCTCGGATGCGGACTTCGTGCGGTGCTATTGCGATGCCGCCGGGCTGGAAAAGGTCGACAACCTGGACGTTTACGTGGCGTTCTGCTTCTTCCGGATGGCGGCGATCCTTCAGGGCGTCAAGAAACGCGCGCTCGACGGAAATGCCTCCGATCCCGAGCGCGGGCTCCGTCTCGGCGCGCTCGTGCCGCGCTATGCGGAGGCCGGGCTCGCCGCCCTCGAAGGGGTTGAGCTTGGCTGAAGGGGGCGGCGGGGCGCAGCGGTGTGCCGCAGAATCAAAAGTTAAATAATAACATGTTGTTGTGAAGCAATATTAAAGTGGCGCCCGGTCTTCTTTTAGCGTCGGGATCCGTGCCGGACGCCAATGGCTCGAAGTCCGCCCTTGCCTGTCCTTTCGCGATGCCGTCTGCTGCGACCCGGGTGTTTCGAGACGCGGAGCGAGGGATGGCTGGGCCGAGACCGTTTTGGCGAGACATGACGACGCGCGATTTCGCCGATGGCGCGACCGAGGATTGGATTGCCGTCTTGCCGATCGCGGCGATCGAGCAGCACGGGCCGCACCTGCCGGTCGGCGTCGATGCGCTGATCGCCGAGGCGATGGTGGCGCGCTGCGTCGCGGCCTTGCCCGACGACGTTCCGGTGACGTTCCTGCCGGTCCAGGAGGTCTGCAAGTCCAACGAACATATAGATTTTCCCGGGACGCTCACGCTCGATTGGGACGTCGCGATCCGGAGCTGGCTGGCCATCGGGCACAGCGTTGCGCGCGCTGGCTTGCGCAAAATCGTGATCGTGACGAGCCATGGCGGCAACGTCGCCCCGATGGAGATCGTCGCGCGCGAATTGCGCCAGACGCACGCCATGGCGGTGGCGACCACGTCCTGGGGCCGGCTCTCACCCGAGCGGGTCTACAGCTATCCGGACGGTCCCATGGTCGATATCCATGGCGGCCTGTCCGAGACCTCGCTGATGCTGGCGATCCGGCCGGATCTTGTGCGGATGGATCGCGCCGAGGACTTCCCGAGCGCCCAGACCGCCCTGCGGCAGGGCTCGACCAAGCTCGGGTTTCACATGGCGGACGCCAATCTCGGCTGGCTCGCGCAGGATCTCAACCCGGCGGGGCCCGTCGGCGATGCGGCGGCCGCCAGGGCCGATCTGGGAGAGGCGGATATCGCGGCGCAGGTTGGGGGATTCATGGCCCTGATGCGTGACATGATGCGCCACGAGCCACCGCCGCGTCCGACGCTGCCTGTGGACAGGTGAGTACAGCCCAAGATTTCATATTTACGATTTCCATGCACAGGAATGCTGTCTGAAACTATCGAAATGCGGTTTGGGATCAGAACAATCCAACTTATCCCCTGATCCCGGTCATCTGCTCGACGAGCGCGGGAATGTGCGATTTGAAGCGGAAAAACCCGTGGGTCGCGTGGGTCCAGGCGGCCGCGTCCGCCCTGTGGACAATCTGTGCAAGCCTGATGCCGTGCAAGGTCATGCAACGCTTCAACTCGGCCGTCGCGGAGGCCGCCGGCCCGACCGGCGTGTAGCCCATCACCACCTGTTCGAGGCGCTCCGCCTTGGCCCATTGCAGGATCTCCTCCGGCCTCTCGGCCGCCGGACCCTGCGTGCCCAGACGCCCGCTCCAGCGCCCGCGGGCATCCTCGAGCGCGGCGGCGGTGAAGCGCGTCACCCGGTCCGCGACCGGCCGCGGTGAGCGCTGCCACGCCGAATTCAGCGTGGCATGCGCCACGATCTCGTGGGGGCCCGTCTCGAAGATCGCGCCGGGGCTGAGATCTTCCTCGGTCAGCAGAAGCCCCGTGCGCAGGCCCGGCTCGGCCGTGTCGCCGGCGGGGACCGGGCCGCGTGGCGGATGGGCGGGCCCGGCCAGCGGCTCGGGCGCCTCGTCCAGATCACCGCGCGGGTCGAAGCGCCCCTCGGTGTAGCGCGCGATGTTCGACGCGCGCGCCACGTAATGCTTGCCCGGCGTCTGCAGCCCCGCCACCCAGCGCCAGCCCAGCGTGTTGGAGGCGGGGTCTCCGTCCAGCAGATGGCGCAGGAACCAGTCGGCGCCGATCTCCCAGGGCAGGCGCAGGGTGAAGATCCAGATCGAGGCGGTCCACATCCGCGCGTGGTTGTGGAGATAGCCCGTCTCGGCCAGTTCGCGGGCCCAGGCGTCGAAACAGGCGATGCCCGTGCGGCCGTCCTCGGCGGCGGCCACGCGCGCGGCCAGGTCGCCGTCCATCTCCGACAGCGCCCGGTCGAGGCCCGCGCGGTAGGCCCTCCAGACGGCGGGGCGCCGTTCCAGCCAGCCCTTCCAGTAGCTGCGCCAGAACACCTCCTGCACGAATTTCTCGGCCGCCTGCAGAGAGTGGCGTCCAAGCACGGCCTGCACCACCTCGGTCTCGGTCAGGAGGCGGTGGCGCAGATAGGGCGAGAGGCCCGAGACGCCGCCATGGCCGGTTTCGGGACGGTCGTAGTTGCGCTGTGCGGCGTAGGCGCGTCCGGCGCGGGGCAGGAAGGCGCCGAGCCGCTCGAGCCCGGCGGCGCGGGTCGGTTCGAAGGTCATCGTCATGGCGAGAAAGCTAGGCCCGGTCCGCGCGCGGGCCAGCCATCCGCGGCATCACGTCAATCCGACGACGGGTGCCCTTGCAGCCCCCTGCCGGCACAACTAAGACTCTCCCAACCGAGTGGCGCACAATCTCCCGAGGCAGGCCTTATGCAAGATCCTTCCGACTTCTACATGAACACCCTCGTCCCGATGGTCGTCGAGCAGACGAGCCGGGGCGAACGCGCCTACGACATCTTCTCGCGGCTCCTGAAGGAACGGATCATCTTCGTCTCCGGCCCGGTCCATGACGGCATGTCGAGCCTGATCGTGGCGCAGCTTCTGCACCTGGAATCCGAGAACCCGTCGAAGGAAATCTCGATGTACATCAACTCGCCCGGCGGCGTGGTGACATCGGGTCTCTCGATCTACGACACGATGCAGTACATCAAGCCCAAGGTCTCGACGCTTGTCGTCGGCCAGGCGGCGTCGATGGGCTCGCTTCTGCTGGCGGCGGGATCGAAGGACATGCGCTTTTCCCTGCCCAACAGCCGGATCATGGTCCACCAGCCTTCGGGCGGCTACCAGGGCCAGGCGACGGACATCATGATCCACGCCAAGGAAACGCAGAAGCTGAAGGACCGGCTGAACCAGATCTACGTCAAGCATACCGGCCAGACCTTCGAGGCCGTTGTCGAGGCGCTGGAGCGCGACAATTTCATGGATCCCGAGCAAGCCAAGGACTGGGGCCTTATCGACGAGATCGTGGAAAACCGCGTCGGCGCGGACGGCGACGGGGCCTGACGGTCGGGGTGCGTCATGAAAGGTCCGTTTCCGCAGGAAATTGGCGATTGAGGTGGCGCCGGGCCTGCTTTAGGCTGGATCAAATTCGAGGGAACCGCAGCATGCGCGGGGGTGCGCCTCGCGTTTCGCTGCCGGGGACTTCATGCGTGCCGCGGCGCGCAGCACTCACAACGCCCGCAAGGGGAAGATGACATGGCAAGCACATCCGGCGGTGACTCGAAAAACACGCTCTACTGCTCGTTCTGCGGCAAGAGCCAGCACGAGGTGCGAAAACTGATCGCGGGGCCGACCGTCTTCATTTGCGACGAGTGCGTCGAGCTTTGCATGGACATCATCCGCGAGGAGACGAAGACCGCCGGTCTGAAGTCCACCGACGGCGTGCCCAGCCCGCAGGAGATCTGCGACGTGCTCGACGATTACGTGATCGGGCAGGCCCATGCCAAGCGCGTGCTCTCGGTCGCGGTACACAACCACTACAAGCGCCTGAACCACGCGGGCAAGTCGGACATCGAACTGGCCAAGTCGAACATCCTGCTGATCGGCCCGACGGGGTGTGGCAAGACGCTTCTGGCGCAGACGCTGGCGCGCATTCTCGACGTGCCCTTCACGATGGCCGATGCCACCACGCTGACCGAAGCGGGCTACGTGGGCGAGGATGTGGAGAACATCATTCTCAAGCTCCTCCAGGCCTCCGAATACAACGTGGACCGCGCCCAGCGCGGGATCGTCTATATCGACGAGGTCGACAAGATCACGCGCAAGTCCGACAACCCCTCGATCACGCGCGACGTGTCGGGCGAGGGGGTGCAGCAGGCGCTTCTGAAGATCATGGAGGGCACCGTCGCCTCCGTCCCGCCCCAGGGCGGACGCAAGCATCCGCAGCAGGAATTCCTGCAGGT
>CAZGHJ010000146.1:0-4712 GCA_964525355.1 uncultured Roseicyclus sp.
TTGACCATGTAGGGCATCACGTCCCAGAGCTGCCAGCTGGAATAGGTGGCCACGCCCATGTTGATGCCGTCCACGACGCCGCGTTCGGCGGACTGGAACACCTCGGAGGGCGCCACGAAGACGGGAGAGCCGCCCCATGTCTCGATCATCATCGACACGAGCGGGCCGATGGAGCGGACCTGGCGGCCCTCCAGGTTGCCCAGATCGGCGATCGGCTCCTCGAACCACCATTCCTGGTCGTAGGAATAGTTCGAATTGAACAGCGGCACGAGACCCACCTCGCCCGCCTCGGCGCGGATCAGCTCGGCATAGGCCGCGTCCATCGCCACCTGGTCCTCCAGATCCACCAGCGCCGGATAGAGCGAGGTCACCCGGTAGCAGGGCAGACGCTCGTCGGCGGGGATCCAGCTGATGTCCGACACCCCGCCCTGAAGCGCGTCGACGCCTTCCGACCAGCCATGCAGCGTGGAGGAGGGGAAGATCTGGATCTCCACCTCGCCGCCCGTGCGCTCGGCGACGAGATCGGCGAAATGCTGGAAGCCGTCGTGTCGAATGTCGATCTCGTTGACATAGGTGGACAGGCGGATGGTCGTTTCGGCCAGCGCCGGCAGGGCAAGGCCGGCAGCCAGAACGGTCGTGGAAAGGGCGGTCGCGATGGTTGTCTTCATGGTGATCCCCGTCGGTTTGCTTGGGTTGGTCCCGGTCGTGTCCGGTTTCGTGATCTTGGCCTCGCGCCTGGGGCGGCGGACGACTCGACGGTAGGCGAGGTCTGCGGTCTCGCGCCAATGCAGATATCTCAAAAAACTATTCCGATCTTGCATGATCTGCGCCGGCGCGTAGGATTTTCCCGCCGGGTTGGCGCGGGGGCCGTCATGGACATCAACTGGCTGATCGATTTCGTCTGCCTCGGCCGGACGCTGAACTTCTCCCGCGCGGCGGAGGAGCGGAACATCACGCAATCGGCCTTCAGCCGGCGGATCAAGTCGCTGGAATCCTGGGTGGGTGCGACGCTGGTGGACCGGTCGAGCTACCCGGTGCGGCTGACACCCGCGGGGCGGCAGTTTCTGGGCACCGCGCAGGTGACGCTGGGGCAACTGACCGACGCGCGCCAGGCCATCCGCGCCGCCGAACACAGCCGCCTGCCCCAGCAGCGCATCGCGGCGCTGCACGCGATCTCGGTGAACTATCTGCAACCGCGGCTGGCCGAATTCGCGCGCGTCATGCCCGACATGCGCGTGCGCGTGGTCTCCGACACCATGGCCGCCTGCTGCCAGCTTCTGGCCGATGGCGGCTGCGAGTTCCTGCTCTATTACCGCCACCAGCACGTGGAGCCGATCCTCGACGAGACGCGCTTCGCCCGCAAGGACATCTGCACCGAGGAACTTGTCCCCGTCGCCCAGCAGGCCGCCGCGGTGCGCCATGGCTGGACGCTGGGGGGCCCCAGCCAGAAGGCGGTGCCCTATCTCAGCTACGACCCCGACACGTTTCTGGGCAGCGTCGTCGACCGCACCATCGGCGGGCGCGAAACCACCCTCGACGTCCGCTACATGGACGCGCTGGCCGAGGCGTTGAAGCGCCAGGCGCTCGCGGGATGCGGCGTCGCGTGGCTGCCGGCCCTTTCCATCGCCGACGAGCTTGCCAGCGGCCGTCTGGTGCGCATGGGCGGGCCATCGTGGACCGCGCGGCTGACGATCTCGCTGTTCTGTTCACCCGAGCGTCTGGACCCGGTCGGGCTGGCCCTCTGGGACGCCTTCTGAGGCCGCCGCGCCCTGCGCGCGGATCACGTCCCAGCCGCGCCGCGCGCTTTCCCGGCCCTGCCCGCCAAGCCGGATCATCCTGATATCGAGCGCCAGATCGGGGCCGGCCCCGGCCACGCGCCGCAAGCGGCCCGCGCCCAGATCGTCGGCCACCAGCGCCTCGGGCAGCCAGGCCGCGGCAAGCCCGTCGAGCGCGTAGCGATACGCCGCCAGCGTCAGCGCGGTCTCCGCGATGCGGTGGAGCGCGACACCCTCGGGCAGCGCGCGCCAGTGCGCCGCCAGAAGGCCGCCGAGAAACACCTCCGCCGGGTAGGCCACGACGGGCAGGCCGCCATCGGGCCGGCGGGCAAGGTCCGGACGGGCCACCGGCACCAGCCTGTCGCCCCCCACGCGGCAGGCCTCGAAACCGCCCGCCTCCGCCCCCGCCCCCGGCACCGCGTAGCCGATGACGAGGTCCGCGCGCCCCGACAGCAGCATCATCAGGCAATCGTCGCGGTTGCCCGAGCGGATGCGCACCGGCTCCAGCCCCGCCCCGGACAGCGCGCGCACCAGACCGGGCGAGATCGTGGCGCTGATCGCGTGCTGGCAGGCGAGCGTGATCGACCCGCGCCCGGTGACGAAGGCCCTGGCATCGCGCAGAAGCGCGGACTGCACCTGCAGCGCGCCGCGCAGCTGCCGCTCCAGATCCTCGGCGCCCGGCAGAAGCGCGACCGGCTTGCGCCGCCGGTCGAATAGCGGGCCGCCCAGTTGCGCCTCGATCGCCTCGATCCGCCGCGTGAAGGCCGATTGCGTGATGTGACGCGCCTCGGCCGCGCGGGCGAAGGACCCGTGGTCGATCACCGCGAGGATATCGGCGATCCAGTCATGTCTCATGGCACCCCCAAAATGCAGATCCTGCAATTCATCATGCAACATACCCGTTCGCTCCCGCCGGCGCACGGTGCTAACTTGCCATCACCTCAAGAGAAGGATGCCCCCGATGAACCTCGCCCGTTTCCCGCGCCGCTTTCTCGCGCATCTGCCGACGCCGCTGGAGCGGCTCGACCGCCTGAGCGCGGAGCTCGGCGGGCCGGAGATCTGGATCAAGCGCGACGATTGCACCGGCCTGTCCACCGGCGGCAACAAGACCCGCAAGCTCGAGTTCCTGATGGCCGAGGCCGAACTGGAAGGCGCCGACATGGTCATCACCCAGGGCGCGACCCAGTCGAACCACGCCCGCCAGACCGCCGCCTTCGCCGCGAAGCTCGGCATGGCCTGCCATCTGCTGCTGGAGGACCGGACGGGCTCGAACGATCCCAACTACAAGACCAACGGCAACGTGCTTCTGGATGCGCTCCATGGCGCCACGATGGAGACGCGGCCCGGCGGCCTCGACATGAACGCCGAGATGGAGGCCGTGGCCGAGCGCTTCCGCGCCGAGGGCCGGCGCGTCTACACCATCCCCGGCGGCGGCTCGAACCCCACCGGCGCGCTGGGCTACGTCAACTGCGCCTTCGAGCTTCTGGGCCAGCTGAACGACCGCGCGCTGGCCGTCGATCACATCGTGCACGCCACCGGCAGCGCGGGCACCCAGGCGGGCCTCGTGACGGGGCTCAAGGCCTGCAACGCGGGCATCCCGCTTCTGGGGATCGGCGTGCGCGCGCCCCGGCCCAGGCAGGAGGAGAACGTCTTCGCCCTGGCCGCGAAGACGGCCGAGAAACTGGGCTGCCCCGGCGTGGTCGCGCGCGAGGATGTGGTCGCCAACACCGATTACGTGGGCGACGGCTACGGCATCCCGACCGAAGGCGGGCTCGAGGCGATCCGGATGTTCGCCGAGCTCGAGGGCATCCTGCTCGACCCGGTCTACTCGGCCAAGGGCGCGGCCGGGATGATCGACCTCATCCGCAAGGGCCATTTCGCGAAGGACGCCCGCATCGTCTTCCTGCACACGGGCGGCGCGGCCGCGCTCTTCGGCTACGACCGGGCGCTCGTCGCGCAGTGATGGCCGCGCGCGTGCCGCGACTGGCAAGGGCCGCGCGCCTGGCCGACGGGCGCGCGCTCTGGCTGGGGCTGGTGCTGGCCGCGATGGTCGGCGCCGCCGCCGGCTTTCTCGCCGAAAGCTACGGCGCGCCGGTGATGCTGTTCGCGCTCCTGATCGGCATGGCGCTGCATGCCGCCGCCGATCAGCCGCGCTGCGCGCCGGGCGTCCGCTTCGCGTCGCAGACGCTGCTGCGCTGGGGCGTGGCGCTGATGGGCCTGCGGCTGAGCGTGGAGGACGTGTCCGTGCTGGGATGGCTGCCGGTGCTGGCCGTCGTGGCGCTGGTCCTGCTGACGCTGGGCGCAGGCGTGGGGCTGTCCTACCTCTTCGGGCGGCGCACGGCGTTCGGGCTGCTGGCGGGCGGGTCGGTCGCGATCTGCGGCGCCTCGGCCGCGCTGGCCATCGCCAGCGTCCTGCCGAAACGCGAAGGCCGCGAGGCCGATACGCTGCTGGTGATCACCGGCGTCACGCTGCTGTCGACGCTTGCCATGGTCGGCTACCCGGTCCTGTTCCGGGCTTTGGGCCTCGACGCCACCGAAACCGCCTTCCTGATCGGCGCGACGATCCATGACGTGGCGCAGGTGGCCGGCGCGGGCCATTCGGTCAGCGAGGAGGTGGGCGTCCTCGCCACCTTCGTGAAGATGCTGCGCGTGGCGCTTCTGCCGGCGGTTCTCCTGCTCGTGGCGCTGTCGCTGCGCGGCGGCGGCGAGGGGCGCAAGGGACTGCCATGGTTTCTCGTGCTCTTCGTGGCGCTCGCGATCCTGGGCAATCTCGACGTGCTGCCGGACTGGCTGGTGACGCAGCTCGTCACGGTCTCGCAGGCCTGCCTCGTGGTCGCGATCGCGGCGCTCGGGCTGCGCACGGATCTCGGCCGCATCCTCGAGGTCGACCCGCGCTACGTGGCGATGCTGGTGGCGCTGACGCTCCTGCTGCTGGGG
>CAZGHJ010000146.1:4812-7605 GCA_964525355.1 uncultured Roseicyclus sp.
AGGGACGGGATCATGTGCTGGGGGGCTGCGGCGTCGGTCGCGATGGTTGCCGCCGGAGCGGCGGGGACGGTCATCACCCTGCGCCGGGGCGAGCCCACGGCCATCTGGCTCACGCTGGCCTTCTTCACGGTGATGGAGGCGCTGCAAGCGGGCGGCTACGCGGTCATCGACCAGTGCGGCAGCCCCGCGAACCGATGGGTCACGATCCTGTCCTATCTCCACATCGCCGCCCAGCCCCTCTTCGTGAACGCCTTCGCCATGACCATCGCGCCGGTACGGGTCAGCGCGCGGATGCGCCGCCGGGTCTTCGCTCTGGCGGGCGCCGCCTCGGCGGTGCTGGTCCTGCGGCTCGTGCCGCTCGGGGCGGTGGGGGCCTGCGCGCCGGGCGAGATCCTGTGCGGCCCCGCGTGGTGCACGCGCGCGGGCGAATGGCACATCGCCTGGGACGTGCCGCTCAACGGCCTGCCCGCCCATTTCGGCATCCCCGGCCAGTTTCCGTCCTACCTGCTGGCGGTCTTTCTTCTGCCCCTTTTCTACGGCGCGTGGCGCTTCGTGGCCTTCCACGCCCTGGCCGGGCCGGTCCTGGCCATGCTGTCGACAAGCGACCCGAACGAGATGCCCGCGATCTGGTGCCTGTTTTCCATCGGCATCCTCGCCGTCTCGCTCAGCCCCTTCATCCGCTACCGCGTGATGGGGGCGGCGGGGGGCCGGCCGCGCAGGACCTAGGCGCGGGGTCGGCGGCGCAGCCCCGCCATCATCGGGGCGCGCGGGCGCAGGCAGGGGCCGCTCCCGGTCCTGCCCGCCGGCGTCAACGGCCCGGTCAGGCGTCTCGTCCGAGGACGAGGTCCGACGCCGCCCGGTGCCCGAGCACGAAAAGCGCATTCGGCATGTCGTTCCCGTCGCGCCGCCGGCGGGCGTCGGGTTCGGGCAGGCCGTGATCCGTCCAGCGCGCCAGCAGCCGCGCCGCGATGGTCTCCCGCCCCGGATCGAGGAAGATGCGGAACGACCAGAGCGCAAGCAGCCGGTCCCATGGCGCCGCGTCGCACAGAAGGTAATTGCCCTCGAAAAGGACGAATTCCGTCTCGGGCGCCAGTTCCATGGCCCCCGCGATGGCGATGTCGCGCTCCCGGTCGAAGAGCGGGCAGACCACCCGCTCGCCCGCGGCGATGCGCCCCACGAGCGCCGCGAAACCCGCGCTGTCGAAGGTCTCGGGCGCGCCCTTGCGGCTCAGAAGGCCCTTCGCCTCCAGCACCCGGTTGTCGAGGTGAAAGCCGTCCATGGGCACGACCGCCGCGCTTCGGCCCGCCTGTTGCAGCCGGGCGCAGAGCGCCGCGGCGAAGGTCGACTTCCCCGCCCCCGGCGGCCCCGCCACCGCCACGAGCCGCCGCGGCCCGGGCAGGCGCTCAACGACCGGCAGCGCGCGCTCGACATCACGCGGCAGCGACATCGTCGGGGCTCATCGCGCCCGTCATCAGCGCCACCGCATCGGACATGGCGATCTGCCCCGGCTTCACCACGCACAGACGCCGGCCCAGACGGTGGATGTGGATGCGGTCGGCCAGCTCGAAGACATGCGGCATGTTGTGGCTGATCAGGATGATCGGGATGCCGCGCGCCTTCACGTCCTGGATCAGTTCCAGCACGCGCCGGCCCTCCTTGACGCCCAGCGCCGCCGTCGGCTCGTCGAGGATGATGACCTTGGACCCGAAGGCGGCGGCGCGCGCCACGGCCACCCCCTGCCGCTGGCCGCCCGACAGCGTCTCCACCGCCTGGTTGATGTTCTGGATCGTCATCAGGCCCAGTTCGGTCAGCTTCTCGCGCGCGAATTTCTCCATGGCCGCGCGGTCCAGCTGCCGCAAAAGCGCGCCCCTCAGCCCCGGTTTGCGCAACTCGCGGCCCATGAACATGTTGTCGGTGATCGACAGCGCCGGCGACATGGCCAGCGTCTGGTAGACCGTCTCGATCCCCGCCTCGCGCGCCTCGGTGGGCGAGCTGAAGTGATAGGGCTTGCCGTCGAGGAACATCTCGCCCTGATCCACCTGGATCGCGCCGGAAAGCGACTTGATCATCACCGACTTGCCCGCGCCGTTGTCGCCGATCACGGCCAGGATCTCGCCCGGCATCAGGTCGAAATCGCAATGGTTGAGCGCGGTCACCTTGCCGAAGCGCTTGACGAGGCCGCGCGCCTTGAGAACCGGTTCCGTCATGCCGAAACCCTCCGGATCCACTGGTCCACGGCCACCGCCGCGATGATGAGCATCCCGATCAGCAGGTTGGTCCATTGCGGATCGGCCCCGGCCAGGCGCAGGCCCAGCGTGAACACCCCCACGATCAGCGCGCCGAACAAGGCGCCCAGGATCGAGCCGCGCCCTCCGAACAGCGAAATGCCCCCGATCACCACGGCGGTGATGCTCTCGATATTGGCCAGCTGGCCGGACGTGGGCGAGACCGACCCGATCCGCCCGATCAGCGCCCAGCCCGCGAAGGCGCAGATCGTGCCGGCCAGGACATAGACCGAGATGAGCGTGCCGCGCACGTTCACCCCGGCCAGCTCGGCGGCCTCGGGATCGTCGCCCACCGCGTAGACATGCCGCCCCCAGGCCGTGTGGCGCAGCGCATAGGCCAGCACGAAGGCCAGAAGCAGCATGAAGATCACGCCATAGGTGAAGACCGCGCCCCCGATCTCCAGCCGCGTGCCGAAGAATTGCAGCAGCGGCGCATCGGCCTGGATGTCCTGGCTGCGGATCGTCTCGTTGCGGGAATAGAGGAAATTCGCCGCCAGCACGATCTGCC
>CAZGHJ010000147.1:0-7605 GCA_964525355.1 uncultured Roseicyclus sp.
TCCACGGGCTCAACACGCTGGCCGGCGTGCCGCTCGTGGACCTGCCCGCGTTGCTCGCCGGCATCCACGAGACCCCGGGCGACTACCTCTGGCTCCACGCGATGCTCTTTTCGACCATCCTGCCCACCGCGGCCCACGGCCTTCTCAGCCTGCTCGGGGTGCAGGGGCTCTGGCCGCGCGCCTGGCGCCGCCCCGTGGCGGCCTGGGTCGACGCTGCCACCACCTCGCCGCTGGCCTACCTGCGCGCGGGCCTCGCGCTGGGGATGATCTGGACCCTGCCGCTTCTCGCCCTCGGTGGCATCGTCTGGCTGTTCTGGGCGCTCGCCGGCACCGCCATCGCCTGGGCGCTGGGAGCCTACTTCGACCTGCTCCTGTGGCTCGCCGCGGTGCCCGTCGGCCTTCTCTGAAGACCGGTCGCGTCACCCTCCGCTGCGGAAGCCGGCGCCGAGCCCTGACGCATGGTGGCGCTCCGGACGCCCCCCCGTGGTGCGTCCCGCGGCGTCGCACGGGTGGGCCCGTGCCATTCGGCAGGGCGTGGGTCGCGTCCTGGCGGTCGAGATACGCACTGCCGGCGGCCACGCAACAGGTTTCGCTCATCCAGTCGATCTCGTAGCACTCGACGAAGGCGGCGCCCGTCGCACGCGCAAGATCGCCGCTGTTGGGCATCTCTGCGGCGGAAGCCTGCGCCAGGCGCACATGGCTGCGCCAGGTCGCAAGCGCGGACCAGACCTCCGGTTCTCCGGCCCGTTCAAGCGCCCATGCGATGGCGAGGGACACGGCGCTTGCGTCCGCCTCCATCGCGAGCACCACGCCGGCGGTCGCCTGCATCGACAGGTCCGGGCCCGGACATATGCCGAGGCGCGCCTGGTGGATGTGCCGCAACTCGTGGATCGCGACCGAACGCAGTAGGCCGGCCTCTCGCAGAGGACCGCGACCTGCGCATGCTTGAGCGCCCTGGTCGAGCCTTGCGGATGCGTTTTCCGGGTCAAGCACGGATGCGCAGCGCTGGCCCGCACAAGACAGGCCCCCGGCACTGTCCCCTCCCACGAGGACCCCATGCCCTGACGGGCGGCGGCCTCGGCTTTCGCAGGCCACGCGGGCGGACAGGGCGGGGCTCTGTCCTGCGCCACGGAAGCCCGGAGCGCGCGCGCGCTCCTCCGCCTTTGACTGCCGTCACTCCGTCTCGGCCAACCGCTTCAGCGCCGCCGAGACCGGCGCGATCGCCACGCCCGCGTTGCGCGCGCCCTGCGCCCAGGAGACCAGCGCCGTGACCGTGGCGGGCCGGGTGCGCCCGGCGACGATCACGGCCCCCTGCTGGCTCGCCGCGAATTCCGCGCGCGACAGGAACCGCGCGATGACCGTCGCGCGCTGGTCCTCGTCGTCGAGCAGCCGGAAAAGCGTCGCCGCCGGCACATCCGCCCGCGCGGCCGCCTGTTCGGCCGTGTTCAGCCCGCGCGGGAAGGCCACGAGGCCCTGCCCCTCGCCCGCCGCGACGCCCACGACCGCCTCGAGCACGGGCCGGTCGGACTGGATGCGGCTGTCGGTCGTGTCCATCAGCGCGACGGCCTCGGGCACGCGCGTCCGCGCCGCGGCCAGCGCCACCTCGGTATCCGTCGCGGTGGCGCCCTCGGGAATCACGGTGCCCAGCATCAGAACCTCGAAACCCGCCGCACGGTAGGCCGCGGCGCGCTCGGCGGCGTCGGGGCGCGCGGGATCGATGGCGAACGCAACGGGAAAATCGAGGCCCGTCAGCGTCGCAAGGTCGAGCCGCGGGTGCGGCTGGTCGATCAGCACGACCGAGATCAGCGCCCGTGCCCCGCTGGCGTCGAAGGGCACGGCGAAGGCCTCGATCGCCGGGAGGGCCGCGTCCGCCGCCGCCGGCGGGCGCGCGCCTCGATCCGGGTCCTGGTTGCCGTCGGGGGCTGTCGCGACGCCCATGTCCTCGCCAGCGTCTCCGGGCGCAGGGTCCATGCCGCCGGGACCGGCGATCTGCGGCAGGACGGCCGAGGCGGTGCCCGTGTCCTCGTCCGGTGGCGGGGCGGGCCGGATCACGCGCGGCGCGGCCGGGGTCTCGGCGGTCCGGGGCGGGTCCGCGTCGGCCGCGTCCCCGGCGGAGCCCTCGGCGGAGCGCGCGGGGGGCGGCGTTCCGGCATCATCCGGCGGCGTGGTGGCGCGCGGCGGCACAAGGCGCACGACCGCAGGCGGCTCGGGCGCAGCGGCACCGGTCGCCGCATCCGGAGGGGCCGCCTGCGCGCCATCGGCCGCGCTGTCCGCCACGGCGGGCCGGGGGCTGTCATCGGGCATTGCGGTCTCTGCCGCCGTGCCGGGCACGGCAGGCCCGGCTGCGGGGTCCACTGGCGCCGTCTCGGCCGCAGGCTCGGGCGTCGCGGGGTCAGCGGCGATCCCCGGCGGCGCCTCGGCTGCGGCCTCGGGCGGCGGGGCGTCCGGCGACAGGGGCCGGGGCGCTTCGCGGGGCGCGGCCGCGGGCTCATCGCCCGGCCTGACGGCGGGGGGCGGCGGGTCCGTCACGTCCGGCAACGCGCCACGGTCGAGGCCGGGGGCGCGCACCGGCGCGGGCGCCGGTCGCGGCGCATCTGCCGCGCCGGGCCCCGTCTGCCCCGCAGGCGCGAGCGCCGAGATATCGTCCGGCACCGGCGCCACGGGGACCGGCGCCGACGGCACGGCGACCACGCTGGGCTGCGGCGGTGGCGCGGCATCGACGCCGCCCGAAAGATCCGTCTCGGGCGCGGGCGGCGCCATGGGGGCGGCGAGGCCAGGCGCGCTGTCGGGCTGCGGCAGCACGGCCGCCTCTTCGGGCGGCGGGCGGTTGAACTCCGAGCCGGCCGGAAGCGGGATCGCATCGGCCGGCCCCGCGCCGGCGGTGGTCGTCTCCTGCTCCGGTGCAGCGACGGGCGCGGGCGGCTCCGCCCCGGCGGCCGGGCCGGGGTCGGAGCCCGCCTCCGGCGCCGGGCCAGCCGCAACCTCGGGCGCGGGCAGGTCGGCGCCCGTTTCCCCATCGGCGCCCCCATCCGGCGCCTGCACCGCCGGCGCCTCCGCAGGCCGCTCGGCCGTCGGCGCATCACGCGGAGGCAGCGGCGCGCTCAGCGACAGCACCGCCGTGACCAGAACCGAGACCACGAGACCCCAGAACACTCCGATGAAGACACCGCCGCCCATGCCTGCACACCTCTCGTTCGCGCCGGGGTCCCTGCCCCGTTTCTCGCCGCCGCACCGGCGGGCACGGCCCCGCCTGCCTGTCCGGCGCCTGCGCCCTGCCCGCCTTGACCGCGGGCCGTGGCTTTGAAACATGTATAGCCCGGGCGCCCCGCGCCTTCACCTCTTTTCGAAAGGCGCCTGTCCGTGCTGCTGCTGATCGACAACTATGACAGCTTTACCTACAACCTCGTCCACTACCTGGGCGAGCTTGGGGCGCAGCTGCGCGTCATGCGCAACGACGCACTGTCGGTGCAGGAGGCGCTGGCGATGCAACCGCAGGCCATCGTCCTCTCGCCCGGGCCCTGCGACCCGGCGCAGGCGGGCATCTGCGTGCCCCTGACCCGCGCCGCAGCCGGCGCCGGCGTGCCGCTATTGGGCGTCTGCCTCGGCCACCAGACGATCGGCGAGGCCTTCGGCGGCCGCGTCATCCGCCATTCCGAGATCGTGCATGGCAAGCTCGGGCGCATCCGCCACGAGGGCCGCGGCGTCTTTGCCGGCCTGCCCTCGCCGCTGATGGCCACGCGCTACCACAGCCTGGTGGTGGAGCGCGAAAGCCTGCCCGACGCGCTCGAGATCACCGCCGAGCTCGAGGACGGCACGATCATGGGCCTGCGCCACCGCGAACTGCCCATCGAGGGCGTGCAGTTCCATCCCGAGAGCATCCGGTCCGAGCATGGCCATGCGCTCCTGAAGAATTTCCTCACGCGTCTGCCGGAGGCCACCCCCGCATGAGCGACATCATGAAACCCCTGATCTACGCCGCCTCGGAAGGCCCGCTCAGCCGCGCGCAGGCCGAGACCGCCTTCGAGGCGCTGTTCGAGGGCGCGGCCACGCCTGCGCAGATCGGGGGCCTTTTGATGGCGATGCGCGCGCGCGGCGAATCCGTGGCCGAATACGCCGCCGCGGCCAAGGTGATGCGCGCGAAATGCGTGGCCGTCACGGCGCCCGAGGGCGCGATGGACATCGTCGGCACCGGGGGCGACGGGATGGGCACGCTCAACATCTCGACCGCCGCGGCCTTCGTCGTGGCGGGTGCGGGCGTGCCGGTGGCCAAGCACGGCAACCGCAATCTCTCTTCGAAATCCGGCGCCGCGGACGCGCTGGCCGAGCTTGGGATCAACGTCATGGTGGGGCCCGACATCGTCGAGCGGGCGATCCGCGAGGCCGGGATCGGCTTCATGATGGCGCCGATGCACCACCCCGCGATGAAGCATGTCATGCCCGTGCGGACGGAGCTTGGCTGCAAGACGATCTTCAACATCCTCGGCCCGCTCACGAACCCCGCCGGCGTGAAACGGCAACTGACGGGCGCCTTCGCCATCGATCTGATCTATCCGATGGCCGAGACGCTCCAGGACCTTGGCGCCGAGGCGGCGTGGATCGTGCATGGCGATGACGGGACCGACGAGGTCTCGATCTGCGGACCGACGCAGGTGGCCGAGCTGAAGGACGGGCGCATCCGCGGCCGCGAGGTGCACCCCGAGGACGCGGGCCTGCCGGTGCACCGCCTGCGCGACATCCTGGGCGGCACGCCCGAGGAGAACGCCGCCGCCCTCAAGGCGCTTCTGGCGGGCGAGACGGGCGCCTATCGCGACGCGGTCCTGCTGAACGCCGCCGCGGCACTTCTGGTCGCAGGCCGCGTGGCGGAGCTGCGCGACGGGGTCGAGGTCGCCGCCGAGAGTATCGACAGCGGCGCCGCGAAACGCGCCGTCGAGACGCTGGCGCGCGTCACGTCGGCCGCATGACGGGGGGAGCGATGCCGACCATTCTCGACAAGATCAAGGCCTACAAGCTCGACGAGATCGCCGCCGCGAAGGCCGCGCGGCCGCTCGCCGGGGTCGAGGCCGACGCCCGCGCCGCAGACCCCGTCCGGCCCTTCGGCGCGGCACTGAAGACCGCAAGCGCGACCGGCTACGGCCTGATTGCCGAGATCAAGAAGGCGAGCCCCTCCAAGGGTCTCATCCGCGCCGATTTCGACCCGCCCGCCCTCGCCCGCGCCTACGAGGCCGGCGGCGCCACCTGCCTCTCGGTGCTGACCGACGCGCCCTCTTTCCAGGGTGCGCCGGACTACCTCACGGCGGCCCGCGCGGCGACCGCCCTGCCCGCCCTGCGCAAGGATTTCCTCTACGACACCTACCAGGTGGCCGAGGCGCGGGCCTGGGGTGCGGACGCCATCCTGATCATCATGGCGAGCGTCGAAGACGCGCTGGCGGCCGAGCTGGAGGACGCCGCCGCCCACTGGGGCATGGACGCCCTGATCGAGGTGCATGACGCGGCCGAGCTTGACCGCGCGCTGCGGCTGCAAAGCCCGCTCATCGGCATCAACAACCGCGATCTCAACACCTTCGAGACGACGCTGGAGACCACGCGGACGCTTGCCGCGCGCATCCCCGGCGACCGCATCGTGATCTCCGAATCCGGCCTCTTCACGCCCGCCGATCTGGCCGACATGGCCGCCCATGGCGCGCGCAGCTTCCTCATCGGCGAGAGCCTGATGCGCCAGCCGGACGTGGCCGCGGCCACCCGCACGATCCTTGCCGACCCTGTTCCGATGGGTGCGTGATGGCACAGCTCACCCATTTCGACGAGGCCGGACAGGCCCATATGGTCGACGTCTCCGAGAAGGAGGCGACCGCACGCCTCGCCGTGGCGGAGGGCTTCGTGCGGATGACGCCCGAAACGCTTGCGCTCGTGCAGGCGGGCGACGTGAAGAAGGGCGACGTGCTGGGCGTCGCGCGGCTCGCGGGCATCATGGGCGCCAAGCGCACCGCGGATCTGGTGCCGCTCTGCCACCCGCTGCCCGTCACCAAGGTCGCGGTGGACCTGACCCCCGACCCGAACCTGCCCGGTGTGCGCATCGAGGCCACCGTCAAGACCACCGGCCAGACCGGCGTGGAGATGGAGGCGCTGACCGCCGTCTCGGTCGCCGCGCTCACCGTCTACGACATGCTGAAGGCCGCCGAGAAGGGCATGGAGATCGGCGGCATCCGCCTGAAACTGAAGGAAGGCGGTAAATCGGGACGCTACGAGGCGGCCCCGTGATTTCCGTCGAAGAGGCGCTCGCCGCCTGCCTCGGGCTCACGCGCATCCTTCCGCCAGAACGGGTGGCGCTGGCCGATTGCGCGGGCCGCGTGCTGGCCGAGCCCGTCTTCGCCACGCGCGACCAGCCGCCCTTCGCCGCCTCGGCCATGGACGGCTACGCGGTGCGGGCCGCCGACGCGACGCCGGGCGCGCGGCTCACCGTGGTGGGCGAAGCCCCCGCCGGCCGCGCCTGGGACGGCGAGATCGGCCCCGGACAGGGCTTGCGCATCTTCACTGGCGCGCCGATGCCGCGCGGCACCGACCGCGTCGTGATCCAGGAGGACGTGACGCGCGACGGCGACACGATCATGCTGGGGGCCACCCTCGACGCAGGCCCCCACGTTCGGCCGGCGGGCGCCGATTTCCGCGCGGGCGCCCGTCTCGAGGCGCCGCGCCGGCTCTCGCCCGCCGATCTGGCGCTTGCCGCGGCGATGAACGCCCCCGCGCTCACCGTCACCCGGCGCCCGGACGTGGCGCTGATCGCCACGGGCGACGAACTTGTCCTGCCTGGCGAGAGCCCCCGCGACGACCAGATCGTGGCCTCCAACACCTACGGGCTGAAGGCGCTGATCGAGGCCGAGGGCGCCACCGCGCGGCTCCTGCCCATCGCGCGCGACGACCGCGAAAGCCTTCAGGCGGTGCTGGCGCTGGCGGCGGATGCCGACATCATCGTGACCGTTGGCGGCGCCTCGGTGGGCGACCACGATCTTGTAGGAGATGTCGCGGCAGGGCTCGGCCTCGAGCGCTCCTTCTACAAGATTGCCATGCGCCCCGGAAAGCCGCTCATGGCGGGCCGCCTCGGCGAGGCCGCGCTTCTGGGCCTGCCCGGCAACCCGGTCTCTGCGCTTGTCTGCGGGCATCTCTTCCTCGTGCCGATGCTGCGTGCGTTTCTCGGGCTCAAGGCCGGGGCGCGGCGGCGGCGGAAAGCGCGCCTCGGCGCCGATCTCGGTCCCAACGGTCCGCGCGAGCATTACATGCGCGCCGAGGTGTTCCCCACCGGCGAGATCCCCGAGATCGTGCCCTTCGACCGGCAGGACAGCTCGCTCCTGTCGATCTTCGCCCGCGCCAACGGGCTTCTGGTGCGGCCCATCGGCGACGGCCCGCGCGCGGCGGGCGAACTCGTCGACTACCTGCCCGTCGGACCCATCGACCGGTAAGCGCGCGCAAGTCGTTGACACGAAGGCCGGAACAGGTATAGAACGTTCCGTGAACGGGCCGGACACAATGGGGCAGCCGCCCCGAAAGCCGCGCGACAGGAGGTTCCGATGCTGACACGCAAACAGCGCGATCTTTTGGAATTCATCCACA
>CAZGHJ010000148.1:0-7477 GCA_964525355.1 uncultured Roseicyclus sp.
GCAAGGAACTGATCCGGCAATCGGCCGACACGGTGAAGAAGGTGTCGATGGAACTCGGCGGCAACGCGCCCTTCATCGTCTTCGACGACGCCGATCTGGACGCCGCGGCCGAGGGGGCCATCGTCTCGAAATACCGCAACTCGGGCCAGACCTGCGTCTGCGCGAACCGGATCTACGTGCAGGCCGGGGTCTACGACGCCTTCGTGGAGAAGCTCGTGGAGAAGACCCGCGCGCTGAAGGTCGGCGACGGCCGCGAGGACGGCGTGGCGCAGGGCCCCCTGATCGACACGGATGCCGTCGCCAAGGTCGAGGAACTGCTGGACGACGCCAAGGCCAAGGGCGCCGAGGTCGCGCTGGGCGGCTCGCGCCACCAGCTTGGCGGCACGTTCTTCCAGCCGACCGTCCTGACGGGTGCGACGCAGGACATGGCCTTCGCCACCGAGGAAATCTTCGGCCCCCTCGCCCCCGTCTTCCGCTTCGAGACCGAGGAAGAGGCCACCCGGATGGCCAATGCCACGCGCTTCGGCCTCGCCTCCTACGTCTACACGCAGGATCTGGGCCGCGCCTTCCGGCTGAACGAGACGCTGCAATACGGCATGATCGGGATCAACTCGGGGCTGATCACGACCGTCGAGGCGCCCTTCGGCGGCATCAAGGAAAGCGGCATGGGCAAGGAAGGCGGCAGCCAGGGCCTCGAGGATTACCTCGACACGAAATACGTCTGCATCGACGGGATCTAGCCGTAGCTGAGGCCCCGCCCGATCAGGCGCATGACCTGCCGCGCGACGACCCGGCCCTTGCCGTCGCGCGCGGTGCGGGTCAGCACCAGGAGGGCCGTGTAGCGGTCGCAGGCGAGGCTGACGCTATCCGTGACCGAGGTGATGTCGGCGCCGACGCTTTCGGTGATCTCGGCGGCGGCAAGACCGTGGGCGTCGAGGAACGCGTCGAGCGCGACCGGCGCGGTCTCGTCAAGCGCCGGCGCGAGGGCCTCGGGGATGGTGATCTCCTCGATCCCGGTGCGCGTGCCGCCCCGTTTCAGGAGCCGCTCCAGCGTGCTGAGCCGTCCCGTCCCGAACAACGCGGCCTCGTCCGCGTCCGCGCCGCGCAGCGAGGATTTCGCCCTGTGGACGTCGAACGCGACCGGCGCGCCCCCCGCCGTGAGCGTCGCCGCGGGCGCCGGGGCGGGCGGCGTCGCTCCGTTCGGCATCGTGGTCTCGACGCGCGCCACGATCGTCCCGCGGCCGGGCTTGCGGCTGAGCAGACCCTGCGCTTCGAGCGTCATCAGCGCCCGGCGCATGGTACCCTGGGAAACCTTGAACTCATCGGCCAGGATGAACTCGTTGGGCAGCCGGCGGCCGACCTCCCATTCGCCTGCCTCGATCCGGCGGATCATCTCGGTCTCGGCGGCCTTGTAGAGCGGCGTTCGCGCCATGGTTCGTCCCTCGCGTTCTTGTAGCGAAACTCCTGCGTGCAGGGCGCGCAGAGGTCAATTCAGGTGTTCGATCAGCCGGGCGTGCCGGTCGAAGGCCTTGATGAGTGCCCCCAGATTAGGCAGGTCTGCCGCCTCCAGCATCGGGATCATCTTGCGGAAGGCCTGGGCCGTGCCGAGCGCGTCGCCGATGGCGGTGTGGCGCTCGGCCTCGGGGATGGCGATCCCGAGGCGGCCGCAAAGCGCGTCGAGCGTGTGTTCGGCCGACTGCCCGTAAAGGATGGCCGAGCACAGCACCGTGTCGAGGATCGGCTGCTCGAAGCGGCGGCCGATCTCGCGCTCGCGCCGGCGCAGGAAGGCCATGTCGAAGGGCGCGTTGTGGGCCACCAGCACGCTGCCTTCGGCGAAGGTGTGAAAGCGCGCGACGGCGTCCGCGACGCCGGGGGCGTCCGCGACCATCGCGTCGGTGATCTGGTGCACGGCGGTCGAGGCGGCGGGGATCTTGCGGCCGGGATTGACCAGCATGTCGAAGCGCTCGGCATCGACGAGCTTGCCGTTCACGACCCGCACCGCGGCGATCTGGCAGACCTCGTCGACCTGCGGATTGAGGCCCGTGGTCTCGGTGTCGAAGATCACGAAGGACAGCCCCGTCAGCCGCGCCGCAGCGAGATCGGCGGCGATCTCGGCGTTCAGGAGGTCGAAATCGTAGAGCACCGTGCGCTGCGGCCGGCCCGGATGCGGCCGGGCGAGCGGCAGCGGCAGGCGCAGGGCGGCGCGACCCGGACCGGCAGGCTCGGGCGAGATGCGGGTGCCGTGCGCGGTGGCGACGCGCCGGCCCGTGAAGCCCGTCATGCCGGGCGAGAGCGGCGTGGTCAGCCAGCGGCGGAGCGTGTCGGCACCGGGCGGATGGCCCGTCGCCTCGAGGCTGAGGACGGCCTCCTCCGCGCCTTCGGAGGCGATGGTCAGCGTCATGTCCCGCGCGCCGTCGCCGCTCCAGTCGAGCGCCATGCGCTCCAGCAGCCGCGCCATCGCGAAACCGTCGCACCGCAGCGCCGTGGGACCGAGATCGCAGGCCAGCAGAACGCCCTTGCGCTCCAGCCGCGCGGCCAGCGCGGTGCCGAGATCCTCGGCCGCGATACGCTCCATCGGCCACCATTCGGTGTCGGTCTTCCGCTTTTCGGCCTCGGTCTGCAGGGCAAGCGCCTCCAGCCGGTCGAGCGCGGGGCCGGCCGGCAGGTCGGCGACGACCTCCTTCACGCCCGCAAGCAGCGTCTCCAGAAGTTCGGTGCGCGCCATGTGGGTCGCCATGTCCGCCGTCACGTCCCGCAGCGTCAGCACGTAGCCCGGCCGCTCGCTCTCCTGCCCCTCGAGCCGCAGAAGCCGCATCCGCGCCTCCAGAAGCCGCGCGCCTTCGCGCGTGGTGACGAGCACGTCGGTGCCCTCTTCCTCGTCTTTCAGCACGAGCCGCTCATAGGCCTGCTCCACGGAGCCCATCCGCAGGAGCCCGCGCAGGGGCCGGTTGAGGCCGAGCGCCTCGGAGGCGCCGAGGATCGCCCGCGCGTTCCCGTTATAGAGCGCGATCATGTGCGCTTGCGTGCAGAACAGGACGCCGTCGGGCATCTCCGACAGCAGCGTCTCGAGCCGGTTCGTTTCGGTCGCAAGCCGTGCGGTCTCGCGGCCCACCGCGAGCGCCATGGCGTTGCGCGCCTCGGTGAGGTTGGAACTGACGGCGGCGGCGGCGGTCCCGAGATCGCCAAGGTATTTCGCGGGGGCGTGGTCGATCGCGCCCTCCACGTCGGCATGGGCCCGCGCGCGCATCTCGGCGGCGAGCCGTTCGACGGGCTTGGCCACGTTCTCGTCGAACAGCACCCAGACCCAGGTGGTGAGCGCGAAGATCGCGAGCACCGCGATGACGCCGGCGATCACGAAGGCCGAGAGCGCGTGATCCTCGCCCAGCCGCACGAAGCCCAGCACGAGGCCCGCGATGGCGAGCGCCGAGGTGGCGACGGCGAGAAAGGCGAAGAACAGGAATATGCGCAGACGCAGGGACAGCGTTGTGAACATCTCGCGGGGCCTCCTCCTTGCCCCGGTCGTCTTGGGCCCACCCCGGCGGTCGCGCGTCGCCGGCAGGGCAGGGTGGTGTCAGTTCTCCGCGGCCCTCCCGCCGCAGACAGCGTTCAGGATCGGGTCGTCCGGCCCGACATCGAGCCAGGTGACGCCCGCAGGCTCGCCCGTCTCGGAAAACGTGGTTTCGGGCAGGATCTCGGCCCGGGCGCCGGCGTCGCAATCGACGAGCGCGGGCAGCACGATCTGCGGCTGCCAGCGCTCCTGCCGGCGCAGTTGCACCACGTAGATGCCGGAACCCCCGGCCGTCTCCACCGTCTCGGCGGGCGAGTATCCGATGAAGCCGCGCACCCAGGGCCGGACGTAGGTCCAGGGCTGGTACCAGGCCTGCTGCTGGCGCTCGGAGACGATGACGAGGTCGGGCGCCATGGTGCGCAAGGTGTTCTCGTACCAGCCGTATTCCGTGCCGATTGTCGCCACCAGCATGGCAAGACCCGCGGCCACGGGGATGATGCCCTTGGGCAGGCGCTTGCCGGAGGCCGACCGCAGCAACAGGCCGATCCCCGCCCCTGCGAAGCCCGCCACGATCGCCGTCAGAAGTGCCCAGAACATGCCCGCCTTTCCCCTTTCGCTAAAGGTAACCGCCGCCCGACCCGGCGGCGTTCTGCATGGTCTTGATCACCACGAAGGCATCGCGCAGGTGGCTGCGCTCGAAGTCGGACAGATCGCCCGGCGCCATGAAGTTGCCGGGCTTCTCGCCGGCCTGGATCTGCGCGGCCTGATGTTCGAGCCGGGTCTGGGCGATCATGTCGTAGGCGTCGATCAGGTCGCGCCCGCCCGTGGCCGAGACCGCGCCCGCCTCGATGGCCGCGCGCAGCCGCGCGCGGGTGTTGACCTCGGTCAGACGGCCCTTCAGCGCGTAGACGCGGCCGAGATCCGTCACCGGCACCACGCCGTTGTGCTTGAGGTCGATCATGTTCTTGTGCTCGCCCGAGCGCACCGTGGCGAAGCCGCGGAAGAGGCCCAGGGGCGGCTGGTGCTTGAGCGAGTTCGAGACCATGTGCGCCACGAAGATCGAGTTCCGGGACGCCTGTTCCAGCGTCTCCTCCTGGAGATCGGCGAAGAGGCTGAAATGCCCGCCGATGGGCCGCAGGTCGAACATGACCGAGGCCAGCATCTGCGCCTCGGGATTGGGCGTGGCGATCCAGTCGCGGAAATACTTGCGCCAGACGCGCAGCGGCTGCCGCCAGCGGATGGCCGTGGCCATCATGTCGCCTGGGCAGTAGAAATAGCCCGCCTCGTCCAGCCCGTCGGAGACGAACTTGGCAAGCTCGGCGAAATACGCGTCGTCGGGCGGCGTGACCGCGTCGTCGAGGATCATACAGTTGTCCTGGTCCGAGACGCCGGTCTGTTCCTGCCTTCCCTGGCTGCCGCAGGCGAGCCAGAGATAGGGCACGGGCGGGGGGCCGAGACGCGCCTCCGCAAGCGCCAGAAGCCGCCGCGTCGTGGCGTCGCCGATATCGGTGATCAGCCGCGTGACCACCTGGTGGGGGTTCTGGGCCGAGACCAGCTGCACCAGAAGTTCGGGGATTCGGCCCACGATCCGCGCGAGCGTGGCGCTGTCGGGGGCCTTCGCGATCTCCTGGATGAGCGCGGCCGAGGAGGTGGCCTGGAAGCGCGTGAGGTCGGTCTGGGTCAGGATGCCGACGAGGCGGCCGGCCTCGACCACGGGCATGTGGGTAAAACCCTTCTCGACCATCGAATGCAGCACGTCGGCCACCAGCGCGCCGGGGGGCAGCGCCATCGGGTCGGGCGTCATCACCTGCGCGACGGCCGTGTCGAGCGGCAGCCCCTCGGCCACAGCGCGGGAGGTGATGTCGCCCGTCGTCAGGATGCCGCGCACGGCGCCCTCCTCTGCGGCGATGATGCAGGAGACGTGGAGGTCGCGCATCTTCCGCGCGGCCTCGATCAACGGCGTATCGGGCGTGCAGGTCAGCGGATCGCGTGTCATCAGATCGGCAAGCGCGATCGTGGTGATGTCCTGCCGCCGGGTGCGCGCGGGCCGCGTCCGGTCGAAGAAGCGCATCACGCGCGGATGATCGGCCAGAAGCGCGTGGAAGGCGGCGGCGGGGATGCGCAACACGCGGGCATTCTCGGCGGCCTTGGCGGTCACCACGGCCACGCCGTCCTTCATCAGGCCGCGCTCGCCGAAGGAGTTGCGGGGACCGAGGATCGACAGGACCGCGCCCTCGGCATCGGTGATGTCGATGCGGCCCTCGAGGATCAGGTAGAGATGGGTCTGGGGATCGCCGGTCGTATAGAGCGTCTCGCCGGCCGCGATCTCCTCGAGGTCGACGGCCTCCGCGAGTGCCGCGCGCGCATCGTCGGGCAGGATGTCGTAGGGATGCGTGCTGGCCAGCGTGGCGGCGATGTCGACGGTCATGGTCCGTCCCCGTCAGAGAAATGGCGCACCCCGATCTCTTCGGGATGCGCCGGTGTCTTGAACAGGGCCCGCTTTGTCGCAGGCCCTGCCCTTTCCGTCAGACGATCACTTGCTGATCGCCGCGCCGGCGCCGCGGGGGATCCGGACGCTCTCGACGAGTTCCTGGATTTCCTTGGGCGGCGCGGCCGTGGCCTTCGACACGAAATAGGCGACGACGAAGTTGGCCAGCGCGCCGATCGGGCCGAAATGGGTCGGCGGGATGCCGAACAGGTAGTTGTCGGCCGTGTTGGGCAGCATGTTGGTGCCCGGGATGAAGAACCAGCCGAGATAGGTGAAGAGGTAGAGGCAGGTCAGGATCAGACCGGCCAGCATCCCCCACGTCGCCCCGGCGGAGTTCATCCGCTTGGAGAAGATCCCCATCATCAGCGCCGGGAAGAGCGACGCCGCCGCCAGACCGAAGGCCAGCGCCACCGTCTGCGCCGCGAAGCCCGGCGGGTTCAGCCCGAGCCAGGTCGCCAGCACGATCGCCCCCGCCATCGAGATCCGGGCGGCCAGAAGCTCTCCCTTTTCCGAGATGTTGGGGTTGATCACCGACTTGATGAGGTCGTGGCTGATCGCCGAGGAAATCGCCAGCAGCAGACCGGCCGCCGTGGACAGGGCCGCCGCGATCCCGCCTGCGGCGATCAGCGCGATGACCCAGCCCGGAAGCTGCGCGATCTCGGGGTTGGCAAGCACGAGGATGTCACGGTTGAAGGTGACAAGCTCGTTGCCGGCATAGCCCCGCTCGGCGCCGAAGGCCTGACCGGCTTCGGATGCGTCGTTGTAGTACTGGATCCGGCCGTCGCCGTTCTTGTCCTCGACGCCCAGAAGGCCGGTGACCTCCCAGGTGCGGAACCAGTCGGGCAGATCCTCGACCGCGACGGCTTCACCTTCGACGCCCTGCGGCCACATGGTGGTGGTGATGTTCAGACGCGCCATCGCCCCCACGGCGGGTGCCGTCAGGTAGAGAAGCGCGATGAACACCAGCGCCCAGCCGGCGGACCAGCGTGCGTCGGCCACTTTCGGCACCGTGAAGAAGCGGATGATCACGTGCGGAAGACCCGCGGTGCCGATCATCAGCGACAGGGTGAAGAGCGCCATCAGGAAGGGCGAGGTGCCCGTGGTATAGGCGCTGAAGCCCAGGTCGTTGAGCAACCCGTCCAGCGTCACCAGAAGCGGCGTTCCGGCCGCGACCCCGCCGCCGACCATGTCGGTGGTGTTGGAGAACAGGCCCAGACCCGGGATCGGGTTGCCGGTCAGTTGCAGCGAGATGAAGATCGCCGGGATCGTGTAGGCGATGATCAGCACGCAGTACTGCGCCACCTGCGTGTACGTGATGCCCTTCATGCCGCCCAGAACCGCGTAGACGAAGACGGTCGCGGACGCGATGAAGAGGCCGGTCGTCACGTCCACCTCGAGGAAGCGCGAGAAGGCCACGCCCGCACCCGTCATCTGGCCGATCACGTAGGTGACCGAGATGATGATGAGCGAGATGACCGCCA
>CAZGHJ010000149.1:0-3766 GCA_964525355.1 uncultured Roseicyclus sp.
GTGCATGTCAGCCAGATCGAGAACCGCCGCCTGAACCATCCCTCCGACGTGCTGAAGGAGGGCCAGGAGGTCTGGGTCAAGCTTCTGGGCTTCGACGATCGCGGCAAGGTCCGGTTGGCCATGAAGATGGTCGACCAGGAGACCGGCGAAGAGAAGAAGGCCGAGGAAACCGCCGACTGAGCCTCCGGCAGGTCTCGAACTGATCGAAGGCCCCGGCGCAACAGGCCGGGGCCTTCGGCATTTTCACAGCTCCGCCGTTTTCGTCCGCACGGGCCGTCTTGACGCCGATGTGAACGTCGGATGCCCCATCAGGGCTTGCAGCACCGGGCGCGAATGCGGATTTAGCATTCCAGTCACACCGGGCCGCAGATCACAGGAGGTGTCAGCCATGCTGACCCGTCGCCATTTCGTCCTGACCTCCGCCACGCTGTTTTCCGGCGCGCTGGGCTTGCCCGCCGCCGCGCAGGACCGGGTCGATTTCGACCAGACCGTTCAGCGGCCAGACCCGGACCCTTTCGCCAACAACCCCTGGGGCCTGCATCCGCGCTTCATGCCGACGCGGGTCGAGCATCGGGCCGGTCTGGTGCCCGGCGATATCCACGTGGATGCGGTGGCGCGCTATCTCTACCACATCGGCGATGACGGCACGGCGATGCGCTACGGCGTCGCCATCGGGCGCGCGGATCTCTACGAGTCCGGCGTCTTCACGATCCGGCGCAAGGCGGAATGGCCGAGCTGGCAGCCGACGCAGAACATGATCGAGCGCGAACCCGAGGTCTACGGCCCCTTCGCCAACGGCATGGAGGGCGGGCCCGAGAACCCGCTCGGCGCGCGCGCGCTCTATCTCTACGAAGGCAATCGTGACACGTACCTGCGCATTCACGGCACGCCGCAGCCCTGGTCGATCGGCACTTCCGCCTCGTCGGGCTGCGTGCGCATGGTCAACGCGCATATCATGGACATGTATACGCGCGTCGAACTGGGCGCGACGGCGCATCTCTATCCGCCGGTCTGAGGCGCCCGGAACGGGGGCACGCGCAAGACGGACGGGGCTGCGGGCGTTTTGACTTGTCCACAAGGGGCGAGTCAGGGCAAGTTTCCGCCCATCGACCGTCACCCTGCCCCTATACCTGTTCCGGATCGCTGCCCATGCTGACCCGTCGTCATTTCATCATGTCCTCCGCGGTCCTGTTTTCCGCCCCCATCGCCACGACGGCCGCCGCGCAGGACGCCGTGACCTTCGATTTCGACGCGTCGGTCATCCGGCACGAGCGCGCGGGCCGCAACCCATGGGGCCTGCATGACCGGTTCATGCCGACGCGGGTCGCGCATCGCGAGGGGATGCGGCCCGGCGATATCCACGTGGATCCGGTGGCCAAATATCTCTACCTGATCGAGGAGGGCGGCACGGCACTGCGCTATGGCGTGGCGGTCGGACGTCAGGGCCTGCAAAGCCCCGGAACCTACCGCATCCAGCGCAAGGTGGAATGGCCCTCCTGGACACCGACCGCCAACATGATCGCGCGGGAGCCGCAGGTCTACGCCCAATTCGCAGGCGGCGTGCCGGGCGGCCCCGACAACCCGCTGGGCGCACGCGCGCTCTACCTCTACCGGGGCGGACGGGACACCATGCTGCGCATCCACGGCACGCCGCAGCCCTGGTCGATCGGCTCGTCGGCGTCGTCGGGCTGCGTCCGGCTGGTGAACGACCATATCATCCAGCTCTACGACCGGGTTCCGCTGGGCACGCGCGTCACGTTGCACTCGCCCTGGAGCTAGTTCCCAGGGCGAGCACGAGCCAGGTCAGCCCGCCAGCCGCGCCATCCGCAGATAGGGCAGCTTGCGGTCGATCTGACCGTATTTCGCGGCCGCGTCCTCGTCCGAGACGGCGACGGGCACCACCACATCCTGCCCCGGCGCCCAGTCTGCGGGCGTGGCCACGTTCTCGCGCGCGGCGGTCTGCAACGCGTCGAGCGCGCGCAGCACCTCGGCGAAGTTGCGGCCCACGTTCATCGGGTAGGTCATCGACAGCTTCAGTTTCTTGTCCGGCCCGATGACGAAGACCGAGCGGACGGTCTGGCTGTCGGCGGGGGTCCGGCCTTCGGGCAGGTAAGCCTCGGCGGGCAGCATGTCGAAGGCCTTGGACAGTTCCAGCCCCTCGTCGGCCACGATGGGGAAACCGGCGGGTGCGCCGCCAACCGCCTCGATGTCGGCCTTCCACTTGCGATGATCCTCGACCCCGTCCACGGAAATGCCGAGCACCTTGGTGCCGCGCTTCTCCCATTCGTCGGCCAGCCGGGCGACGGCGCCGAACTCGGTGGTGCAGACGGGGGTGAAATCCTTGGGATGGCTGAACAGGATCGCCCAGTCCTCGCCGATCCAGTCATGCAGCGCGAAGCTGCCCTGGTCGGTCGTGACGGTCAGGTTCGGAATCGTGTCGTTGATGCGCAGGGCCATGGGTCGGGCTCCGTGTCTGTTGTGCGTTCGGGTCAAGACATAGGCGCCGAACGCCGCATCCGAAGGGGGGTGCCGCGATCTGCGCGCGAAAAGGTCGGGGCATTCCGTCACGGGCGCCCGGACAGACGGCGCGTCCTGTCCGCGCGGCGATCGGCGTGACATGCGTTCGCCAGCTTGCGGAAGCCACGCCGAGGTGACAGGCTTCACCCGAACGAGGCAGGGGCCAGGGAGGCGCAGGATGCCGCAGACAACCGAATTCTACATCAATGGAGCCTGGGTCGCACCCAGCGCCGCACGGGATTTCCCGGTGATCGACCCGTCGACCGAGGAGGTCTGCGCGACCATCTCGCTGGGGGGCGCGGCGGACACGGACGCCGCTGTCGCCGCGGCGAAGGCCGCCTTTCCGGGCTGGGCCGCGACCCCGCCCGAGACGCGCATCGCCGCCGTGGAGCGGCTTTTCGAGATCTATTCCGCGCGCCTCGACGACATGGCCGCCGCGATCTCGCAAGAGATGGGCGCGCCCATCGACCTGGCGCGGTCGAGCCAGGCCACCGCGGGCACCTGGCACATGGAGGGCTTCCTGCGCGCGGCGAAGGCCTTCGACTGGGAGCATCCGCTGGGCGACTGGGCGCCGGGCGAGCGCATCATCCATGAGCCCATCGGTGTCTGCGCGCTGATCACGCCGTGGAACTGGCCGATGAACCAGGTGGTCCTGAAGGTCGTGCCGGCGCTTCTGGCCGGCTGCACGATGGTGCTGAAACCCTCCGAGATCGCGCCGCTGTCCAGTCTGCTTTTCGCCGAGATCGTCGACGAGGCGGGGCTGCCGCCCGGTGTCTTCAACCTCGTGAACGGGGATGGCGAGGGCGTGGGCAGCCAGCTTTCGGCGCATCCTGACGTGGACATGGTCAGCTTCACCGGCTCCACGCGGGCGGGGCGGCTGATCTCGAAGGCGGCGGCCGACACGATCAAGCGCGTCAGCCTCGAGCTGGGCGGCAAGGGGGCCAACATCATCTTCGCCGACGCGCCCGAGAAGGCGGTGAAGCAGGGCGTGATCCGCTGCTTCAACAATACCGGCCAGAGCTGCAACGCGCCGACCCGCATGCTGGTGGAGCGCAGCCGCTACGACGAGGCCGTCGAGCATGCCGCCGAGGTCGCGAAGGGCGTGACGGTCGGCCACTCGGACGAGCACGGTCGCCATATCGGCCCGGCGGTGAGCGAGGCGCAGTTCGACAAGATCCAGGCGCTGATCCAGTCGGGCATCGACGAGGGCGCGCGGCTGCTGGTGGGCGGCACCGGGCGGCCGGGGCAT
>CAZGHJ010000149.1:3866-7477 GCA_964525355.1 uncultured Roseicyclus sp.
GCCCAGGGCTCGCCTTTCGGCGGGTTCAAGCAGTCGGGCAACGGGCGCGAGGGCGGGACCTTCGGCCTGCACGAGTTCCTCGAAGTGAAGGCCGTGTCCGGCTGGGACTGAGGTGGTTGGGGGCTCTGCCCCCCGGCCCCGAGGGGCCTCCCCCCGGAGTTTTCCTGCCAGGATGAAGGGGCGGGGCCCTGCCTCAGAATGGAACAGGCGCGCGGAAGAGCATGCCCTTGCCGCCATCGGGATGGCGCAGCTTGAGGCTTTCGGCGTGCAGCATCAGCCGCGGGAAGTCGCGCGCCGGGCCCGTGGCGTAGAAGGGATCGCCGAGGATCGGGTGGCCGATCTCTCGCATGTGGACGCGCAACTGATGCGAGCGGCCCGTCAGCGGCATGAGGCGGAGGCGCGTCGTGCCATCCTCGACCCGCATCACCCGCCAGTCGGTTTTGGCAGGCTTGCCGGTCTCGTGATTCACGTGCTGGAGCGGCCGGTTCGGCCAATCCACGATCAGCGGCAGGTCCACGGTCCCGGTCTTCCCGGTCATCTCGCCCCAGACCCGCGCCTGGTAGGTCTTCTTCACGTGCCGCCGCTCGAACTGGAGCCCGAGATGGCGCTGGGCGTGCGGGGTGAGCGCGAAGACCATGACGCCCGAGGTGTCCATGTCGAGCCGATGGACGAGCAGTGCGCCGGGAAAGGCCGTCTGCACGCGGGTCAGAAGGCAGTCTGCCAGGTGCGCGCCCTTGCCGGGCACCGACAAGAGGCCCGAGGGCTTGTCGACCAGAAGGATCTCGTGATCGGCATGGATCACGGCGAGTGGGCTGTCGGGCGGGCGGTAGTCGAGTTGGGGCATCGCGGGGCCATGTAGCGGCTGACGCGTCTGCGCGAAAGCCTCTAGCCCGCGGGAAGCAGGATCAGCATGGCGAGCATGGCCACCAGGACGAAGGTCAGGAACAGGAAGGTGCTGCGGTCGCGCTTGTCCTCGGGGCGGCGCATCCATTGGCCGAGGCGCTGCGCGAAGCTGCCCTCGTAGGTCCCGAGAAGCGCGAAGATGCGCAGGGCGAGCCAGCCCCAGGCGATGGCCACCAGCACCAGAAGCACCAGACGGAAGATAAGCGCGCCGGTCATTCATCCCTCTCCTTCGCGTGCCAGAGGCGGCGCGCGGACCAGATCGCGGAGCCGCCAAAGAACCCGAACCCGATGATCGCGATCTCGAGCGATGCGATGCCGCCGATCCCGTTCGTGGCGTAGGCGCCGATCAGCAAGGCGACGCCGAAGATGCTGAAGGCGAGGCGGAATTTCAACTCGCCGCGCGTGGGACCGAAGCGTGACATGGGGGAACCCGGGCTGTTTGGTCGGTGCGAGCCTAGTCGATCGGGCCGGGCGCGGGAAAGGGGAATTCGTCGCCGGAACCGCACGCGCCGCGGTCGATGCACGACGGCGCATGTGCCGGGGAAAGGCCTGTGTCGGACATATGAAAACGCCCGCCGGTGCCGGGCGGGCGCGGTCTTTCCGATGCGTCGAAGCGGACGGGGACGCTCAGATGCCGATGAAGGGTTGCGCGATCCGCGGGAGCAGGCCCTTGAAGCGCAGCCGCGATTCCGTCGCCACGAGACAGATGCAATCCTCGGCGGTATCGGCCACCGGCGTATGGTCCATGTCCTCGTCGGCGAATTCCACGTCGCCACGGGTGAAACGGTCGCTTTCGTCGCAATAGGCGCCCTTCAGGACCAGCGTGAGTTCCATGCCGTTGTGCCCGTGTTCGGGCATCGCCTGGCCCGCGGGGATGTAGAGAAGCCGCGCGCTCGCGCCGTCTTCGGCGTGCAGCACGCATTGCCTGGTGCCGCGCCCGAGGCTGCGCCACGCCACGGCGTCCGCGTCGCCGCCGACAAGCTTGCGCAGCGGCTCTGGGAAGATGCCGGGCTTGCCGCGCGGCGGCGCGCTTCGCGGTGTGCCGGCGCCGATCCGCGCCAGGGTTTGCTCGAGGCTGTCTTCGGCGATCTCCGCCTCTTCCATTTCGGCAAGGACCGCGCCGCCCACGGCATCGAAGCCGGCGAGGCGGGCGCGCGCATCGTCGCTGAGCGAGACGTGGCTTGCGACCACGAGATCGAAGGCCTGCGGCAGCGCGCCGGCTGCATAGGCCATCAGGAGGTCGTCGGGAATATGGTGTGTTATACCGTTCATGTCTCGTCTCTCAACGCGTCAACTCATTGTGTGACGCAACCTTTCCAGCGCCAACCTAATCCGGGATTTGATCGTGCCAAGCGGCAATCCAGTTTCCGCGGCGATCTCGCTATGAGATAGATCGCCGAAATAGGCTCGCTCTATGAGGGTGCGCTGTTTCGGCGGCAATTGCCGGATCGCTTCCGAAAGCCGCTCGGTGTCTTCCTGCAACGCCAAGACTTCGGCCTGATCGGGCTGTTCCTCGGGGCCCCAGGGCAGATCCTCGGGCTCGGGCCGTGCGTAGCGCCGCAGCAGGTCGATCTTGCGGTTTCGTGCGATCGTGAAGATCCAGGTCGCCACCGAGGCGCGGGAGGCGTCGTAGAAATGCGCCTTCTGCCAGAGCGTCGCCATGACGTCCTGCATGCATTCCTCCGCAAGGGCTTCATCGGCGCCGGATTTGATGAGGAAGGCCTTCACGCGCGGGGCGAAGTGGCGGAACAGCACCGCAAAGGCGGCCTGGTCCTCATCCTTCGCGATCGCCGTGACGCAGGCGACCCATTGCAACTCAGTCTTTTCGTTTGACGTCAAAGCCCTGTCGCGCCCTGTCGACGCGGCCCGTCCAATCACCGCGCGGGTGTCGGCCAGTGCGGCATCGGCGATCTGGTCAGCATGGTCGTTGGGCATTAGCATATCCATCATACGCGGCGCGCGTAAGACTGGATCACAAGTTTTTCTTTGATCCGGTCGGCGCTACGTCCCGTACCATATCGGAACCCCGGGTAGAGACTTTTCAAGGACATAGACTTGCCATTTGAGACTTCGGCCGCTGCGCCGCGCCGTATTGCCGTGATCGGCGCAGGAATTTCCGGCATGGGGGCGGCCTACCACCTGTCCCGCGCCCACGCCGTCACGTTGTTCGAGGCCGAGCCGCGTCTGGGCGGCCATGCCCGCACCGTCGTGGCGGGCAGGCACGGCGATCAGCCGGTGGATACCGGCTTCATCGTGTTCAACTACGTGAACTACCCGCATCTGACGAAGCTTTTTGCCGAGTTGGACGTGCCGGTGGCCAAATCCGACATGAGCTTCGCCGCCTCCATTGATGACGGGCGGATCGAATACGGGCTGCGTTCGGCGTCGGCGCTCTTCGCGCAGAAATCGAACCTGCTGCGGCCGGGGTTCCTCGGGCTGGTCCGCGACCTGATCAAGTTCAACTCCGGGGCCGAGCGGCTGGCGACGGACGCCACCATCACGCTGGGAGAGTTTCTGGATCAGATGCGCCTCGGGCGCTGGTTCCGCGACTACTACATCACGCCGATTTCCGGGGCGATCTGGTCCACCCCGAAAGAGGAGATCATGGATTTCCCCGCCCAGGCGATGGTGCGGTTCTTCCGCAACCATCACCTGCTGAACGCGACGGGGCAACACCAGTGGTGGACCGTTCAGGGCGGCTCGATCGA
>CAZGHJ010000150.1:0-3978 GCA_964525355.1 uncultured Roseicyclus sp.
TTCGCCGTCAGCCTGCTGGCCTGCGACGACGCTCGCATTGCGGAGCTGAACGAGGCCTTCCGGGGCAAGCCGAAACCCACCAACGTCCTGTCCTGGCCCTCGGAGGAGCGTGCCGCCGCCAGCCCCGGCGAGATGCCGCATCTGCCGCGCCCCGATCCCGTGGGACCGCCGCTCGAGCTTGGCGACATCGCGCTCGCCTGGGAGACTTGCGCCCGGGAGGCGGCCGAACTGGACCGTCCGCTGGAGCATCACCTCAGCCATCTCCTGACCCATGGCCTGCTGCACCTGTTGGGTTTCGATCACGAAACCGACGCCGATGCCGAGCTGATGGAAGGTTTGGAGACGCGCATGCTTGCAAGACTGGGGGTCCCTGACCCATATTAAGCGGAACGGGATCTTCGAGCCCGGTTGTTTCGTCTGGAAAGGAGCGATGAGCTCAAACCCCGATCCCTCGTCTGCCGCGGCGCGTGGCGCGCAGAGCGACGAGGATGACGCGTCCGACCAGAGGCCGGGGATTTTCGCCCGCTTCTTCGGCGCCGCCCCCACCGCCCATGACACCCATGCCAATGGCGGCGCGCCGCCCGACCCCGAGGCCCCGCCGGGCGGCACCCGCAGTTTCGGCATGTCCAACCTGCGCCATTTGCGCGTGGAGGACGTGGCCATCCCCCGCGCCGAGATCGTCTCGGTCTCCTGCGACGTGTCCCTGTCCGAACTTGTCGAGACCTTCCGCGAAAGCGGGCTGACGCGCCTGCCGGTCTATGACGGCACGCTCGACGTTCCCGTGGGGCTCGTGCACCTGAAGGACGTGTCGCTGCGCTACGGCTTCGATGGCGATGCCGGCGGGTTCTCCTTGCGCACCATGCTGCGCCCGCTGCTCTTCGCGCCGCCCTCGATGCCGATCGGCGTGCTCCTGACCAAGATGCAGACCGACCGCACCCATATGGCGCTGGTGATCGACGAATACGGCGGCGTCGACGGGCTGGTGACGATCGAGGACCTGATCGAACAGGTCATCGGCGAGATCGAGGACGAGCACGACGTTGAAGAGGCGCAGCCCTGGCAGCGCGAGGGCGAACGCTCCTGGCTTGCCATGGCGGTCACGCCGCTCGACGAGTTCGAGGCCGAGATCGGCATCACGCTCAGCGACGTGGACGACGAGGAAGAGGTCGACACGCTCGGCGGTCTGGTCTTCCTGCTGACGGGCCGCGTGACCCATCCCTCGGGCGTGGAGATCGAGGTGATCGACGCCGACCCCCGCCGCATCAAGCGCCTTCGCGTCCGCGCGCCGAAGGAGAGCAAGCCGGAATGAGGCTGGCGACCGCGCTGGCCGGCATGGCGGGCTGGCGCATTGCGGCGCTTGCCGGTCTTGGCGGCGCGGTGGCCGGTCTGGGCCAGGCGCCCTTCGACCTGTGGCTGCTGACGCCGCCCGGTCTTGCCCTCGTGCTCATGCTCGTCGCGGTCGCGCGCGATGGCAGGCAGGCCGCCTGGCGCGGCTTCGCGGGCGGGCTGGGGTATTTCGGGCTGACGCTGCACTGGATCGTCGAGCCCTTCTTCGTCGATGCGGCCCGCCACGGCTGGATGGCGCCCTTTGCGCTGGTCCTGTTCGCCGGCGGCATGGCGCTTTTCTGGGCCGTGGCGGGCTGGTTGTCGGCGCGGGCGGTCGCGGCGCCGGTCTGGCGGGCAGGCCTCATGGCGCCGGTCCTGACGCTTGCCGAGGCCGCGCGCGGCACGGTCCTGACGGGATTTCCCTGGGCCATGCCGGGCCATGTCCTGATCGACACGGCCTGGCTTCCGGCCGCGGGTCTGGCCGGTGCGCATGGGCTCACGCTGCTGGTGATGGCGGCGGCCGCTGCGCTTGCCGTGGCGGCGCTGGCGGGGCGGCTTCCGCTTGCCCTTGTGCTGGGTCTGCCGTTCCTGCTCGCCCCCTACGCCATTCCCGCGCCGCCGGAGGCGCCGGCTCCCGCCGCCCCGGTGGTGCGCCTCGTTCAGCCGAACGCGGCCCAGCACCTGAAATGGCAGCCCGACATGATCCCGGTCTTCTGGCAGCGCGGGCGCGACCTGACCGCCGCGCCTTCCTCCCCGGCGCTCGGGCCCCCCGACCTCGTGATCTGGCCCGAGACCAGCCTGCCGGTGCTTCTCGGCCGCTCCGACGCGGCGCGCGCGCAGCTGTCGGCCGCCGCCGGTCCCGCGCCGGTGCTGATCGGCGCGCAGCGCGTCGAGGAGTTCGCGGCGAGGAACAGCCTCGCGCTCGTGGGACCGGACGGCGCGCTCGAAAGCGTCTACGACAAGCACCGTCTCGTGCCCTTCGGAGAATACCTGCCGCTTGCCGGTCTGGCCGAGCGGCTGAACCTGCGCGCGCTCGCCGCCGTCCTGCCGGGCGGCTACGCGCCGGGGCCCGGTCCCGCGGCCTTCGATCTCGGCCCCGACCTGGGCCGCGCCTTCGCGATGATCTGCTACGAGGCGATCTTCCCGCGCTACATTCGCACGCTCGAGACGCGGCCAGACTGGATGGCGCATGTGACGAACGACGCCTGGTTCGGCACGTTCTCCGGGCCCTGGCAGCACCTGGCGCTGGCCCGGCTGCGCGCCGCCGAACAGGGCCTCCCGGTCCTGCGCGCGGCCAATACCGGCGTCTCGGCGGTGATCGACGCGCGCGGCGGCATCGTGGCGGCGCTGCCGCTCGGGCAGGCGGGGTATCTCGACGCGCCCCTGCCGCAAGCGGCCCCGCCCACGCTCTATGCACGGTCGGGCGCGCTGCCGATCCTTGCAGTGACGCTCGCCCTCGCGCTCGGCCTGACGGCCGCCGGCCGCCGCGAAAAGGCCCATTGAAGCCGCGCCCGGACCGGCGTAAGGCTGCGCGACCCTCACAACGGCTTCCTGGCGTGGGGGCGTATTTCACAATGGAGCGTTCCCCATGGCCCGCAAAGACTACCTTTTCACCTCCGAGTCCGTCTCGGAAGGTCACCCCGACAAGGTCTGTGACCGGATTTCCGACGCCGTCCTCGACGCCTTCATCGCCGAGGAACCCGAGGCGCGCGTGGCCTGCGAGACCTTCGCCACCACCGGCATGGTCGTGATCGGCGGGGAGGTGGGCCTGAGCGACAAGAACCGGCTCAAGACCTTCATGGGCATGATCGGCGAGATCGCGCGCGACTGCATCAAGGACATCGGCTACGAACAGGACAAGTTCCACTGGAACACCTGCCACGTGCTGAATTTCCTGCACGAGCAGTCCGCCCATATCGCGCAAGGCGTCGACAAGGACGGCGCGGGCGACCAGGGGATCATGTTCGGCCATGCCGTGGACGAGACGCCGGAACTCATGCCGGCGCCGATCCTCTATTCCCACGCCATCCTGCGGCGTCTGGCCGAGGTGCGCAAATCGGGGGCGGAGCCCACGCTCGGCCCCGACGCGAAAAGCCAGCTGACGCTGCGCTACGAGGGCGGCAAGCCCGTGGAAGTCACCTCGATCGTGCTCTCGACGCAGCATCTCGACGAGGCCATGACCTCGGACGACGTGCGCGCCGTGGTCGAGCCCTATATCCGCGAGGTCCTGCCCTCGGGCTGGATCACCGAAGGAACCAAGTGGTGGGTGAACCCCACGGGCAAGTTCGTCATCGGCGGGCCCGATGGCGACGCGGGGCTGACGGGGCGCAAGATCATCGTGGACACCTATGGCGGTGCCGCGCCCCATGGCGGCGGCGCGTTTTCCGGCAAGGACCCGACCAAGGTCGACCGCTCGGCGGCCTATGCTGCGCGCTATCTCGCGAAGAACGTCGTCGCCGCGGGGCTCGCGAAGCGCTGCACGCTTCAGCTCAGCTATGCGATCGGCGTGGCCGAGCCCCTGTCGGTCTATGCCGACACCCACGGCACCGGCGAGGTTCCCGAGGAGGTGATCGAAAAGGCCGTGCGCGAGGTGATGGACCTCACGCCGCGCGGCATCCGCACGCATCTGCAGCTCAACCGCCCGATCTACCA
>CAZGHJ010000150.1:4078-7431 GCA_964525355.1 uncultured Roseicyclus sp.
ACCTCACGCCGCGCGGCATCCGCACGCATCTGCAGCTCAACCGCCCGATCTACCAACGCACCGCCGCCTATGGCCATTTCGGCCGCGCGCCCGAGCCCGATGGCGGCTTCTCGTGGGAGCGGACGGACCTCGCCGCGGCGCTCAAGGCCGCGGTCTGAGGCCAGGCCGGAGCGCCGCAGCCGGAGGCGTCGGTGGTCAAGCCGCGGGAAAATCTCGAACCCCGCGCGGCGGTCGCACCTGGGGCCATCCCGGGCCCGCATCGCAACCGATGGCGAGATCGAAGCATGGCCCGTCGGGGACCACGGGGCGCGCCGGGGAACGATCGAGGGGCTTGTCTGCCGAGGTGAGGTGACACGATGCCGAATTCGCAGCGACCGCGCCGCAACTTCTACGGCCGCCGCCGCGGCAAGCACCTGCGCGAGAGCCAGGAGGCCTATCTGGCCGAGGATCTCGCGGCCTACTCGCCCGGGCCCGTGGGCTGGGACGAGAACCCCGAGCGCAAGCCGCTCGACCTCGCCGCGCTTTTCGGCGGGCGCGAGGTCTGGCTCGAGGTGGGCTTCGGCGGCGGCGAGCACATGGTCCACCAGGCGGGGCTGAACCCCGACATCGGCCTCATCGGCTGCGAGCCATACATCAACGGCATCGCGATGCTGCTGGGCAAGCTGCGGCGTGCCGATCTCGACAACGTCGCGATCCATCCGGGCGATGTGCGCGATCTCTTCGACGTGCTGCCCGACGCCTCGATCGGGCGCGCCTTCCTGCTCTATCCCGACCCATGGCCGAAAGCGCGGCACCACCGCCGCCGCTTCGTCACGCCCGAGCATCTCGACCCGCTCGCCCGCGTGCTGAAACCCGGTGCGATCTTCCGCGTGGCGACCGACATCCCCGATTACGTGCGCCAGACCCTCGAACAGGTGCCGCGCCACGGCTTCGACTGGCTGGCCGAGGGGCCCGCCGACTGGCGCGCGCCGTGGGACGACTGGCTTTCCACCCGCTACGAGCAGAAGGCCCTGCGCGAGGGGCGGGTGCCCCATTACCTGACCTTCCGCCGGCGCTAGATCGGGTGTGGACGCCCGCGGGCCACGCGTCTATCCACGGGCACGGCACGACAGGGGGAGCGAGACAGATGTCCGGCCACGGCGATCCGGTTCCGATGACCGCCCGCAGGGGCGCGCCCTTGCGCGGCACCGCGGAAATCCCCGGCGACAAGTCGATTTCGCACCGCGCGCTGATCCTCGGCGCGCTCGCCGTGGGCGAGACGCGGATCACCGGCCTGCTGGAGGGGAAGGACGTCCTCGACACCGCGCGCGCCATGGCGGCGTTCGGTGCCGAGGTCACGCAGGACGGTCCCGGCGCCTGGCGCGTCCACGGCGTCGGCGTCGGCGGCTTCGGCGAGCCGGAAGACGTCATCGACTGCGGCAATTCCGGCACCGGCGTGCGGCTGATCATGGGGGCCATGGCCACCACGCCGATCACCGTCACCTTCACCGGCGACGCCAGCCTGCGCGGCCGGCCCATGGCCCGCGTGACCGACCCGCTCGCGCTGTTCGGCACGCGGGCCGTGGGCCGCGCCGGCGGGCGCCTGCCCATGACGCTTGTCGGCGCGGCCGAGCCCCTGCCGGTGCGCTACACGCTGCCCGTGCCGTCGGCGCAGGTGAAATCCGCGGTCCTGCTCGCCGGTCTCAACGCGCCGGGCGAGACCGTCGTGATCGAGGCCGAGGCCACGCGCGACCATACCGAGCGGATGCTGGCGGGCTTCGGGGCGCGGGTTTCCACCGAGATCACGCCAGAGGGCCGCGTCATCACCCTGCAGGGCCAGCCTGAACTGTCCCCCCAGACCATCGCCGTGCCGCGCGACCCCTCCTCCGCCGCCTTTCCCGTCTGCGCCGCGTTGATCACCGAAGGCTCCGACGTGCTGGTGCCGAACATCGGGCTCAACCCGACGCGCGCGGGCCTCTACACCACGCTCCGCGAGATGGGCGCGGACCTGACCTACGAGAACGAACGCGAGGAAGGCGGGGAGCCCGTGGCCGACCTGCGCGCGCGCTTCTCGCCCGACATGCGCGGCATCGAGGTCCCGCCCGAGCGCGCGGCCTCGATGATCGACGAATACCCGATCCTCGCGGTCGTCGCGTCTTGCGCGACGGGGCGCACCGAGATGCGCGGCGTGGCCGAATTGCGCGTGAAGGAAAGCGACCGGATCGCGGCGATGGCCGACGGGCTCCGCGCCTGCGGTGTGACCGTCGAGGACGGCCCCGACTGGTGGACGGTGGATGGCCGGGGTCCCGGCGGCGTGCCGGGCGGGGCCACCTGCGCCACGCATCTCGACCACCGGATCGCCATGTCCTTCCTCTGCCTCGGCCTCGCCGCGCAAGAGCCCGTCGGCGTGGACGATGCCGGGCCCATCGCCACCTCCTTCCCGATCTTCGAGCGGCTCATGCGGGGCCTCGGGGCGGATCTCGGCGCCACGGTCCCGGCATGAGTTTCACCGTCGCCATCGACGGCCCGGCGGCCAGCGGCAAGGGCACCATCGCCCGCGCGCTGGCGGACCACTTCGGGCTCGGCCATCTCGACACCGGGCTGCTCTACCGCGCCGTGGGCCGTCGCATGCTGATGGGTGAGGCGCCCGAGACGGCTGCCGCCGCGCTGACAGCCGACGACCTCGCCGACGCGGATGCGCTGCGCGGGCAGGACGTGGCGCAGGCGGCCTCGAAGGTCGCGGCCATCCCCGAGGTGCGCGCGGCACTCGTCGATTTCCAGCGCGCCTTCGCCCGCCGCGCGGGCGGCGCGGTTCTCGATGGCCGCGACATCGGCACCGTGATCTGCCCCTGGGCCGAGGCCAAGCTGTTCGTAACCGCCCGCCCCGAGGTGCGGGCCGAACGCCGGCACGCGGAATACCTCGCGCGCGGACTGGAATCGCGCCTCGAGGACGTGCTGGCCGACGTGCGCGAGCGCGACGCCCGCGACGCGGGCCGCGCCGCCTCGCCCATGAAGGCGGCGGAGGATGCCGTCATCCTCGACACCAGCGAGATGAGCGTGGGCGAGGCCGTGAAGGCCGCCATCGCCGCCGTGTCGGCACGCCCCGGCGCGTGATTGCCGAGCGACGTCGGCCGATCCGGCAAGATCTTGCCGGTGTTTTTGCACGGCCTCCGCGGCGCCCCTAGATCCCCTGCATGCGTCGTGCCTGCTTGGTTCCGTGCCGAGGGCGGGCGACGCACACGGACCTCAAAGGAGATGACATGACCTTCCGCAAGACCATCGCCGCTGCAACGTCTTCCGTCGCGCTCGCGTTGGCCGCCGCGCCCGCGCTCGTGCTGACGGCGCAAACCGCGTCGGCCCAGAGCGCGGAGACC
>CAZGHJ010000151.1:0-7374 GCA_964525355.1 uncultured Roseicyclus sp.
GATTTCGAGAACGCCAAGGACAAGGTCATGATGGGCTCCGAACGGCGCTCGATGGTCATGACCGAGGACGAGAAGAAGCTGACCGCCTATCACGAAGCGGGCCATGCGGTCGTCGGCCTCAACGTTCCCGACCACGATCCGATCCACAAGGCCACGATCATTCCGCGCGGCCGGGCGCTGGGCCTCGTGCTCAGCCTGCCCGAACGGGACCAGCTGTCGGTCAGCTACCGGAAATACACGTCCAAGATCGCCATGGCGATGGGCGGGCGCGTGGCCGAGGAGATCGTTTTCGGCAAGGAGAACATCACCTCCGGCGCGGCCTCGGATATCCAGCAGGTCTCCAAGATCGCGCGCGCGATGGTGACGCAGTTCGGCTATGCCGAGGAGCTTGGCTATATCGACTACGCCAACGAACAGCAGTCCTATCTCGGCGCCTATGGCGGTGGCACGAACCACTCCGAAGAGATGCAGAAGCGCATCGATGCCAAGGTCAAGGAACTGGTGGACGAAGGCTACGAGACCGCCAAGCGCATCCTGACCGAGAAGCGCGAGGATCTGGAGCGGCTGGCGCAGGGTCTGCTGGAATACGAGACGCTGACCGGGTCCGAAATCCAGAAGGTCATTGCCGGCGAGCCGCTGAACCGTGGCGACGATGGGGACGACACGTCCCCGACAGGCGGGACGCCGTCCATCACGGCGATCCCGAAGCTCAAGAAGCCGAAATCGGAATCCGGCGGCGGCGCCGATCCGGACCCGACGCCGGCGGAGTGATCACGCTCCGGCAAGACATCGAAAGGCCCCGCCATTCTGGCGGGGCCTTTCGCTTGTTGGGCCTTGCGTTTGCCCGCGCCCTCGGGTCAATCTAACGCCTTCCGCAGGGTGCCCGCGTAGGATCTGCCATTCCCGAACTCGACCATATCGCACGCGGTCCCGCAGTCCTGGCCGCGCGACACCGCACGATCCGTGTGCTGGCGATCTGCCTGTCGGTGCTGGCCCTGACCCCGTTCACCGGCGGTTTCGCGGCCTGGCCCGCGGAGCATGGCTCGGTCGAATGGCACTCCTTCGTCGTCCTGATCCTGTGCGCTCCGGTTTTCCTGCTGGTTTTTCCGCCACGGCTCTGGCCACGCTTCGTCCATGTGCCCGTCGGCGCGCTGTTGCTGGCATTGCGCGAGGGCGACTCGGAGTGGTGGATCATCGACGAACGCCTGCTCGGCCCGGCCTTCTACGTCGAGCAGGGGCTCACGCCCAGCGCGCTGGCCGGTGGCGCGATCGCCCTGCTGGTGCTGGCAAGCGTCGGCACCCTCGTCGTTTTCGGTCTGCCGGCGCTGTGGCGGGCGATGCGGGCGCGCAAGACCTGGGCCGTGGTGCTCGGTCTTGCCGGGGCCTGCGCCATCTTCGGGCAGGCTGTCGAGGAATTCCTGATGGCGCCCATCTCCGCTTTCGGCGGCCGATGGTTTGCACAGATCTGCGAGGAGATCCCCGAGATGTTCTGCGCCATCCTGATCTTCGAGGCGATCCTTGCCGCCGCGCCTGCCACGGCGATGGACCGGCCCGAGGCGCCGCCTTCCTGACCCGAGACGCGCGGCCTGCCCCGCGCAGCCCATCACCCTGAAAGGTCCGCCCGATGCCAGCCCTCATCCCGACCGATCACCTGGCCGAGGTCACATGGCTCGGCGTCACCCCCGACCGCGCCGCCGCACTGCAAAGCGCCCCGCGCGCGGCGCTGGAGCTGACCTTCGCCGGGCCGAAGGGCGAGGCCCATGCCGGGCTCACGCGCGCCTCCGACAGCCGCGTGGTGGCGCAATACGCCAAGGGCACGGAGATCCGGAACGTCCGGCAGGTCTCGATCCTGTCGCGCGAGGATCTCGACGCCATCGCCGCCGATATGGGGCTCGCGCGGCTGGAGCCGGCCTGGTTCGGCGCCACGATGGTCGTGGCGGGCATCCCGGACTTCACGTTGATCCCGCCCGCGTCGCGTCTGCAGGACGAGGCGACCGGCGCGACGCTGACGGTCGACATGGAGAACCTGCCCTGCCACCTCGTCTCGCGCGAGATCGAGGCCGCCCATCCGGGATATGGCCGCGCCTTCAAGGCGGCGGCGGCCGGCCGGCGTGGCGTCACCGCCTGGGTCGAGCGGGAGGGGATGATCGAACTGGGCGCGCTGTTGCGGCTGCATGTGCCCGCCCAGCCGGCCTGGCCGCACAGAAACCCGAACGGCGATCCGGCCGCGCGGCTCAGATCGCGCCGAGAAACCCGATCGCGGCCGCCATGCCCATGAGAATACCCCAAAAAACAAGAAATCCGGCGGTCGATTTGATCATGGACCATCCTCCTTCCCCGGTGGCGCTCGTTGCCAACCGGTGTCCCATGGAAGATTTAACGGTCTCTTTACGTCTGGCCGCGCGTCGCGGTTGCCCACAGGAAATGCCTCGTGCGCATCGATTGGCGGGAAGATTTGGGGAAGTGTCGCAATCGGTCCTGTGTCTTCGCGCGATGCCCGCTATAGGCGAGTTAACGCATTGACCTCGTGGAAGGGAGCCCCGGGACATATGGCCGTCAAGACCGACATCGAAATCGCGCGTGCAGCCCGGAAGAAGCCGATCCAGGCGATTGGCGACAAGCTCGGCATTCCCGCCGAGGCGCTGCTGCCCTACGGCCATGACAAGGCGAAGGTCGGGCAGGACTTCATCTCCGGCCTCGCCGACCGTCCGGACGGCAAGCTGATCCTCGTGACGGCGATCAACCCGACGCCCGCGGGCGAGGGCAAGACGACGACGACCGTGGGCCTGGGCGACGGTCTGAACCGGATCGGCAAACGGGCCGCGATCTGCATCCGCGAGGCCTCGCTCGGGCCCAATTTCGGGATGAAGGGCGGCGCGGCCGGCGGCGGGTATGCGCAGGTCGTGCCGATGGAGGACATGAACCTTCATTTCACCGGCGATTTCCATGCGATCACCGCGGCGCACAATCTTCTGAGCGCGATGATCGACAATCACATCTACTGGGGCAACGACCTGGAGATCGACGCGCGCCGCGTGACGTGGCGCCGTGTGCTCGACATGAACGACCGCGCGCTGCGCGATACGGTGACCTCGCTCGGTGGCGTGGCGAACGGGTTTCCGCGCCAGACCGGTTTCGACATCACCGTGGCCTCCGAGGTCATGGCGATCCTGTGTCTCGCGAGCGATCTGAAGGATCTGGAGCGCCGGCTGGGCGACATGATCGTGGCCTACACGCGCGACCGGACACCGATCACCTGTCGCGACATCAAGGCCGACGGCGCGATGACGGTGCTGCTGAAGGACGCGATGCAGCCCAATCTCGTGCAGACGCTGGAGAACAACCCCGCCTTCGTCCATGGCGGGCCGTTTGCCAATATCGCCCATGGCTGCAACTCGGTCATCGCGACGAAGACCGCGCTGAAGCTCGCGGATTTCGTGGTGACGGAGGCGGGCTTCGGGGCCGATCTGGGCGCCGAGAAATTCATGAACATCAAGTGCCGCAAGGCGGGCCTCGCGCCCGACGCGGTGGTGATCGTGGCGACCGTGCGCGCGATGAAGATGAACGGCGGCGTCGCCAGGGCCGATCTGGGTGCCGAGAACGTGGACGCGGTGCGGGCGGGCTGTGCCAATCTCGGTCGGCACATCAAGAACGTGAAGAGCTTCGGCGTGCCCGTCGTGGTGGGCATCAACCATTTCGCCGGCGACACGGAGGCCGAGATCGAGGCGGTGAAGGCCTATGTGGCCGAGCAGGGCTCGGAGGCGATCCTGTGCCGGCACTGGGCCGATGGCAGCGCCGGGATCGAGGAAATGGCCCGGCGCGTGGCCGAGATCGCCGAAGGGGGGCAGGCGCAGTTCGCGCCGCTCTATCCCGACGCGATGCCGCTTCTCGAGAAGATCGAGAAGATCGCGACCTCGATCTACCATGCGGGCGAAGTGGTGGCCGACAAGAAGATCCGCGACCAGCTGCGCGACTGGGAAGCGCAGGGCTATGGCGCGTTGCCGGTCTGCATGGCCAAGACGCAGTATTCGTTTTCGACCGACCCCAACCTGAGGGGCGCGCCCGAGGGGCACAGCCTGCCGATCCGAGAGGTGCGCCTGTCGGCCGGCGCGGGCTTCGTGGTGGTGATCTGCGGCGAGATCATGACCATGCCGGGTCTTCCGCGTGTGCCGGCCTCGGAAACGATCCGGCTAAACGACGCTGGGTTGATCGAGGGCTTGTTCTAGGCGGCAATCCGCGCCATGCGGGCCATCGAGACCCGCATGGCGCCTCGGGGGCTACGCCCCCTCGGGTCCAGGCGGTCCCGGAGAATCTCCTGCCAGACGATGAGGTGGCGATGACGGCAACGCTGATTGACGGGAAGGCCTTTGCCGCGCGGGTGCGGGCGCGGGTAGCCGATGAGGTGGCGGCGTTGAAGACGGCGCACGGGATCGTCCCTGGGCTTGCCGTCGTGCTCGTGGGCGAGGACCCGGCCAGCCAGGTCTACGTGCGCAACAAGGGCAAGCAGACGGTCGAGGTCGGCATGGAGAGCTTCGAGCACCGGCTCGACGCGGCCACGCCCGAAGCCGAGGTTCTGGCGCTTGTCGCGCGGCTGAACGCGGACCCGGCGGTGCATGGTGTCCTCGTGCAACTTCCGCTGCCGCCGCACTGCGATGCAGACAAGATCATCAACGCGATCGATCCGGCCAAGGATGTGGACGGGTTTCACATCTCGAACGTGGGGCTTCTGGCGACGGGCCAGAAGGCGCTTGTGCCCTGCACGCCGCTGGGCTGCCTGATGATGCTGCGTGAGCATCATGGCGATCTCTCCGGGCTCGAGGCCGTGGTCGTCGGGCGGTCGAACATCGTGGGCAAGCCGATGGCGCAGTTGCTGCTCGGCGAGAGTTGCACCGTCACGGTGGCCCATAGCCGGACGCGGGATCTCGGTGAGGTGTGCCGGAGAGCCGATATCCTCGTGGCCGCCGTGGGGCGGCCCGAGATGATCCCCGGCGACTGGGTCAAGCCCGGCGCGACGGTGATCGATGTGGGGATCAACCGCGTGCCGCATCCGGAGGCGGAGGGCAAGACGCGGCTGGTGGGCGATGTGGCGTTCGAGAGTGCGAAGGCGGTCGCGGGCGCAATCACGCCGGTGCCGGGGGGCGTGGGGCCGATGACGATCGCGTGCCTCCTGGCCAATACCGTGACCGCCTGCGCGCGCGCCAACGGTCTGCCCGAGCCTGCCGGCCTGACGGTATAGCCCACCCCGCGACGCCGGCGCGGTCGCGGGGTGCTCAGGCCGGGATCATCGTCCCCTGGAGCAGGGCCACCACGCGCGGGGCGCTGTCGGCGGCGGTGACCTCGACCGTGGCGCGCACGATGACGAGGCGGCGCCCGGCCTTGACCACCTCGCCCGTGGCGCGGAGCGTCGTGCCGTCCGCCGGCGCGACGAGGTTGATCTTCATCTCCACGGTCAGGACCTCGGAGCGCGGCGGCATCACGCTGAGTGCCGCGTAGCCCGCGGCACTGTCGCCGAGGGCGAAGCTGGCGCCGGCATGGGCGAAGCCGTGCTGCTGGCCGATGGCTGGCGTGATCGGCGCGGAAAGGCGTACTTCGCCCGGCCCAAGCTCGTCGATCCGCGCGCCGATCGTCTGCATGAGGCCCTGGCGCGCGAAGCTTTCGCGGATCTGTCTGCTGCGCTCGGGATCAAGCCTGTCCTCCGTCATCGCCCCGGCCCTTTCACCGGATTGCGATGGATGTGGCGCGGGGCATGCGTCATCTGCGGTCTCTCGGCATCGGGATCTCCACGGGCGGCCGGCCCAGAAGGATGGCGCGGGCCGAGGCATCCATCAAGCCGCTCAGTTCCGGGCTGTCGCAGCGTAAGCCGCCGGTATAGGTGCCGTAGGCGGGGAGGATGACGCGGGCGCGGTCCACGAGGAAACAACGCCGCGTCACGGTGCCCCTGCGCGTCGAAAGGCGTGCCTTGGGATGGAAATGCCCCGACACCTCGCCTTCGGCCGATTGCGCCGCGATATGGCGGAACACGAGGGGCCCCTCGGCGCGTTGCAACATGTGTGTGCCGCCGATCCCGAGGGGGCCGGGGTCATGGTTGCCCTCGATCCAGATCCAGCGCCGGCCGGCCATGAGCGCGCTCAGGCGCGTCTCGGTTGCCGGATCGATGGCCGAGGCGGCGGTCAGATCGTCGAAGCTGTCGCCAAGGCACAGGACGATGCTCGGCCGCGTCTGGAAAATGTCGCACGCAAGCCGGTCGAGCGTCTCGATGCCTTCATAGGGGGGCAGGATTGCACCGCCGCGGCGGGCGCTGCGTTCCGACTTTCCCAGATGGAGGTCCGAGACAACGAGCATCTCGCGGGCGGGCCAATGGAGCGCGCCGGAGGCGAGGGCGTAGAGGGTTTCGTCCCGAAAGTTGAAGGCCAGTCGGTCGCGCGCGGATGCGTTCATGATCCGTTCACTGCCACGGCCAGCCCGAGATCCGCAAGGGTCAGGGATGACCACGCCGGCCGAGGGGTGCGAATATTCGTACGAATATTCGCATCGCGCCGCGGCTCAGACCTGCGCAAGGCCGGCCGTCTGCATGAGCCGCGCGGCCTCGTCTTCCATCAGGCGCTGATCGGCGAGGCCGTTGATCGGGATGCGCCCGGGTTCCAGGAACAGCGGCGCGGCCAGCGGCGTGACGCGCGTCAGGCGCTGGTGATCGATGCGATCCCCGATGCGCGACAGCATCTCCTCGATCCGGCCGAAATCCACGAGGCCGCGCATGGCCTCGGCGCGGGTAATCTCCAGCATCACGTGATCCGGGTCGTATTTCCGCAGCGTGTCGTAGAGGATATCCGTCGAGAATGCCGTCTGCCGCCCCGTTTTCCGCTTGCCGCCGGGCATGGCCCGGTCGATCAGTCCCGCGACGATGGCCGATCCCTTGAAGGTCCGTTTCATCACCGCGTTGTCGGCAAGCCATGTCTCCATGCTCTCCAGCAGATTATCGCGGCTGAACAGTGGCGCGGCCGCCGCCACCGCGTCGAGGCCCCAGATCAGCGTCGCGTAGTCGGTCGCGACGAACCCCATCGGGTTCAGGCCCTGTGCCTCCATCCGGCTCGTGAGGAGAAGGCCCAGCGTCTGCTGCGCGTTCTTGCCCGCGAAGCCATACGCCACGAGGTGCTCGCGCCCGTCATGGGGGAAGCTTTCCACCAGCAGCCGATCGCGCTGTGGCAGGCGGCTGACCTCGCGTTGCAGGTGCAGCCATTGCCGCGTGTGATCGGGCAGGTCCGGCCAGTCTTCCTGCCGGAACATGGCCAGGATGCGGTCCGAAAGCTGCGTCGAGGTGGCGAATTTCGTGCCCATGAAGGTCGCGATCTTGGGCTTCTGCCAGGGCGTGCGCGT
>CAZGHJ010000152.1:0-7365 GCA_964525355.1 uncultured Roseicyclus sp.
GGGCGCGATCTCGAACGCGGTCCACTCGGTCCAGCGCACCGAGCCGAAGACCAGCGTGCCCTCTGCGACGCCTGTCTGGCCCTCGAGCAGCACCTGCTGCGGAATGGAGGTCTGGAATTCGGTGGCGGCGGTGCCGCCGACCGTGCCCTCCGTCGCCGCGACATCGTGCTCGGTCTCGCTGTAGTAGGTCAGCGCCACGCGCAGGGCGATCTCGGGCCGCTCATAGGCCGCGCCCAGCATGTAGCCGATCTCGGTCGAGGCCTCGGCGTCGAGCGTGTAGCGCGCGAGGCCGCCGCCCGAGCCGTTGAAGAGCGCCACGTTGCCCTCGAAGGACACCGAGCGCAGACCGCCATAGACCGAGAACCCGTTCGGCATCTCGTAACGCGCGGCGAGCGTGATCTGTTCGCTGCTCAGGTCGGCCTGACTGCCTTCGCCAGCCCGATAGAGGTAGCCGGGCGCGAAGCCGTTGCCCGTGTAGTCGACGCTCGCGCCGATGGGCTCGTCGTAGATGATCGCGAAGGACAGCGCCTCGGTGACATCGGTGCGGAAGGCGAAGCTGTAATGGGAGAAATCGGGACTGACCTGCCCGCTGCGCGAGCCCGGGGGCGCACCGAAGGCGGAGGCGTCGAGCACCTGCGTGCCCGACACGTCCGGGTTGGTGAAGGTGAAGCCGAGCTCGAGATAGGTGCCCTCCTCGAACAGCATGGCCGTCGTCTGCGCATTGCGCTCGACCCCGCCGGCGGTCGCCATCGCGGTGGTCGCCATCAGCGCCGCCGCCGCCCCTATGGCCCGTGTTGTCCCGATCCTGCCCATGTTTGCCCTCCAACCCGCGCGGGGAACTCTTGGGCATACAGATGCGGCCAGTCGCGTGCTGCGGTCAATTCTTCCGCTGCGTAATTTTTCGGCACCGTGCAGGAGGGGATGCGTTCATGTGACAATAATGCGACATGTACCGCGCCGAGGCGTCCGCCTCAGCGGCCCAGCCGGGCGCCGATGATGTTGATGTAGTTCCCCGCGAAGATCAACGCGGCGCCGCCCAGAACGCCCCAGGCCAACGGCTCGTCGTAGAACAGCACGCCCACCACCGCGATGGCGGGCAGGCGCGCGAAGTCCATCGGCATCACGATCGAGGCCGGCGCGATCGAGAGCGCCGTGGTCAGGCAGAAATGCGCGGTCAGCCCGGCAATGCCGATCAGCACCACCCAGGGCAGGGTGGCGAGGCTGGGCGCGGCCATGTCCCCGTCATGGAGCGAGGCCACGAGCCCCATCACGAGCTGCATCGCCGTGAGGTAGAACATGATGCAGGTGATCGTCTCGGTCGCGGTCAGCTTCTTGGTGAAGATCGCGGTGGTGGCGAACATGATCGCGGCCAGCGCGGCGGTGACGATCCCCGCCGAGAGCGGCTGTGCGCCGGGCTGCACCACCAGAAGCACGCCCGCGAAACCCAGGGCGCCCGCAATCAGCTTGGTCCGGGTCAGTCGCTCGCCCAGGAAAAGCGCGGCCAGCGCCATGGTCCAGAGCGGCGAGGTGAATTCCAGCGCGAAGACCAGTGCCAGCGGGCTGACCGTGATGGCGAAGAACCACAGGTTCTGCCCGGTGAAATGGGCGAGGTTGCGGAAGAAATGCAGGTGCAGGCTGCGGCGGGTCACGTCGCCCAGCGTGCCGAAGGCCGCGCCGATGGCGAGCACGATGACAAGGCCCACGAGCGAGCGCCATGTCATCATCTCGAAGGTGTCGAGCTCCACGCTCGCCGCGCGCCCGGCCACGGCCATGGTCGAGAACGACAGGATCGCGCCCGTCATCCAGAGCGCCGCAAGGCCCGGGCGCGGCGTCTCCGCCTGCCCGGCGAGGGTCGTCACGATCTTGTCCGTCATGTGCCCGTCAAGGTGCCTCCCGGCAGCAGCCGATCATCGGCTGCATGCCCCGCGACGTCTCAACACCGATTTCCACGGTGAAATCAAGGGTCGTGCCGAAAGCGCGGCAGGCGCGCCGCTCCACAGGGGCGGGCAGGGGGCCGCCGAAGGTGGACAGCGTCAGGCGAGACATGCCGTCCTGCGGGAGGGTAAAGGCCGGCTCCAGATCGACGACGCCGTCGCCCGGATGATCGAAGCGGGCTGCGGTTGCGTCGTGGATCACCATGACGGCGGGGGCACGCCCGAGGCAGTGGAGGCCATCCGCCGCGGCGCTGGTGCCGGGGCCGATCGTGGCCGGAAATATGGACGTACAAACTCGGTACATCCCGCGTACATATCGCGTACGGGCCGCGTGACCATCTGGGCCACGGGTTCAGCCGGCGCGCCGCGCCCGCGCCGCGCGCTTGTCCCGCGCCTTCGCCTCGTCCCACAGCGCGTCCATTTCCTCGAGCGTGGCGTCCTCGGGGCGCCGGCCGTCCTCGGCAAGGCGCGCCTCGATATGGGCGAAGCGGCGGGTGAACTTGGCGTTGGCGCGGCGCAGGGCGACCTCGGGATCGACCTTGAGGTGCCGCGCGAGATTGGCGGCGACGAAGAGAAGATCGCCCATCTCCTCCTCGATCTCGTCCTGGGGGGCGGCGGTGTCCCGCGCCTCGGCCAGTTCGCGCGCCTCCTCCGCGATCTTGTCGATCACCTGCCCGATCTCGGGCCAGTCGAAGCCCACGCGGGCGGCGCGCTTCTGGAGCTTTTCCGCGCGCATCAAGGCGGGCAGGCCGAGCGCCACGTCGTCGAGCACGCCGCCCCCCGACCCGTTGCGCTTCGCCTTCGCGGCGCGCTCGGCGGCCTTCACGGCCTCCCAGTCGCGGGTCTGCTGGTCGGCGCTCTTGTCGCGGCTTTCGTCGCCGAAGACATGCGGGTGGCGGGCCACCATCTTGTCGGCGATGGCGGTGGCGATGTCGTCGAAGGTGAAATGCCCCGCCTCCTCGGCCATCTGCGCGTGGTAGACGGCCTGGAACAGGAGGTCACCCAGTTCGGACTTCAGCTCGGCCCAGTCCTCGCGCTCGATGGCGTCGGCGACCTCGTAGGCCTCCTCGATCGTGTAGGGCGCGATGGAGCGGAAATCCTGCGCGATATCCCAGGGACAGCCCGTGTCGGGGTCGCGGAGCGCGGCCATGATGGCGCGCAGACGGCTCATTGGGGCGGGATCGCGCATTGTCGGGAACCGGGAAAAGGTGCAGGGTCCACCCCTTAGAGCGAACCGAAGCCCCGGAGTAAAGCAGCATGGCAGTCGTCAATCGCATCGCGTCCTACGCGAGGGAGATGCAGGGCTGGCGGCGGCATCTGCACGCCCATCCCGAGCTTGGCTTCGACTGCCACGAGACGGCCGCGTTCGTGGCCGCGCGGCTGCGCGAGTTCGGCGTGGACGATATTCACGAGGGGCTGGCCGAGAGCGGGATCGTGGCCATCCTGCACGGGCAGGGCGCCGACACGTATGACGGGCCCGTGATCGCGCTGCGGGCGGACATGGACGCGCTGCCGATGACCGAGACCTCGGGCGTGGCCCATGCCTCGACCGTGGCGGGCCGGGCCCATGCCTGCGGCCATGACGGGCATACCACGATGCTGCTGGGCGCGGCGCGATACCTGGCCGAGACGCGGAATTTCTCGGGCTCGGTCGCGCTGATCTTCCAGCCCGCCGAGGAGAATGGCGGCGGCGCGGAGGTGATGTGCCGCGAGGGGATGATGGCGCGCTTCGGCATCGGGCATGTCTATGCGCTGCACAACGTGCCGGGCCTCGAGGCGGGGCGCGTGCTGACGACGCCGGGGCCGATCATGGCGGCGGTGGATTCCTTCGAGGTGCATGTGGAGGGGGTCGGGGGCCACGGCGCCATGCCGCATGAGGCGGTCGACCCGATCCCGCCGGCGCTGGCCATCGCGCAGGCCATGCCCACGATCGTGTCGCGCAACAACTACGCGCTGGACGACCTGGTGATCTCGGTCACGCAGATCCATGCGGGCACCGTGGACAACGTGATCCCCGGCACGGCCTTCATCAACGGCACCGTGCGCAGTTTCGACCCGGCCGTGCAGGCCATGGTCAGGCGCCGGATGGAGGAGATCGTGTCGGGCACGGCCGCGGCCTTCGGGGTGACGGCGCGGTTCGACTACATCACGGGCTACCCCGCGACGATCAACAACCCCGAAGCCACGCGCTTCGCCGCCGCCGTGGCGGGCGAGGTCGTGGGCGCGGCCAATGTCGATGCCGAGGCCGGGCGCGAGATGGGGGCGGAGGATTTCGCCTACATGCTGGCCGAGCGGCCGGGCGCCTATTTCTTTCTCGGCGCGGGGGCCGGCGTGGGGCTGCACCACCCCGCCTACGATTTCAACGACGACATCGCGCCCGTCGGCGCCAGCATCTTTGCCCGGCTGGTGGAGACGGCGCAGCCCCCCGCCTAATGCGCCTCGGGGCGGAGGTAGCGGCGCAACCCGTAAAGCAGCGGCTCGCCCTCGTGGGCGGTGGCCACGGCGGCGACCTCGCCGATGCAGATGTGGTGGGTGCCGATCCGCTCGGCCGAGATCAGGCGGCAGTCGAAACTGACCAGCGCAGAGGTGATGCGCGGCGCGCCGGTGACCATGGGTGCCGTCTCGACCGCGTTGAACTTGTCGCCGCCCGGAGCCGGCAGGCGCGAGGAGAAGACGTCCGATATCTCGGTCTGGCCGGTGCGCAGGACGTTGATGCAGAAACACCGGTTCTCGAGCACCAGGGGCAGCGCCGAGGAGGACGCGTTGAGGCAGGTCAGCATCGTGGGCCGCGCGCCGTCCGCAGAGATCGAGGTCATGGCCGAGACCGTCACGCCGCCGCGCCCCGCGGGGCCATCCGTGGTGACCACCGAAACGGACGCCGCCGCGCGGCTCATGCCTTCGAGAAACGCCGCGCGCAACTCGGGGTCTGTCGGGCTTTCATCCTGCATCGCGCGCCTCTCGTGTCCTCGGACCGTGTCCATGCCCCATGGCCCGTTCGGGGGCAAGGCGGGGGCTTGTCTTTCGGCTGAACTAGCGGCAGGCGTGGCAAAGGACAGGCGGAGGCGCGCATGGCACTGGAAGATGCGAAGAACGAGGTCGACGGGGCGATCACGCGCTCGGGTCTCAGGGGCCTGAGTTTCGAGAACGTGTTCTCGGGCGCGCCGAGCTTCCTGCGGCGCCGCTACGGCAAGGATCTGACCGGCGTCGACATCGCCGTGACCGGCATCCCCTTCGACCAGGCGGTGACGAACCGGCCCGGCGCGCGGCTGGGCCCCCGCGCGATCCGCGAGGCCTCGGCGCTTCAACCTTGCGATCCGCCCTATGGCTGGGACGGGTATTCGCCGCTCGAGGATCTGGCCATCCTCGATCATGGCGACATGGCCTTCGACTACGCGCATACCGCAGACGTGCCCGCGCGGATCGAGGCCCATGCGCGCGGCATCCTCGAGGCGGGCGCGGCCTGTTTCGCCATGGGGGGCGATCATTCGATCACCCTGCCGCTTCTGCGCGCGCATGTGGCGAAGCACGGGCCTCTGGCGCTGATCCAGGTGGATGCGCATACCGACACCTGGCCCGACGACGACCCGGCCCGGATCGACCACGGGACGTTCTGCTACACCGCCGTGAAGGAGGGGCTGATCGACGTGGGCCGTTCGGCCCATGTGGGCATCCGCACGGTCGTCGAGGACAATCTCGGCATCGCCATCCACGACGCGCGTGAGGTCCATGCGCGGGGCGCGGCGGCGGTGGCCGCGGATCTGCGCGCACGGGTGGGGGACGCGCCGGTCTACCTGTCGTTCGACATCGACGGGCTCGACCCGGCCTTCGCGCCGGGCACCGGCACGCCGGTCTGGGGCGGGATGTCGAGCGTGGAGGCCGCGATCTTGCTGCGCGCGCTGGCGGGCATCGACCTGGTCGGCGGCGACGTGGTCGAGGTCTCGCCGCCCTTCGATCCGGCCGGCATCACGGCGGTCGCGGGCGCGCATGTGATGACGGACCTGATCTGCCTCTGGGGCTGGACGCGCCGGTAGGCGCGGGGGGCCGGTTCTCCCGACTGGACGGGCGAGGGCGCGCGCGCTATGGCACGGGCATCGTTCGCCTTGGAGACCGCGCCATGGGCCGCCGCCGCGTTCCGGACCAGACGACCGTCGCTCGCGAGATTTCCTACGCGTCCTCCGCGGCGACGCGCGGGGGGCGCGCGATGATCCGCGTGATGGAGAACACCACGGGCAGGCTCGGCCTGATCCGGCGCGCCCAGGGTTACGGGCTCGAGGTCAGCCAGGGCCGCGATTTCTGGGAGGTGATGGTCGAGCGCTACGGGCTGGGCCTCGACATCGTGGGCGGCAGTCTGGAGAACATCCCGCGCGAGGGGCCGCTGATCGTCATCGCGAACCACCCCTACGGCATTCTCGACGGGCTGATGCTGGGCCATATCCTTGCCCGGGCGCGCGGCGATTTCCGCATCCTCGCCCACCATGTCTTTCGCAAGGCCGAGGATATCAACCGCATCATCCTGCCGATCAGCTTCGACGACACCAAGGAGGCGCGCGCGCTCAACATCGCCACGCGCAAGGACGCGCTGCGCTTCCTGTCCGACGGCGGCGCCATCGGCATCTTTCCGGGCGGCACCGTCTCGACCGCGGCACGGCCCTTCGGCCAGCCCATGGACCCCGGCTGGCGCAGTTTCACCGCGCGGATGATCTCGAAATCGAAGGCCACGGTCGTGCCGGTCTATTTCGACGGCCACAACTCGCGGCTGTTCCAGATGATGAGCCATGTGCACACGACGCTGCGCATGGGGCTTCTGATCAAGGAGTTCCGCGCGCGCATCGACACGCCCGTGCGCGTGGTCATCGGCGAGCCGATCCCGCGCGCCGCGCTGGAGCCTTACGCGACCGACGCGCGCGGCATGATGGCCTTCCTGCGCTCGGCGACCTACGCGCTCAGCCCGGTGCCCATCGACCCCAGCCAGCGCGGCTTCGAGTTCGAGGACGGGCATCGCGAGAGGGGCCGGAACGGGGCCGGGCGGGCACGCCGTCTGGCCCGCATCCGGGACCGGTACTGAGGACGGGGCAGAACAGGGCAGGGGCGATGGCGGTAGGTGTATTCGATTCGGGCCTGGGCGGGCTGACGGTGCTGGAGGCGGTGACGCGTCGGCTGCCCGATGTGCCCTTCGTCTATTTCGGCGACAACGCCCACACGCCCTACGGCGTGCGCGATGCCGACGACATCTACGAACTGACCACGCGCGGCGTGCAATGCCTGTTCGATCAGGGCTGCGACCTGGTGATCCTGGCCTGCAACACCGCTTCGGCCGCGGCGCTGAGGCGGATGCAGGAGGGCTGGGTGCCGCGGGACAAGCGCGTGCTGGGCGTGTTCGTGCCGCTGATCGAGGCGCTGACCGAGCGCAAGTGGGGCGACAACTCGCCCC
>CAZGHJ010000153.1:0-7356 GCA_964525355.1 uncultured Roseicyclus sp.
GACCGCATGTCGGCCGAGGTCATCCGCCCCTTCGTGCGCTGGGACGTGGCCTGGGTGGTGGAGCATCACGGGATCTTCCAGATGCTCTACTACGCGCATCACTATGGCTGGGACCGCAACGCGCGCGACCGGTTCCGCGACCATCCCTGCTTCGACAGTTGCGCCGAGTTCTGCGAACGCTGGGACCAGGCGAGCTTCGATCCCGACTACGACAGCCTGCCACTCACGCATTTCGAGCCCATGCTGCGCGAGGTCTTCGGCCGCAAGGCCCATGCGCCCAAGGTGATCCGCGAGGGCTACGTCTCGCCGCTCGTGGCCTGACCCGCGAAGACCGCGGTCAGGATCTCCTCCAGCCGCGTCGCGTCCTCCTGCGTGAAGGCGTCGGGCCGGTCGCTGTCGATGTCGAGCACCGCGATCACCGCGCCGGAGGCATCCCGCACGGGGATCACCAGTTCCGACCGGGTGGAGGACGCGCAGGCGATATGGCCCGGAAAGGCGTCCACGTCGGGCACCAGCTGTGTCTCCCCGCTCCGCGCCGCCGCGCCGCAGACGCCACGCGCGAACGGGATCGACAGGCAGCCATGCCCGCCCTGGTACGGCCCGATCTTCAGCAAGCCCGGCTCCGTGACCCGGTAGAAGCCGGTCCAGTCGAACCGGTCGTCGGCATGGTGGATCTCGCAGGCCAGCGTCGCCATGAGCGCCACGGTATCCGTCTCGCCTTCGGTCAGGGCGGCGATGGTGCGCGCAAGGGTGTCATAATCGGCCATGCAAGCGGCCTAAAGCGGCGCATGGCGCGAGGCAAGAGGCCGCCGCGCCATGACCATATCGCGTCAGCTTTCGCGCGGGGCGGCGTCATTGCCGCGGATCAGGAAGAACAGCCCGCCCGCCGTGATCAGCATCTGGAACTGCCAGCCCAGCCAATGCCCGCCGCCATAGACGATCGCGATCACCGCGATCGTGGACGTGGCAATGGCGAACCCCGCAAGCCGCGTCAGCACATCGGCGGTCCAGTGACGCTCGAACGTGGCGATGAGCCCGCCGAGGATCAGCGCCGCGGGCGCCGCGAAATCGACGAAAGTCGCCAGCGCAAAGGCCCAGAGCGGGATGCCGAAAGCTTCGGCGTTCAGCGCCATGCCGCCGTAGATCTTGGTCAGCCCCTGGTTCACGAGGATCGCCGCCAGCGGAATGCGCAGCATCCACTGGCCGATCCCAAGCCGCGGAAGGCGCCGTTCGATGCGCGTGAAGGTGTCGGTTACAGCCACGTTCTTCCCTCCATCAATTTCAGGAATTTCTGAAAACACTGATAGCAGGGAAATAGGCGGGCCTGCCGCACCCTCAATCGCGACGTCATCGCAATTTCGTGAGGTTGCGCCGGGCCGCCGCGCCCGGAGGCGGCAACCCGGGGCTCTGTCATCGGTCAGGGGCGTTCGATGGCGATGGCCGTCCCCTCGCCGCCGCCGATGCAAATGGCCGCGACAGCGCGCTTCAGGCCGCGCGCCTCGAGCGCGTGCAACAGCGTCACCATGATCCGCGCGCCCGACGCGCCGATCGGGTGGCCCAGCGCGCAGGCGCCGCCGTTCACGTTCATCTTCTCCCGCGGAAGCCCGAGCTCGCGCATGAAGGCCATGGGCACCACCGCGAAGGCTTCGTTGACCTCCCACAGATCGACGTCCTCGACACGCCAGCCCACCCGCTCCAGAAGCTTCCGCGCGGCCGGGACCGGGGCGGTCGGGAACTGCGCCGGGGCCTGCGCATGAGAGGCATGGCCGAGGATGCGCGCGCGCATGGGCAGGCCCTGGCGCGCGGCCGCGTCGGCACGGGCCAGAACCAGCGCCGCGGCACCATCGGAAATCGACGAGGAATTCGCCGCCGTGACGGTGCCGCCGTCGCGAAAGGCGGCTTTGAGGTGCGGGATCTTGTCGGGACGCGCCTTGGCGGGCTGTTCGTCGGTCGCGATCCGGGTCTCGCCCTGCCGCGAGCGCACCGTGACCGGCGTCACCTCGGCCTCGAAGGCCCCGCTCTCGATCGCGGCAAGCGCGTTCGACAGCGAACCCAGCGCATAGTCATCCTGTTCGGCGCGGGTGAACTGGAACGCCTCGGCGCAATCCTCGGCGAAGGTGCCCATCAGGCGGCCCTTATCGTAGGCGTCCTCGAGCCCGTCCAGGAACATGTGGTCATAGGTCGTCTGGTGCCCGATCCGCGCCCCGCCGCGCATCGCCGGCAGCAGGTAGGGCGCGTTCGTCATGCTCTCCATGCCGCCGGCGACGATCACGTCCGCCTGGCCGAGCGCCAGCCGGTCCCAGGCGAACATCGCCGCTTTCATGCCCGAGCCGCACATCTTGTTGAGCGTCGTGGCCGGCACCTCCTCGCCCAGCCCCGCCAGAAACCCCGCCTGCCGGGCCGGGGCCTGCCCCTGACCCGCGGGCAGGACGCAGCCCATGAGCAGCTCGTCCACCGCCCTCCGCGCAAGGCCGGCGCCCTCGATCGCCGCAGAAATCGCCGCACCGCCCAGGTCCGGCGCCGTCAATGCGCTCAGATCGCCCTGGAAACCGCCCATGGGCGTCCGCGCCGCCCCGGCGATGACAACCTCTTCCACGCCCGCTCCTCCCGCTTTGTTGACGCGATCCACCATTTGGCAAGATTTCGCGCCTAGGTTCATACCAGAGCAAGCGAGGGAGTGCAGGCGTGAACTTGTCCTATCGGCTGGAAGATGGCGTCGGGATCATCCGGGCGCATGTTCCCAGAATCGACGCGGCGGTGGCGATCCAGTTCAAGGATCGCTTCTCCGACCTGACCGGCCATGACCCGGACGGCGCATCGGCGCAGGACGAAGCGGCGCCGGTCGACACGGTGCTCCTCGACATGTCCGAGGTCGAGTTTCTCGATTCGAGCGGCCTGGGCGCCGTGGTCGCGGCGCGCAAGATGCTGGGATCGAACCGCACGCTGGCGCTTGCCGGCCTTCAGCCGGCCGTCGACAAGGTGATGCGCCTGACACATATGGATCGCGTCTTTCCGATATATCCCGACACGGAGGCCTTCCTCGCCGGTCAAGCCCGCGACGAAACCGCGTGAGCGCGCCGGTGCCGGACCCGGGCGGCTATGCGTTCGTGCGGCTCGAAGCCGGTCGCGCCACCCTGCGCTTCGCCGCCAACAGGGGGCATGTGCCGGACGCGCTGCGGGATCTCGCCGCGCATCTCAAGGGGCGGGGCTGCCCGTCGACCCTCATCGACGACAGCGCGATCGTCCTGGCGGAGGTGCTCAACAACGTCGAGGAACACGCCTATGCCGGACGGCCCGGTCAGCCCGTCACGGTGCATCTCGACGCCGCCGAGGGCGCGCTGCGCTGCGTGGTCGAGGATCACGGGCGCCATTTCCCCGAAAGCGGGCTTCCGGGACCGGACATGCCCGCCGGCAATCCCGCCGTGCCGGACACCCTGCCCGAGGGCGGCTTCGGCTGGCCGCTCGTGCACAGGCTGACCAGCCATGTGACCTATGTCAGGGACGGCCGGACCAACCGCCTGGTCTTCTGCCTCCCGGCCCGGCCGACCGTCGGCGGCGATCCGCGCACCAGTTGATACCGAAACGTAAACGGCGGAATCTCAACTCGGGCGATGCGGCAAGGAAAAGCCGCAATTCCCGCCAACGCCCGCCGCGAAGCGCTGTCACATATTTCCTTGTAGCTGCTTAGGCTTCCCTCGGCGTCGCGCATATCAAGCCCCCACCTAGTGCGCGGCGTCGAGGTCTTTGCAGGCCCGCCATCACGGATGCGGCGCGCCCACGGCATTCCGAAAAAAACGGTTCCCAAATCTTGTCCCCGGCGGTCAGACCCGTAGGGTGCGCCCGCGAGACGCAACAGGGGAACGGGAATGCGCGACTTTCATCATCCGGGCCGCTCGGCCGTTTTTGCAGGTAACGGCATGTGCGCCACGTCACATCCGCTGGCGGCAAAGGTCGCCGTGGATATCCTGCAATCCGGCGGCAACGCGGTGGATGCGGCCATCGCCGGCAGCGTGCTTCTGGGCCTGTGCGAACCGGCGATGACCGGGATCGGCGGCGACTGTTTCGCCCTGATCAAACCGGCCGGAAGCGAAGACATCGTGGCGCTGAACGGCTCCGGCCGCGCGCCTGCGGCGCTCTCCGCTGCGGCACTCCGGGCCGCGGGTCACCGGCACATGCCGCTCTTTGGCGCGGCCGAGCCTGTCACGGTGCCCGGCGCCGTCGACGCCTTCTGCCGGATGTCCTCCGATCACGGCCGGATGGCGCTTGCGGAAGTTCTGGCCCCCGCGATCCACTACGCCGAGGAGGGGGTGCCGGTCGCCCCGCGGGCCGCGCTCGACTGGGCCAGTCACGAGGGCAACCTCTCGGGCCGGGCGCGCGAGGTCTATCTCGCCGACGGCAAGGCGCCCCGCGTGGGTCAGCGATTCGCCCATCCCGGTCAGGCCGAAGTGCTGCGCCGCATCGCCGCCGAAGGCCGCGCCGGCTTCTACGAGGGCGAGGTGGCCGAGGACATGGTGGCCTCGCTCAAGGCCCTCGGCGGCGTTCACACGCTCGAGGATTTCGCCACCGCCACGCCCGACTACACGACCCCGATCAGCGGGACCTACAAGGGCGTGGAACTGGTCGAGCATCCGCCGAACGGCCAGGGCGCGACGGCGATCCTTCTGGCCAACATCCTGGCCGAGTTCGACCTTGCCGCGATGGACCCCTGGGGCAGCCAGCGCGCGCATCTGGAAGCCGAGGCCACGAAGCTTGCCTATGCCACGCGCGACCGGATCCTGGGCGATCCCGACCATGTCAGCGCCCTGCAGGAGATGCTCGACCCCGCATCGGCCAGGGCGCTGGCCGCGCAGATCGACCCGCGCCGCGCGATGCCCTGCCCGCCGCATCCGACCGAAAGCCCGCACAAGGAGACGGTCTACCTGACCGTGGTCGACCGCGACCGCATGGCGGTGTCGATCATCTACTCGATCTTCAAGGATTTCGGCTCGGGCGTGGCCTCGGACAGGTTCGGCATCCTGTTCCACAATCGCGGGGCGGGGTTCCGCCTGGACGAAGGCCATCCGAACGAGGCGAATGGCGGCAAGCGGCCCATGCACACGATCATTCCCGCCATGCTCAAGGTGAACGGCAAGGTCACCATGCCCTTCGGCGTGATGGGCGGCCAGTACCAGGCCACGGGCCACGCGCGGATGATCACCAACCTGGTCGATTACGGCCTCGGCCCGCAGGAGGCGATCGACGCGCCGCGCGTCTTCAGCGAGTACGGTCCGCTGAAAGTCGAGAAGGGCTATTCCGATGCCGTGCGGCAGGAGCTGGCGGATCTCGGCCATGACGTCGTGGTGCCCGACACGGGCATCGGCGGCGCCCAGGCGATCCGCATCCATCCCGACGGTGTGCTCGAGGGCGGCTCCGACCCGCGCAAGGACGGCTGCGCCATCGGCTACTGACCGCGGGACAGACGGCGGCACGGATCAGTTCAGCTGGTATTCCAGCCGATACGTGCCGTCGTGAAATTCGCTGAACAGATCCTTCAGATCCGGGTGATCCACCGGCTTGCCTGACGTGTCGGGCACCAGATTCTGTTCGGACACATACGCCACGTAGTAGGTATGATCGTTCTCCGCGAGCAGGTGGTAGAACGGCTGCGACTTGCGCGGCCGCGCCTCCTCGGGGATGGCGTCATACCACTGATCCGTATTGGAAAACTCGGCGTCTATATCGAAAACGACCCCGCGGAACGGGTGCTTCCTGTGGCGCACGACCTGGCCGATGTTGAATTTTGCGTGTGTCTTGAGCATGGCAATCAATCAAATCCTATGCATCTAGGTATCGGTCTGTCGGGGGATTTGTCCACGCGGCAGGGCCGGACTGGCAGGAAACAGATTGTGGGGGCGCGCCGCACAGTCTGAACCGCGCACGCGCGGAAACGGTGCCGCGCGATGCCGAAACTCTGCGCCGCCATGGTTTTCTTGGCACCCCGGATGCGGTATACATGTCCCAAGGGTCAGTCAAAAAGACCACCGAGCAGGTTTGAAAAATGAAGTCGCTTCTTCTGATGCTGGCCGTTGTGGGCCTTCTGTCGGCCTGTGGTGCGGGCAACTACAGCGCGCCGCGCAATCTCGACAACGCATGCCTCCTGGCCGAGGAGCGGCCGCAGTACCTGCGCGCCATGGAACGGGCCGAGCGGCGCTGGGGCGTGCCCGTTCCGGTGCAGATGGCGACCTTCTACCAGGAAAGCCGCTTCGTCGGGGACGCGCGTCCGCCGCATGAATACGCGCTCGGCATCATCCCGATGGGCCGCATGAGCTCGGCCTACGGCTACAGCCAGGCCCTCGACGGCACCTGGGACGAATACCTGCAGGAGACCGGCCGCCGCTTTGCCAGACGCACGGATATCGACGACGCGGCGGATTTCATGGGCTGGTACATGACCCTCTCGCAGCAGCGGAACGGCATCCCCCTCAACGACGCGCGCAACCAGTACCTCGCCTATCACGAGGGGCACGCGGGCTTCCGGCGCGGCAGCTACAATGCCAAGTCGTGGCTCTTGCGGGTCGCCGACGACGTGGCCGACCGCGCCCTGACCTACGAATTGCAGCTGATCTCCTGCAACAGGCGCTAGGGCGCTAGTCGCCGGAGCGGCGGTTGATTTCCGTCACGATGCTGAAGAGACCCTGGGGCAGCTGCCGGCTTTGCTGCAACGGCCCCAGGACGGTGGTGGTCTGCGCGCCGGCCTGATCGGTCACCACCCATTGGCGGAGCTGCACCGGATCGGGGGTGAAGACCATCGTCAGCGTCCCGATCTCCGGGCGCTCGGGGTCCTGGGCGACGACACGGGTCGCGGTGCCGTCGAAGCTGTGCCCCACGACCATGCCGTTCCGCCCGAGGTCCACATCGCCGTCGAGGATCAGCCACAGCGGGGTCTGGCGCAGCGGGTATTGCTCGGCCGTCGTGTTGCCGCGCCCGTCGAAGATCGCCAGCTGGCCGCCGCCGGCCATCACGAGAAGCTCGTCGTCGTCATAGTCGAACCGCGCGCGTCCGGGCCGCTGGATGTAGATGTTGCCCGTCGCGATGGTCCCGTCGGAGTTGATCTGCGTGAAGGTGCTTTCGGCCGCCTCGATCCCGTTCAGATAGGCCGAGATCTCGGCCAGCGGAATCGCCTCGGCCAGGGCGGGAAGGGGCGACATCAGGGCCGCGACGACGGTGACGGTTCGAAGCATCATGTGTGTCATGTAATCACCGCACGCCCCGCGGTAAACGGCGCCGCCCCGCGCGCGCGAAAATGTCATCGGGCCCGCGGGCGCACCGCCCTAGTCCGGCTCGGGCACGAGGATCTCGCGCTTGCCCACGTGGTTG
>CAZGHJ010000154.1:0-7345 GCA_964525355.1 uncultured Roseicyclus sp.
TTCCCGATCTCGATCACCGGCCTCAGCGTCGCCGCCGCCTATTGGCTCGGCCATGTGGGCGCCGCCGAGACCGAGGCCCTAGCGGTGGGCTATGCGCTTCTGGGCGCGCTCACCGTTCTAGCCCTTATCGAGCACTGGTTCATGGTGCTCCCCCTGCCGGACGAAAGACTGTGGCGCTGGATGCTGCCCGAACGTCCCACGCCAACCCAAGCCATAACGACAAGCGAGGAAGCCCGATGAATTTTGACCAGCTGTTTGAAGCCCAGCTCGATCAACTGAAGGACGAGGGCAATTATCGCATCTTCGCCGAGTTGCAGCGCAAGTGCGGAACCTTCCCCAAGGTGCGCAACCATTCCGACGGGCAGGACGAGGTCACCGTCTGGTGCTCGAACGATTATCTCGGCATGGGCCAGCACCCCAAGGTGATCCAGGCCATGATCGAGACCGTCGAGGAATGCGGCACCGGCGCGGGCGGCACGCGCAACATCTCGGGCAACGCCTACCATCACAAGCGGCTGGAGGCCGAGCTTGCGGATCTCCACGGCAAGGAAGACGCGCTTCTGTTCACGTCCGGCTACGTCTCGAACTGGGCGGCGCTGTCCACGCTGGGCGCGCGGCTGCCCAACGCGGTGATCCTGTCGGACGAGCTGAACCACGCCTCGATGATCGAGGGTATCCGCCACGCCCGCTGCCAGAAGGTGATCTGGAAGCACAACGACGTGGCAGACCTCGACGCGAAGCTCGCCGCGCTGCCGGCGAACGCCACCAAGATCGTGGCCTTTGAATCCGTCTATTCCATGGACGGCGACATCGCCCCCATCGCCGAGATCCTCGACGTCTGCGAGAAGCACGGCGCGATGAGCTATATCGACGAGGTGCACGCGGTCGGCATGTACGGTCCCCGCGGCGGCGGCGTGGCCGAGCGCGAGGGCCTGATGGACCGCATCACACTGATCGAAGGCACGCTGGGCAAGGCCTTCGGCTGCGTCGGCGGCTACATCACCGGCTCCCACGCGCTTTGCGACTTCATCCGCAGCTTCGCGAGCGGCTTCATCTTCACCACCGCGCTTCCGCCTGCGGTCGCCGCGGCCGCCACGGCCTCGATCCGGCATCTCAAGGACTCGGGATGGGAACGCGCCATGCAGCGCCGGCAGGTGGCGCGCCTGCGCGCCCGGCTCGACGCCGAGGGCATCCCGCACGAGCACAACCCCAGCCACATCATCCCGGTGATGGTGAAGGACCCCGTGAAGTGCAAGATGCTGAGCGATATCCTGATGGCGCAATTCGGCATCTACGTGCAGCCGATCAACTATCCGACGGTCCCCAAGGGCACCGAGCGGCTGCGCTTCACGCCCGGGCCGCTGCACACGGACGAGGACATCGAACACCTCGTCCTGGCGCTCAAGACCCTGTGGAAGCAATGCGCCATCGCCCATGCCGTGGCGTGAGGCCGCGCGTTATCGGATAACCGTCAAAAAGGGGTAGACCCTGCTGCGCTGGCGCTATCTAAAGTGTCGCGTGAGCAAGTTACGAAGGGAGACTACCCATGCAAGCCAAGTTTGCACTCGCCGCGGCGGCAACGCTCCTCTCGGCCTCGATCGCCTATGGCCAGGAAGCCACGGGCGACCCGGCCGCCGGCGAATCCGTGTTCCGCCAGTGTGCCGCGTGCCACAACGCGGTGAATGACGCCGGCGACGTGGTTGCCGGCCGGCCAAACATGCGCACCGGGCCGAACCTCTACGGCGTTGCCGGCCGCACCATCGGCTCCATCGAGGGGTTCCGCTACTCGCCCGGCCTGACGGCGCTCAACGAGTCCGGCGCGGTGTGGGACGAGGAAAGCTTCGCCGCCTACATCCAGGACCCGACCGGCTACATCCGGGAAGCGACCGGCGACAGCAGCCTGCGCGGGTCCATGGCGGCCCAGCGGATGCGTGGCGACACCGATGCCGTGGACCTCTACGCCTATCTCGCGTCGCTGTCCGAGTAAGCGCGCGTTAATGGCCATTTGACAAAGCGGGCGGGCGCCATGCCCGCCCCTTTTTTTGCGCTACCCCGTGGCGGCGGCTTTTTCGGCCAGAAACCCGGCGATCTCCCGGGCCACGAGGTCCGGCGCTTCTTCCTGCGCGATGTGACCGACGGCCTCCAGCCGCAGCAGCCGTGCGTTCGGCATCGCGGCCGCGGCACGCTCGGCCACCTCGATCCGGACGGCCTGATCGCGTGCGCCGTGAAGGAACAGCGTCGGCACGTCGATCTCGGGCAGTGCCGCGTTCAACTCGCGCAGGGACCATTGGGACATCATGGCGAGCGTGCCCTCCACATGGGCGCGCCGGCCGATAAGCCGGGCATAAAGCCCGAGCGCCTCGGCATCGAGATCCGTTCCGGTCGCGCCGATGATGCTGCGCACTTGGGATTCGGACCCGCCGCGGCTGAGAAAGATCCCGGTCAGCGGGTTCAGCGCCAGAACCCGCGCCATGGCCGGAAACAGCACCCCCGCCGGTCCGCGAAAATCCTCGAGCGCGCCGTTCACCACGACGATGCGCTCGAAGCGGGCCAGACCCTGCCGCGCCATGTCGAGCGCGATTGCGCCGCCGGCGGAATGACCCACGACGAAGCGCGGCGTCATGCCCATCGTCCGCAGCAGGTCGGCCACGTCGCGCGCCACCTGCGGCAGCGAGGCGCGACCGCGCGGGCTTTGCGTGAAGCCGTGGCCGGGCAGATCCGGCGCGATGAGGCGAAAGCGGCCCTCGAGCCGCGCGATCAGCTTGTGCCAGCTATGGGCCGAGGCGCCCGCCCCGTGTAGCAGCAAGACATCCGGCCCCGCGCCGGCGACCTGGACGTGCCAGCGATGCGGCGCGACCATGACGCTGCGGCTGGCCGCGCGCAGCGGCCAGTCCTCGGGCGGGAGGGCGGCCGTCATGCCGGCTCCAGCGCGGTCTCGACGGCGGCGGAAAGGGCGCGGGCATCGGCGCGGGGCAGCGGCAGGTAGGGCACCCGCATCTCGCGCGCCAGCTCGTCGAGGCCGCGCGTGGGCCGCAGCCCGGTGTCGATCACAAGGCCCGGCAGGCCGCGGGCGCGGATCGCACGCGCCATCGCCTGTGCGTCCTCGGCGGCCTGCGAACGATTGGCCACGCCGGCCAGGTCCACGTTGGCGCGCCCGTCGGTCAGCAGCGCGATGGACGGCGTCATGCCCTTGCCCTGCGCATGGCGCGCCAGATCCAGCGCCGCCTTCAGCCCCGCGGCCAGCGGCGTGCCGCCTCCGCCGGGCAACTGGCCCAGCCGGCGTTTCGTCTGCACCAGGGAGCGCGTGGGCGGCAGCAGCACCTCGGCCCCGTCGCCGCGAAAGGCGACCAGCGCCACGTGATCGCGCCGCGCATAGGCCTCGCCCAGCAGAAGCTCGACCGCGCCCTTCGCCTCGGCCAGCCGCGCCAGCGCGGCCGAGCCCGAGGCATCGACGACGAAGATGATCGCCCGGTCCGAGCGTTCCTCGAATTGCCGCACGCGAATGTCTGACATGCGCACATGCAGCCGCCCGTCCTCGCCGCTGGCCTTGCGGCGGAGCGGCTGCCACGGCGCCGCCGAGCGCAGCGTCGCCACGAGGTCGATCCGTGCGTCCCCGCCCAGCCTGCCCGCCCGCGACGGCAGCGGGCGCCCTCGGCGATTGCCCTTGCGGGACGCACCCGAGCCGGCGGCGCCAGCGGCCTGACGCGCGGCGCGCCCGGCCTCCATCCGCGCCAGCAGATCGGGCGGCAGCATGGCGCGCGCGGCCTCCAGCATCATCTCGGCGGGGATATGCGGCGTATCGTCGTCCTGCGTGTCTTCGGCCTCGTCGGTGTCTCCTGGCGTCTCGTCCTCCTCGGGCGGCGCCGGCGGTTCGGGCTCGGCCGGCGGTTCCGGCACTTGCGTGGCGCGCGGTGCCAGCACCAGTTCGACGGCCGTCAGCAGATCGGGCTCGGAGACCTCCGTTTCGCCTGACAGCGCCGCGCTTGCCCGTGCCAGTGCGATGGCCTGCAACGGGGCGCGGAGCGAGGTGATCCCAAGGCTCGCGGCGACCTGTGCGAATGTCGCGATCGCCTCTTCCGGCACCATGACGTCCGGCAGAAGGCGGCGTGCTTCGACCAGGGCGTCGGTGTCGATCTCGAGATCGGGCGCGTCGGACAGGGGGATGTCGCTGAGGTCCAGATGGATGGCGAGCCGGTCGGCAAGGCTTTCGGGGATACGCTCTTCGGGGCCGGCGCCTTCGTCCAGCGCCACCAGCGCCAGGGGCCGCCGGTCGTCCAGCGCCTGGGCAAGCCGCGCCGCCAGCCGCGGTTTGGCGCGCTCGGCCATGGGCAGGATCAGGACGCCGGGGCGCTGCAACAGGCCGGACGTTCGCGTGACATGGCCCGTGCCAAGCGTCGCGGCAAGATCGATCCCGCCGAACAGCGCGTCGTCACCGATATCGGGATGCAGGCGCGACACCGTTCGCCCCCTGAGGCCAAGCTCCAGCCCGGCCATGAACCTGTCCCGCACCGGGCCGACCCGCGCGCGCAGCCACAGACCGCCGAGCGCGGCCGGGTCGAGCGCGAAACAGGCCAGCGCGAGGTTCGCCCGTTGCCAGCGCTCCTCGGCGTCGGGATGGCTCACGCCAGGACCTCTTCGACGGTGCGGGTGACGCGGGTGGTCGTGCCGGCCTCGTCCAGCGGATCGCGGCGCAAGCGATGGCGCAGGGCCGATGGCGCGACGCGGCGGAGGTGATCGCGGGTGACGGATGGCGCCCCCTCGAAGGCGGCAAGTCCCCGCGCGGCGCGCAGAAGCGTCAGTTCTCCGCGCAGCCCGTCCGAGCCCAGCGCCACGCAAAGCTCGGCGCAGTCGCGCAGGATGGCGTCGTCGGCATCCACATGCGCCAGCGCGCCGCGCGCCGCGACGATCCGTGCCCGCAGGTCCATGTCGGCCTCGTGCCACGCGCCAAGGAAGCCGGCCGGGTCCCGGTCATAGGCGTCGCGGCGGCGCACCACCTCGATGCGCGTGTCGATGTCGCGCGGGCTGTTCACTTCGACCGACAGGCCGAACCTGTCCAGCAGCTGCGGGCGCAATTCGCCCTCCTCGGGGTTGCCCGAGCCCACCAGTACGAAACGCGCGGGATGCCGGATCGACAGGCCCTCGCGCTCGACCACGTTCTGGCCGGACTGCGCGACGTCAAGCAGGAGATCGACGAGGTGATCCTCCAGCAGGTTGACCTCGTCGATATAGAGATAGCCGCGGTTGGCCCGCGCCAGGAGCCCGGGCTCGAAGGCCTTCTCGCCCTGGGCCAGCGCCTTCTCGATATCGAGCGCCCCCACCACCCGGTCCTCCGTGGCGCCGAGCGGCAGGTCCACGACGGGGGTGGGTTTTTCCACCACCGAATGGTCATGCACCTGCGCCCAGTCGGGGATGTCGCGCGCGCGCGCGGAGTTCACGGGGCAGCCCGCGACGGCCTCGATCGGCGGCAGAAGCGCGGCAAGGCCCCGTACGGCGGTGGACTTGCCCGTGCCGCGGTCGCCGAAGACCAGGACGCCGCCGATGCCGGGGTCGATGGCCGTCAGGATCATCGCCAGTTTCATCTCGTCCTGGCCGACGATTGCGGAGAACGGGAAAGGCCCCCCGCCGTCTGCGGTGTCTGTGGCGGTCATTCTGCGGCTACCTCGATTGCTTGCGGTTGGTGATCGGGACGATGCGTCAGGTCTGGTGTGACGCCCTCCCACGTGCCCTCGGCCGCGTCGACGCGGAACCGGGCGTAAAGCTCTTCGCGGAACCAGCCGCCGTCGCGCACCGCCTGGATGGCGCGGGCATGGGGCCCATCGGCGCGGGCGAAGGCCGCCATGCTGGGAACGTCGGGCCAGATCGAGAACGTGACCTGCTGCATCCAGGGCACCTCGCCGATGCCGATCTTGAACATCACGTTGGGATCGCGCCCGATGGCGCGGGAGATCTCGGGCTCCTGCCCCCAGAAGCGCAGCGCGACCGAGGGTTTCACGGTGGCGCGCGTGATCGCGGCGATGGGGCCCTCGGTGGTGACGTCCTGCGGCGTGAAGGGCGCGGTCCCGGCCCATTTGCCCCGCGCGCTCGTCGGCGTCAGGAATATCGTCAGCGCTTCGTCGGCATGGGCGCGGTAGCGGCGGAACACGGGCGTGCCCATGATCGCGCGGCGCGCGGCGTCATGGTCGGGCCAGGTGCCGAGGATCGCGTAGACGCCCGTGTTCGGGATCGGCGTGAAGCCCTCGCCCGTGCCCGAGCCGCACAGCTTGAAGGTCTCGAGGTCGCGAATCGCCTTCAGGTCGAAGCGGGCCGTGGCCATCTGGGAAAACGCCCAAAGGCGCGCGGAAACAGAGCCGAAGCGAAACAGGCTCAGGGTAACGGATTGCATGGCCGGTCTCTCCATGTGTAAACTTACATTTACATATTTCCCATGCAGAGAAAAGTGAAATCCGTCGGGTTCTGCTTGGCAAACGATGGTGAAATCTCATATTGTCAATTCAACTAGACAGTGTTGGGATCCACATGAACGACCATTCTTCCTCGCCCCGACCGTCGCAGGCCGTGGTGATCGGTGCAGGCTTGGGCGGCCTGTCCGCGGCCATGCGCCTTGGCGCCAAGGGCTACCAGGTGACGCTTCTCGATCGGCTCGACCGGGCCGGCGGGCGCGGCTCCTCGATCACGGAGAACGGGCACCGCTTCGATCTCGGGCCCACCATCGTGACGGTGCCGCAGGTCTTCCGCGATCTGTGGGCCGAATGCGGGCGGGATTTTGCCGCCGATGTCGATCTCAGGCCCGTCGACCCCTATTACGAGATCCGCTGGCGCGACGGTTCCACCTTCCGGGTGCGGCAGGATGACGACGCGATGCTCGAGGAGGTGCGCCGCCTCTCGCCGCGGGACGTGCCGGGCTACCAGAAGTTCCTGAAGGACAGCGAGGCGCGCTACCAGTTCGGTTTCGAAGGTCTCGGGCGGCGGCCGATGAACAAGCTCGGCGACCTCATGCGCGAGATCCCCGGCTTCGTGCGTCTGCGCGCCGACCGCTCCGTCTACGGCCACGCCAAGGCCCGCGTCCGCGACCCGCGCCTGCGCATGGCGCTCAGTTTCCACCCGCTCTTCATCGGTGGCGACCCGACCCATGTGACGTCGATGTATATCCTCGTCAGCCATCTCGAGAAGGCCTTCGGCGTCCACTACGCCATGGGCGGCGTTCAGGCGATGGCCGACGCCATGGTGCGCGTGATCGAGGACCAGGGCGGCGCCGTGCGGCAGGGCGTGGAGGTCGACGAGATCCGGACGAGCGGCGGCCGCGCCACCGGCGTCGTGACGACGGAAGGCGAGGACATCGCCGCCG